>NZ_JBYQFR010000005.1:0-328945 GCF_058266945.1 Arthrobacter sp. E70 | reverse complement strand
CTGCGTCTATAAGACAAACGACCTGTCCTGATTGTGCCAATGCTATTGCCAAGTTAGCGGCAGTCGTACTTTTCCCTTCGCCTGGAAGCGAGGAGGTCAACAGGATTGTTTTAGCTTGGCCCGAGACATTCGCAAATTGTAAATTGGTTCGCAGTTGCCTGAAGGATTCGGCTCTTGGGCTCTGGGGGCGGGTCTGAGTCAGTAGCGGCTTCTTGGTTGCGCCTTGAGCAAATGAGATCGCACCAATGATAGGGGCATCCGTGACTTTACGTACATCTGCATCACCGCGAATCGCGCTGTCCAAAGTTGACCTAAAAAGAGCAGCCGCCACCCCGAAGGCGAGCCCTACTAGCAGACCGAGCAAGATGTTCAGGCGGGTGTTTGGCGACGACGGGACTGGAGGTGCCAGCGCCGGCTTGATTACCGAAAGACTTACTGGAGACGCGCCGCCCGTTTTGGGCTTCTCGAGAGTGTCTACGGTTTTGATCAGGCTGTCTGCTACTGCCTGAGCAACTGCTGACGCCTGGACCGGCGAATGATCAGAAACCGCCACATTTATGAGTACTGTATTAGGCTCGGTGCTTGCTTTCACAGAACCGGCTAGCTCCCGCGCCGTCAGGGGTAACCCCAATGCGTCGATCGCAGGCTGTAGCACGGCCGGTGAAGTTACGGTCTGAACATAGGACTCAACTCGAGCCTGGCTGAAGGTGTTTCCCTGCTGCAGTTCCTGGACAGAACCAGAGCTTTGAATGGCAACAAACAGTTGTGTTTCTGCTGTATAGGTAGGTTTGGTCAGGATGGAAACAAGGCCTCCAACCAGCAAGCCTGCCAACGTTAGTGCGACAATTAGTAGCCAATTGCGCCGCAAAATGCGCAGATAGTCGCTAAGATTCAACGTGATCCCCCTGAGTCCAGAGCCGTGGCTACGCTCGCCGCTCGAGCGCCAGTAAGTGTCCAGTCTGGCCAATTGTACCGGCGATAAGGATGGCGCCCGTACCGCTGACCCTCGCGCCCTACTTGAATTGTCATCGGGATGACGAGAGTTGATAAGACGATTGCCACCTTGAACCAAAGTGTTTTTCGCCTCAGTTGTCCCGCATCAGGCCTTCATAGAAGCCCCTTGGTGGTACGCCTAGGCCCTGGGCTCCGGTACGACCAATAGTTGACTGACCAGCGTCACCGCGCCGTTCGCTCCACGTTTCGACGTGTCTCGATATACCAAAATCGTTTCCCCAGGCTCTTCGTCTTGCTGCGTAGCCTTACATCGAGGCGGGAAGGTGTTCTGAGGAAGGAACGTTGCAGGAGCAAGGTCGATGGGAGTACTTGGGTTCGTAGTGGACTGGGCCGGAAGCATTAAGCCTGCGCCGTCAATTACAGGAAAAGATACTTTTTCATCCACTGGGCGCCTGGGGGGCGGGTCCCTGTCGGACGCGCCTCATCACATCTCCCGAGGCGTCGTGCATGGGTAGATCTTCGCCGCGGCGCATAGAATCAACGTTCAGGATTGCCAGGGGTTGCATGCGTGAGGGACGGAGTAATGATGTCGGAATGGCTCGAAGTGGGAGCGGACAACTATTTGCTTGTCACTGAAGGATGTCTGCTGAACACCGGTCTCATTGTGGGCTCCGAGCGTGCCATGGTGATCGACACCGGCTGCGGCGCGAGACAAGCGTCGGAAATTTTGAACTCGGTGCGACGAAAGACGGACCTTCCCTTAGTGGTTACCAATACCCACGCCCACTACGACCACTTCTTCGGCAACGCAGTGTTCGCTGAAGCCGGTGTCACCGAATTCTGGGCCCATGAAAACTGTGCCAGGGAGATCGACCAACGTGGCGACCAGCAGCGCCGATGCGTTCGATCCGTCGAGCCTGAGATGTTCATAGGTGAGGGCAAGAACGTGGAACTGGTGGTCCCCAACGCGATCGTCAAAGACCAGCCGGTGCTGGTGGACCTTGGCGGCCTCACTGCAACCCTGTTCTACCTAGGCCGTGGACACACCAATGGGGACCTTCTCGTGGGTACGCCAACCACGCTGTACGTGGGCGACCTCGTGGAACAAGGTGGATACCCTTCCTTTGAAGACTCCTACCCGGAGGAGTGGGCGGACGTGCTACGGCACATCTCAGCGCTGCGGCACCGCTACGAATTCCTCATTCCTGGACACGGGGCGCCATGCAACGACCAGTTTGTGAAGACCATGGCTAACACCATGACTACGGCAGTACGCCAGGCGCGCCAGTCCATTCGGGATACCCCTGACGACGCTACCAAGGCCATTCCGGTGCTGCCCTACGGTCCCGAACAGTCCCGCTGGTTTATCAAGCGCCTGCAGGATACAGGCAGACCGGCGCACGAAGCCTCGTAACAATTTGTTTGTCTTGAGGAAATCTTGAGGTGCCATTCCTAGCATGTGCCCATGGGTCGACATGGGGGAGTGGGAGTCAGCGGTTCGCGCTACGTGCGGCGTGACCTAGGCCGACGGAGAGTGCAGCATCTTTCTTACTTCGCGCTTGCCGCTCTGGGAATGGCGTCAGCCGCGGTTGTGTTGTTGGCCCTCGGGCGATAACCAACAGCCGCTCAAGGGGTATCGCGTGACGTGACTTGTCAATGCACGAGTCACGTGCTTAGGTCAGAGCAATAAGGATGCTTATGACCCATGGAGATGATGTTGGCTATATCCGATTACGCACTGGCGCTTTCTGCGTTACTAGGTACCCTGTTGGTTCCCATCGTTGTGCTGTACCAGCTGCTGAGAATCAAGCGACGCACACGCTGGTTTTCCGTTCGCTCTGCATCCCAGGGAAAGCAGCGATAATCGTGCCCTACGTGGACATCAACCCGCACAAAAACCGCCCCAAGTGGGAGGGTTACGCCATCTTGACCCTCTTGCTGATCCTTACGGCAGGCGTGGTTTCCGCTGCCCTCATCCACCATTGATCAGGCGCTTCTGTTCCAGCCCCTAGACTTACTCTTTGAACTGGTGCTGCAGAACAGTTGGCCGAACGTCCGGGGGGACGGAGATGCGAGATCCGGCGGATCAGAATGCAGGCGCCCAAGCAGAGGACGCAGGGCAGCCGCAGCTGCGCGGACGCCGCAACCTTCGTCGTCCGATCGCTCACCGCGGGATGCCTGGAAGTAACCACGTCAGCTGTAAATTCCAACCCTTCGAGCCAGAACGACATCGGGCCCCGGTGACGCGGCGTCTCCTCCTGAGCGGAGGAGACTGCCGCGGCCGATGCCGTCAAGCCTTCCCATGCGCCGGCCTCCTCCCCGCCCCGGGGAGGAGGCCTCTACTGGCGGCTTCTCCCGCGCTACTGATGCTGACGAAAGCACACGAACCACTGTGCCGCCGTCGTCGGACCTTCCTGCCGAAGCTTCCTCTTTTCGTCGAAGCAAGCCCATCGTTGCGGACGCTGTTGCGGACACCCCTCTGCAGGACTTCATCAGCTCGCCAGGTTTATTCGTTAAGGAACAGAAACCCCGCCCTAGGGGCCGACTGCGTGGAACTGTCTACTCCACTACCAAGGGCGCGTGGAATCTTGGCCCGGGGCCCAAGCAGCGGCAGGAGGACGAGCTGGCTCGCCGGATCTCGCGTCAGCTTCAGGGCAGCTACAACCCGGCAATACTCAGCCTCAAGGGCGGTACCGGCAAGACATCAACCAGCGTGGGGATGGGTCTGACCCTAGCTGAATACAGCGGCGACGCGCCTTGTGACATTGACGCTAACCCTGACTCGGTGAGTTAGTGGAACGCGCCTTGGGCGAAGGCATTTACCAGCAGTCCAGGCCCCGCACCATTACTGGTTTGCTGGAAAACATTGAGTCCGTCGACTCGCTGACTGCACTTGCCCAGTATATGCATCATGCCCGGAGGCCCCACCTGATCCCGGGGGAGCAGGACCTAGAGGTCTCCGGCTCGCTGGGCAGAGGAGTACGTACGGATCTGGAAGCTTATCTCCAGCTACCACTCGGTGGCGCTGACAGACTGCCGCATGGGGGTCACCCACAACGCCATGAGCGGGATCCTGCAGTCTGCCGACAAACTGGTGATTGCCGCCGGGTACGCCGGGAGTGGCGGAAAGCGCGCGCAGCACGTTGCACTTGCTTGCCAGCCACGGCTAGAGGACTTGGCACACAACGCGATCGTGATGATTACGGACCAAGCCGAGGTGTTATCCCGTGTGGATAAGGTCGCCATCGAGGAGCATCTGGCAGGAATTTGCCGTGAACTGATCGCGGTCCTCACGATCTCGGCGTCGCAGACGGTGACCTGGTTACCCTCGATGTGCTCAAACCGGAGACGCGCCGCGCCTATAAGGAGATTGCTGGGGCCATTGTAGAGGGGTACTGATCAACGTTGGACGCCGCGGACTCTGAATGAGTATCGGAAGGCGGCGACAAGTAGTAGGTGAGTAAAAGGCAAGTAGTCATTACTGATGAACGGAACGGGCGGCGGGAATAGCCTTCCTGCATGCTGCGAACAATAACTCGAGTTCTCAGGATTGGGCCCAAATGCAGGTTCTGCGGGATCTCCCTCCGGCGCACACCACCGCCGGTGTTTTGCTCGCGAGCGTGCTTGGAAAGTTGGCAGTATAGGCAAGAGCACTTCCCCCAAGGGCTCAAGGTCCCCAGCTTTAGGGAGCTTTATAAGCAAGCGGCTAAAAGTGTTCGAAGTGGCACTTAGCCCTGCCGCGCATCCACATCCCTGAGCACCAGAAACGTCTGCGTGTCCAGTACCCCGGCCTGGACTGCAGCTGGTCGAAGACGTCCCGGCGCAGGCCGATGTTGTCCACGACGCGGGCCAGCGGGATCACATCGAAGTCGACGCCTGCCAGGGGGATGGGGTGCACGTGAGGGCTGGCGCCCAAGTGGCTCCGGGTGGCTCGCCGATGATGGCGTCGGCCGCCGCGTCAACGACCAGAACTCCGCCCTGGTCCGGCAGGGGCGCATGGCCGTCTACCCCCGTCACGGTTAGGAAGCCGTCATGACCTGCGGCGGCGTGCCGTCCGCGGCGCCCGCCCTGCCGCCGCCCACCGGTCTCCCTCAACTGACCCCAGCTTTCTGCAAGGTCTCGCACAATTCGGCAAGACCAGCGCGAGGGTTTGCATAGGTTATTCACAAACCCAGCATTTTCCGGATTCCGGGCCTGCAGGCCATGGTCCCATGGATGAAACGCCGCCCATTTCCTGGCTCCTGGGCGGCCACTATTGGGGGATTCATATTGGCTAAACATCTGGCGCGGGCTGCTGTCCGCCGTAACGGGCAGCGCCGGCGCCGTGCCGCACGTCTGGCTGTCGGCACAGGCAGCGCTGTTCTCGCCGTCCTTGCCGTCGGGCTTCAGGCAGACGGCTCGTTTTCCGCCTCCGGCCAAACGCCCGGCGGCGCGGGGACCCCACCAGCCGCCGCCCCGGCGATTGCACAGAATCCCGACTTGAGCTCGGCGGCCCTGTCCGCTTCAGCGGACGCCCGGCTCGCCTACACCCGCTCGACGGTGCGTACCGAAGCCAGGAAAGAGACCGCAAAAGTCAGTGTGTCCTCCGCCCCGGTGCGCCCGGCTGCCGGGACTCTGGAGGCGCCGCTGCCATCGCTTGCGCCGAGCTCGCCCTTCGGTCTCCGGACCAGCCCCATTACCGGGTCGGCGGGGGAGTTCCACTGGGGACTTGATTTCTCCGCAGCCTGCGGGACGGGCGTTTATGCCGCGGACACTGGCCTGGTGCGGGTGGTGGGCTGGCACCCCTGGGGCGGCGGCAACAGGGTGGAAATCGACCACGGCAATGGACTGATCACCACCTACAACCACCTCGAGGGAATCGCCGTCCATACCGGACAGCACGTGCAGGCCGGCGAACTTCTCGCCCAGGTGGGGACCACGGGGGCGTCGACAGGCTGCCACCTCCACTTCGAAACCATCCTGAACGGCACATACACCGACCCGGCCAAATGGCCGCTGCAGCCCCTCCACCCCGCCGCCGCCTCGGCCAACACAACGATGACGGACTACCAAAAGGCACACACGGCAGCGAATTCGGTCCCCTGGACCGTCCCGAGCGCGTCCCAGCTGAACAGCAATGCAGCCACGGAGCACGCCCAGAATCCCTCAAAAGATAAGGCGCAGGAACCGGGCGCGGACAATAAGTAGCCCCGGCCTCGGCCGACATCCGTGGCCGGCGGGCAGGTACTCCTGCGCTGACCAGCCTAGACTTACTGATTGAACCAGTGCCGCACAACCGTTTGCCGAGCGTCCGGGGGGACAGACATGCCAGATCCGGCGGATCAGAATGCAGGCGCCCAAGCACAGGATGCAGGGCAGCCGCAGCTGCGCCGACGCCGCGACCTTCGTCGTGCCGACGGCTCAGTGAAGGATGCCTGGACAGGAACCATGCCAACCATAAGCCCCAAAATGCCCAGCCAGAACGATGCCGAAGGGCCGGTTACGCGCCGGACGTCCTGGGCGGAAGCAGCCGCCGCAGCCGACGCGACCAAGCCGACCAGGGCGCCGTCCTCCGCACCCGCGGAAGCGGCCCCCGAAGCTGCTGTGCCGCCGTCGGAAGCCCCCGAGGAAGCACCGTCCTTCCGCCGCAGCCGCCCTAGGGTGGCCGAGGCGATCTCCGAAAGCCCCATGCCGGACTTCATCAGCTCACCCGGACTGTTCGTCAAGGAGCAGAAGCCCCGTCCGGTGGGCGGCTTCCGCGGCGCGCTGTACAACCTGACCGGCGGCGCGTGGAACCTGGGGCCCGGTCCCAAGCAGCGCCAGGAGGACGAGCTGGCGCGCAGGATTTCGCGGCAACTCCAAGGCAGCTACAACACCGCCATCCTGAGCCTCAAGGGCGGCATCGGCAAGACCTCCACCACGGTGGGTGTCGGCCTGACCCTGGCCGAATACCGTGGCGATGCGCCCTGCGCCATCGACGCCAACCCTGACTCGGGAGACCTGGTGGAGCGTGCGCTCGGCGAGGGGATCTACCAGCAGTCCAGTCCGCGGACCATCACGGACCTGCTCAGGAACATCGAATCCATCGATTCGCTGACGGCTTTGGCGCGGTACATGCACCACGCGGGCCGGCTGCACCTGATCGCGGGGGAGCAGGACCCGGAGGTCTCGGACTCTTTGACGGCGGAAGAGTATTTGCGGATCCGCAAGCTCATCTCCAGCTACTACTCGGTGGCACTGACCGACTGCGGCACCGGCGTGACGCACAACGCGATGAGCGGGATCCTGCAGTCGGCCGACAATCTGGTGATCGCTGCCGGCTATGCGGTGTCCGGCGCCAAGCGTGCCCGCAGCACCCTGCACTGGCTGGCCAGCCACGGTTACGAGGACCTAGCCCGGAACGCCATTGTGGTGATCACGGACAAGGACGAGGTGTCCTCCCGGGTGGACAAGGACGCGATCCAGGAGCATCTGGCGGGGATCTGCCGCGAACTCATCGCCGTGCCGCACGACCGGGGTGTTGCCGACGGGGATTTGGTGACCCTGGATGTGCTGAAGCCGGAGACGCGGCGGGCCTACAAAGAGATCGCCGCCGCTATCGTGGACGGGTACCGGTAATTCCCGGCCGCTTGCGGCGGGTACTGCATCCGGCACCGCGCACGCGTTGCGCCTCTGCAAAGCCGCCAACAACCTGCCCAGATTGAACGGGCCGGTCAGGCTTTCCCGTCCGCGCCGGAACACCCTGCCTAACCGGACGCCGCCCGCCCCTTGGCAAGGGTTTCCGCCCACCAGGCAAGTGCTTCCGCCAGGGCCTGGAGTTTCGGCTCAATCGGCTCGAACACGCTGAAGTCGGAGGGATCCTTCGACTGCATGGCAGGGCGGATGATCTCCGGAAGAATATGCACGGCATGGCGCACGGGAGCCATCTCGAGTTCCACAGCCACCATCCGCAGCTGCTCTATGACGCGGGCCCCGCCCACGCCGCCCCAGCCGATGAATGCCACGGGTTTGCGCTGCCATTCCACGAAGGTGTGGTCGATGGCGTTCTTCAGTACAGCCGGGTAGCCGTGGTTGTACTCGCCGGTCAGGATGACGAACCCGTCGGCTTCATCGAGTTTCCGGCCCAGCCGTGCCACGTCCTCATTGGGGTAGTTGCGTTTCGTCACGGACGGCGGCTTCTGGTCGAAGAAGGGCAACGGGTAGTCTCGCAGGTCCACCAGCTCAACCTCGAACCCGTAGTCCTGCAGCCGCCTGAGCACCCAGGGGACCACCCGTTCATTGAAGCGTCCGGTCCTGGTTGTTCCCATGATGACCTTGATCCTGGTCATGGAATCCTCCTGCAGGTGAACCGCGAAACCCTTGATGGAAAAACGCGCCCACGGCCGCCGTTATTTCACCTGCTCCGGCGACCTGCCGCCGTCGCCCCCGGGAATCTCCCAGGTTCATCCACCTAGGATGGTCCCCATGAAAGCTGCCCGAGATGCGGACTCCGCTGCCCTGGTGATCAATGCGGGCGCGCGCCGGGCAGCGGCAGCGCCGGACCTCGTGCTGGACAAGCTACACAGGGCCGGCCTCGCCATCTCTGCCGTGCATCGCATCAGATCGGGCGCGGAATTGGCCGGAACCCTCGACAGGGTGGCCGCCGACGGCCATGACCTGGTGGTTGTCGGCGGCGGCGACGGCACTGTGTCCTTCGCCGCCGGCAGGCTCGCCGGAACCCGGATCGTGCTGGGGGTCCTTCCGCTGGGGACCGCCAACGACCTTGCCCGCACGCTGGACATCCCCAGCAACCTGGACGCGGCCTGTGCTGCGCTCGCCGACGGGAAGGTGGTGGACATCGATCTTGGACGGGCCAATGGCCAGCCCTTCCTCAACGTTGCATCCGTTGGCCTGTCCGTCGGTGTCACCGAAGGTCTGAGCCCGCGGCTGAAGCGGAGGCTGGGGCCGCTGGCCTACGGCGTTGCCGCTGTCCGCGCCTATGCCAAACACAAGCCCTTCCGTGCCCGGCTTGAGTTCCCGGAGGGGGACCATCAAACCCTGGAGCTGGAGGACATGCTGCAGGTCGCAGTGGGCAACGGCCGGCACTACGGGGGCGGCAACGCGGTCTCGCCCACCGCAGGGATCGATGACCACACCCTCGATATCTACGCCATCCCCGGGGCGCCGCTGCGGGAGCATGTGAGGATCGCCCGGCTTCTCAAGGACGGCAGCTTCGTTGAGCGCGACGGCGTGTACCACCTGACCACCCAACGTGTCCGGCTGGTGACCGAGCCGCCGATGCCGGTGAACCTCGACGGCGAGATCGCCACGGTCACGCCCGCGGACTTCACCATCGACCGCAACGCCGTGCACGTCGTGGTGCCGCGGCACAGCACCGCGGCGTCGCTCGACGGCTAGAGCGTTCCCCTTACCGGGGAGCCTCCTACCGCGTATCCACATCCTCAAACACCAGGAACGTCTGCGTGTCCAGCACCCCCGGCATGGTCTGCAGCTGGTCGAAGATGACCCGGCGCAGGTCGATGTTGTCCACCGCCCGGACCAGCAGGATCACGTCGAAGTCCCCGCCCACCAAGGCGATGTGGTGCACTTCCGGGATGGCACCCAGCTGGTCCCGCAGTTCCCGCCAGGAATCCTGCTTCAGCTTCAGCGTCACGTAGGCCGAGGATTTCAGCCCCGCTTTGATCGGGTCCACCAGCGCCGTGAACCGGGTCAGCACGCCCTCGCCGGTCAGCCGCGCAATCCGGGTGTAGGCGTGCGCCCGGGAGATGTGGACGTTCTCCGCCACTTGCGTCACGGACATCCGGCCGTCCCGGGTGAGCTCGGCGATGATGGCGCGGTCGATCTCGTCCAACGGCACCTCTGCGGCCGCAGTTTCCTTGCCCGCCATTTCGTCCACGGCTCCCGTCGGTAATCCACATCACAGTGACAATTCGTCTCCCATCCTAGGCAGATCGGAGCAGCTTCTCCACGATTTGCGCAGGAGCTGGATACGAAACCTGCTCCGGGACAATACTGGGAGGGAATAGTGGCTACCGAAGGACGGACCAATGACGATCTCCGCAGACCACACCGCGCCGCACACCAGCCCGGCCGCGCCCGCAGAGGATGCGCTCACCGAGGCCGTGAAGAAGTTCGGCATCACGGTGGAGGACTACATGCTCCCCGCCCGGCACCAGATCCAGATGGTGGACCCGGACGGCCGGCTCAAGCCCGAAGGTGAGCAGGGCACCCAGCCCGGCCACGAATACCCCGTGCCCGGCGATGCTGAACTGCTGGCAGCGTACGAACAGCTCGTCGTCGGCCGCCGCGTCAACGACCAGAACTCCGCCCTGGTCCGGCAGGGCCGCATGGCCGTCTACCCCTCCAGCCACGGCCAGGAAGCCTGCCAGGTGGCCGCCGCCCTCTGCCTGTCCCAGGGCGACTGGATGTTCCCCACCTACCGCGACGCCGTCGCCGTCATGACCCGCGGCGTGGACCCCGTGCAGGTCATGACCATCTTCCGCGGCGACTGGCACGGCGGCTACGACCCCCTCCAGTACAAGGTGGGCATCCAGTGCACCCCACTGACCACCCAGCTGCTGCACGCCGTCGGAGTCGCGCATGCCGCCAAGCTCCGCGGCGAGGACACCGTGGTGCTGGCCATGTGCGGCGACGGCGCCACCAGCGAAGGCGACTTCCACGAGGCCCTCAACTTCGCCGCCGTCTTCCACCTGCCCGTCATCTTCTTCGTCCAGAACAACAAGTACGCCATCTCGGTGCCGCTGGCACACCAGTCCGTGGCGCCGTCGCTCGCCCACAAGGCCGTGGGCTACGGCATGGCCGGCGAACGCGTGGACGGCAACGACGTCGTGGCCCTCCTCGCCGTCCTGGACCGCGCCGTGAAACTCGCCCGCGAGGGCTCCGGCCCGCTGCTGGTGGAGGCCAACACTTACCGCATGCAGGCCCACACCAATGCCGACGACGACACCCGCTACCGGGAAAGCGCGGAGGTGGCCGAGTGGCGGGCCAAAGACCCGCTGACCCGGATGCGCACCTACCTCACCGACCGCGGTTTGCTGGACGACGACGGCGAGGCCAGGATCACTGCCCACGCTGAAGCGGTTGCCGCGCAGCTCCGCGAAGGCCTCAGTGAGGACGTCCCGGTGGATCCGCAGGACCTCTTCCGCCACGTCTTCGCCCGGCAGACGCCGCAGCTGAAGGAACAGTCCGCCATGCTCGCCGACGAGATCGCCCGCGACGCCTCGTCTACTGATTCGAAGGAGGCCGGCAAGTGAGCCCCACCATCACCACCTCGTCCGAGGCCAACGGCAACGTTTCCGCCGCCACCGCCCGGGCCGCCGCCTCCGCGGCAGCGTCCGCCGAAGCCGCCGGCCCGCAGCCGGTCACCATGGCCAAGGCCCTCAACACCGCCCTCGCTGACGCCATGTCCGCGGACTCCTCCGTCCTGGTCTTCGGCGAGGACGTGGGCACCCTGGGCGGCGTCTTCCGCATCACCGACGGCCTCACCGCCACCTTCGGCGAGCAGCGCTGCTTCGACACCCCGCTGGCCGAATCCGGCATCGTCGGCATGGCCGTGGGCATGGCCATCAACGGCATGCGCCCCGTCATCGAGATGCAGTTCGACGCGTTCGCCTACCCGGCGTTTGAACAGATCGTCAGCCACGTGGCCAAGATGCACAACCGCACCCGCGGCGCCGTGAAGCTGCCCCTGGTGATCCGCATCCCGTACGGCGGCGGCATCGGGGGAGTGGAGCACCACTGCGACTCCTCCGAGTCCTACTACGCCCACACCGCCGGCCTCAAGGTCTACACCCCGGCCACCGTGGCGGACGGCTACCGCATGCTCCGCGAAGCCATCGACTCGGACGACCCCATCATCTTCATGGAGCCCAAGAAGATGTACTGGACCAAGGACTCCGTGGACCTGGCCGAGCTGCGGCGCCAGCATGAGGAAGGGCTTCGTGCGGAAGGCACGACGGCGGGACGTGGCTCCGAGGGGCGGGCCGCCGTCGCGCGTCCCGGCACCGACGCCACGCTGATTGCCTACGGCCCGTCCGTGCCCACCGCTTTGGCTGCCGCCGAAGCTGCTGCGCTGGAGGGGCGCTCGCTGGAAGTGATCGACGTGCGGACCATCGTGCCGTTCGACGACGACACTGTGTCCGCGTCCGTCCGCAAGACCGGCCGGGCCGTGGTGATCGCCGAGGCGCACGGGTTTGCGTCCGTGTCCTCCGAGATCGTGGCCCGGGTGCAGGAACGCTGCTTCCACTACCTGGCCGCCCCCATCCGCCGCGTCACCGGCTTCGACGTCCCGTACCCGGCGCCCAAACTCGAGAAGTACTACCTGCCCGGCGTGGACCGCATCCTCGACGCCGTTGACGACCTTCAGTGGGAGAACTGACCATGAGCGAACCGCGCGTGTTTTTGCTGCCCGACCTGGGCGAAGGCCTCACCGAAGCCGAACTGGTGGCCTGGCATGTCTCCGTTGGCGACGAAATTGCTGTTGACCAGCCCATCGCCGAGGTGGAGACCGCCAAGTCCGCCGTCGAAGTACCCTCTCCCTATGCCGGGATTGTGGCCGAGCTGCACGGGAAACCGGGGGAGACCCTTGACGTGGGGAAGCCGCTGATCTCGGTGACGCCGCTCTCTACTGGCGTCGCCGCGGTTTCCGACGCGGGTGGGGCCGCGGATTATGCCGCCCCCGCCCCTTCGCCGGACAGCATTCGTCCTGCGGACGATGCTGCCGGCTCAGGAAGGCCCGATGCCACTCCCGGGGCGGCATCATCCGCGGCGGCTGAGGCGGAAACGTACCGTGAGGAGGAACGGGCCGGATCTGGAAATGTTCTGATTGGGTATGGAACTCCAGGCGGTCACGGCGTTGCCCGCCGTACCCGTGCTCCCAAAGCTTCGGTGTCGGTGCTGGAGCCGCAGGAAACCAAGCCTGGTGAGTCCAAGGAGGACGAGCTTGCGCTCCTGCGCACCCGCGTTCCCGGCAAGCTGGGCGCCGTGATCTCCCCGCTGGTCCGGCGCATGGCACGCGAGCACGGCGTCGACCTCGGCGACATCTCCGGCTCCGGCGACAGCGGCCTGATCATGCGCCGCGACGTGGAAGCCGCACTGCGGACAGCAGCGCCGGCGGCCGAGCCCGTCGAGGCCACGCCCGTCCAGGCCAAGCCCGCCCCGGTGGAAGAACCCGCCGCAACCGCGCCCGCCGAAGCCCAGGGCCGTGACGCCCGCACCGGACTCGACATCGCCGCACGCACGCCCGTCCGCGGCGTCCGCAAGGCGGTGGCCGCGAACATGGCCCGCAGCCGCTCCGAGATCCCGGAAGCAACGGTCTGGGTGGACGTCGACGCCACGGCGCTGGTGGAGCTGCGACAGGGGCTGAAGGCCAACGGCGCGGAGGTTCCCGGCCTGCTCGCGTTCATTGCCCGGTTCGTCACGGCGGGGCTGAAGAAGTACCCGGAACTGAACACGCGGATCGAGACGGCGGAGGACGGGTCGCAGGAGATCGTCGCTTTCGACGGCATCAACCTCGGCTTCGCCGCCCAGACCGACCGCGGCCTGGTGGTTCCTTCCGTGCGCGGTGCCGAGAAGCTCAGCGCCCGTGAACTCGACAGAGAGATCCGCCGGCTCACCAATGTGGCCCGGGACGGCAAGGCGACCCCGGCTGAGCTGGGCAGCGGAACGTTCACGCTGAACAACTACGGCGTGTTCGGCGTCGACGGCTCCGCGGCGATCATCAACCACCCCGAGGTGGGGATCCTCGGCGTGGGCCGGATCATCGACAAGCCGTGGGTGGTGAACGGCGAGCTGGCGGTCCGCAAGGTCACCGAGCTCACCCTGACCTTCGACCACCGCGTCTGCGACGGCGGCACGGCCGGCGGCTTCCTCCGCTTCGTGGCGGACGCCATCGAAAACCCGACGAGCCTCCTGGCGGACATCTAGCCTGGGCCGTCGGGCTGCCGTCGTTTCGACGCGCAAATCCATTCCCGACGCGCATAGTGGATGGCGCCACCCATATATCGGTAGCGTCATCCACTTTGTGGGTCGAAAATCCAGAACGGCGGTCGCCTGACCCGTTTCAGGCGGGTCTTTCGGCTCTGGAGGGCGGGCCGGGTCCGGACGACGATCAAACAAGACGATCAAACAGAGGGGTGGCCACCAGCAGGCAAGGAGGCCCTGAGATGCCCCATGCAGCAAGGTCGGGACTGCCGGCCGCGGCCGGTGAGGGGCGCCTGGTTTTCCTGGACGTCCTGAGGGTCCTGATCATCTCCATGGTGATCATCCACCACGCCGCGCAGGCCTACGGGCCCACCGGCGGCTTCTGGCCGGTGGAGGATGCCGCCACGAGCGACTGGTTCCGTCCGTTCTATACGGTGAACGCCGCCGTCGGCCTGGGGATGCTGTTCCTGATCGCCGGTTACTTCACGCCGGCCTCCTACGAGCGGAAGGGTCCGCGCCGGTTCCTGCGGGAGCGGTGGACCAGGATCGGCATCCCGCTGGTGGTCTTTGTGGTGTTGGTGAACATCCCGCTCGCCTACCTGGCCTCCGGGCGTCCCGAGCCCTGGGCATTCTTCAAAGGGCTTTATGGGACTGCATGGCAGGGCGCCTACTTCCACCTGTGGTTCCTGGGACACCTCCTCATCTACACGGCCGTTTATGCGCTGTGGGCCGGGCGCCGGCGATCACGCGCCGTGGCGGGACGCACAGCCGGCAGAGAAAGTGGTCTGTTGCCGCCACCGGGCAATGCTGCGCTCCTGGGTTTCGCGGTGGTCCTGATCCTGGCCACCTGGATCATCAGGTGGTGGTTTCCCGTTGACTCCTGGCTGCCGCTCTTCTTTGTGGTGCCCGCAGAGCCGGCGAATTTTGCGCAGTACGTGAGCCTGTTCGCGCTGGGCATCGTGGCCTACCGGAACCACTGGTTCACGCGCATCCCCAAAGCCGTTGGCCTGCTCTGGCTGGCGGTGGGTTTCCTTGCCACCGTAGCCATTTTCTCGCTCCAGGCGTTCAACCTGTGGTTCACCCTGACCGCAACCGGCGGGTTCGGCTGGCCTTCGCTGGTACGCGTCTCGCTGGAAACGCTGGTGTGCATCGGCCTGTCCGTGGGACTGATGGTGCTGTTCCGCGAGGTGTTCCACCGGAGCTGGCGGCTGCTGGCAGCGATGGCGACGGCCAGTTACGCGGCCTACATCCTCCACGTCTACATCGTGGTGGGATTGCAGGTGGCCATTCTCCAGTGCCCATGGCCCGCAGGAGTGAAGTTCCTCGCGGTGGCGGTGGCGGGCGTGGCCCTGTCGTTCGGGATCGGCCACTTTTCACGCACCGTGCCCGGGCTTGGCCTGGTGCTGGGTACCCGGAAGGACCGGCCGCCGGCCGCCGGCGGTACGTCCGCGGCGCACCCCGCTTAGGGCAGGCCCCCGCCCAGCAACCCATCCACTCCCAGCAGGTAGTCCAGCTGCGCTGACTGATGCGCCTCGAAGGCCCTGTCCGCGTTGGCCTTCGTGCTGGCGATGCGGGGTATGTCCAGGCTGGCATTGCAGCCGCGGCAGCGGATCTCGTCCGTCCACACCCAGCTGTAGGCGGGGTGGCTTTCCTGTACTCGTTGCATCGCTGTGGTGATTACTTCCGTCTTGGCCGCAAAATGCGCCGCGTCCCCGTCGCTGAGGCCGCTGCCAATTTCGACGTCGATGCTCATCGTGCCTCTTCCGTTGTGCCCCGGATGGTGCACCTGACAGTAGCGGGTGATGTGCGGGGAAGGAACGACCCCCGGGTTACGGTTCTGCAACCGTTCCCTCACCTCCCAAAGTGGAACGTACGACGGCGGGCGCGCGCCGCCGTCGTACGCCTCCTTCCGGAGGGGGGCACCGGCAGTAACGCCGCAGTAACGGCCGATGTGCGCAAATGCGAAAATGCCCACCAGGCACCAGGAGCAGCAGTGAACCCGGGCAGGCCTCCGGCACGGTGGCCGGACACGCAGCCCAGCCGCGCGTGGACAGCGCGGCGGGCGGCCCGCTCCGGTGCCGCCGGTGGGAAGGGGCCTGCGGCAGCCACCACGGGGGCGGACCTCAGCCACACAATAGTTCAGTGGTTTGCGATTATCGCGCCCCTCAGCACGGTGGCCACGGCGCTGGCACTCTGGTTCAGCTGGACCATGACGGCCACCCGCACCGCCTATTTCGGGATAGACCAAAGCATCCTCGAGTACTCCACGGTCGACTATCTTCTGCGCAGCGCCGACGCGATCATTGTCCCCGCCATCTCCACCCTGCTCATCACCCTTGCATGCATCGGCATTCACGCCTTGACGGCCAGCATCATCGGCAGGCCCGGCCTTTACCGGTACCTTCTCGTCGCGGCGTGGACCATCCTCTGCGCCGGCGTCCTGATCACCGGGCTCGGCGTGTGGGTGATGTTCGAGGAACCGCCGTTCGCCACCCCGTTCCTCTTCGAACCCGCGGCCCTGGGCAGCGGCGTCGCGGTGAGCGCCTACGCCTTCTGGGTGCTCCGCAGGCTGGCCACGTCCGACGCCGGAACGCTCAGGCGCCCCCCGACGTGGGAAAAGCTCGGCTACGTGTGCGCTGTGCTGCTGGTGGTCCTGGCACTGTTCTGGGCCTGCGCCCTGTATGCGGGGGCACTGGGGACCGGCAGGTCCCGGGAATATGCCCGCGAGCTGGCGAAACGCCCCTCCGTGGTGGTTTACAGCGTCCAGTCGCTGGCTCTCGCCAGCCCGGTCCGCGAGGACAGGATTTCCGATCCGGACGCTAAATTCCACTTCAAATACACGGGACTGAAATTCGTCACCAGGAGCGCGGACAAGTTCTTCCTCCTTCCCGAAGGCTGGCGGCGCGATACCGGGGTGGCGATCATTCTGGACGACAATCCGGAATACCGGGTGGAATTTCTTCCGGGAGGCTGAAAATGCGATATCCAGCAATAGGAAAATGCATTGCCTGCCTTCTTGGCCTGGGCGTCCTGTCGTCCTGCACGGGCACTCCAGGCGGTGCGGGAGGCACGGGGAGCGCCCGGACCGAAGACATCCCAGTCGTTGAGAACCGGGTGCGGATCGGTGAGGAGAACTGGATTGTCCAGGCCGGACAGGCGGGCCCCCTCGCCGAAGCCGGCACGGTGGAGTCGATAGAAGTCACCAACGGCACCGGTTCCGACGTGACCGTGCCCGACGCCGGCATCAACAACACCGCTTTCCGGGTAATCTTCAACGGCTGTACCGGCATCCTGAAACCCGGCGAAACCTGCATTGTCCGCGGGGAATGGACCGCCACCAAGGTGCGGGAGGCAAACCTGGAAGTATCCGTCGCCGCGCCGGACGCTGCGAAGGCACGGCCCACAAAGGGCATTTCAGTTCCGCTGGGGATGGCTGCAGGGATCGCCCCCGAGGCCACCCTGCCACCTACCACAAGTTCGACGGCGGAGCCCTCGCCGTCGGTCTCGACGTCGCCACCCGCGCCCACGCCGTCGGGAAGTTCCGGGACGGCAACACCGCCACCTTCGACGCCGCCACCCCTCAAACCCCCTGCCGGACCTGCTGTTGGCCCACCCCTCAAGCCCCTGGTCCCAACCCTGAAGTAAACCCCGGGCCCCTATGACACTCTTTTACCGCTATAGGAGAGCGTGCTATCTCCTATGGAAAAGGGGAGAGAGCTTATTGACAGCGCCGTTCGTACTGTGGATCCTCATTCATACCTCCTCCATGTTTTTGACAAATCGGAAATCAGGTTTCGATGGGCACGGTCGATAATGGGGAACTAAAACTGGACTTACTTCGGTCCTGGCGGCTCCGCCGGGACGATGTGACCCTTCACGTTGCCACGCGCCAGCAGCGGCTCATTGCATCCCTGGCCATCCGGGGACCGAGCCTGCGGGCCCATCTCAGCGGCCTGTTGTGGCCGGAGTTCCCTGACGCCAGGGCCCTGGAAAGCCTGCGGGTCAGTGTGCACCTGATTTCCCGCGAGGTGCCGGGGCTGATCGTCAACGGCGGGGCAACGCTGTCGCTTGACGAGCGGGTTGAGGTGGACGTGCAGCGGATCCGCTCCCAGATCCAGGCACTGCAGGACGACCGGTACAGCGGAAGCCCCGCCTCCCTGCTGCGTGAGCTGCGCGACGCTGAGCTCCTTCCTGGCTGGTACGAGGACTGGGTGGTTTTCGCCCAGAACCGCCTCACGGAGGACCGCCTCCAGGCCCTGGCCCTCGTGGCACGGAAGTCCCTTGCCGCCGGCGACCCCGAAACAGCGACGGAGGCTGCACGCGCCACCCTGGAAATCGAGCCGCTGTACGAGGGCGCTGTGTCCTTCCTCATCGAAGGCGAGCTCCAGCGTGGAAATCCGGGGGCAGCGATTCGCGCCTACGAGCGGTACCGGGAGCAGCTGGAGACGGACATGGGCCTGCAGCCGTCCGCCTCCCTCACCGGCCTTGTGGCCGACCTGCTGGACCGGCAGACGGCGGCAGAACATCCCGTGGCAGACCGCATCGTCACCGCCGCCGGTTCCCTGCTGGGCGTTCGGCCGGCGTTCCGCCCCCTCTAAGCCGTACGCTCTGGGCAGTAACGCCGCCGTAACGGCACCCGTGGTGCACTCTCCGCATGGGAAATGCCTTTCACGACGGCCGCCTGCCGGTGATCTACGTCCGGGGGTTCGCCGGCACCGGCTCCGCCGTCAACAGCGCTGTTGACGATCCCTTCTACGGCTTCAGCCAGGGGTCCGTCCATGTCCGCGCCGACGGCAGCGGACGGGCAAGATTCCACCAGTTCGAGTCCCCGATGCTGCGCCTGGTGGCGGACCACCAGTACGAGGTGCCGGTCCACGGGGACCAGCTGGCGTTCCTCAACAGTGTGGACGCCGGCTCGGTGAATCCGGCATCGATCTGGATCCACCGCTTCTACGACGACGCGGCGGACACCTTCGACGCGGACCCCGAAAACTTCTCGTTCGAGGAAGCGGCACGGGACCTGTTCAGCATGATCAAACTCGTGCTGGAAAAGACCGGAGCGCCGAAGGTCTTCCTGGTGGCGCACTCCATGGGCGGGCTCATCTGCCGCTCCCTGCTGCAGCGGGTGATCCCGGAAAGCCTGGCCGGCGACGGCGGGATCGACCCCGCCGCGGGGGCCAAATACGTTGCCCGGGTCTTCACGTATGCCACCCCCCACGGCGGCATCAAATTCGCCGTCGGGTTCGGCCTGCTCGAGAGGCTGCGGGATGCCACCCGGCTCCAGGGGGCCGATATCTTCGGACCCGACCGGATGTACGACTACCTCACGCCGCCGGCGCTCCGGGGCACCCTGACGCGTGAAAATTTCCGGGCCACCGAGATGCCTGAGGACGGCTTCCCCCTGGAGAACCTGTTCTGCCTGGTGGGTTCCAACCCCGAGGACTACGACGTGGCCCTGGGCCTGTCCTCCAAAGCGGTGGGTGCCCGCAGCGACGGGCTGGTCCAGATCGACAACGCGGCCGTCAAGGGCGCGGTGGTGGCAGTGGTGCACCGCAGCCACAGCGGACGCTACGGCATCGTCAACTCCGAGGAGGGCTACCAGAACCTCCAGCGGTTCCTGTTCGCCGACCTCAAAGTCGAGGTGGAACTGGTGGGCTTCACCGTGGGCAAGTCCTTTCCGCCGGAGGTGGAGTTCCAGCTGGACGTGGGCCTGGCCATCCGGGGGCTGCCGGTCCTGGTCCACGAACAGACTGCCGCCCACTACTGCCCGGTGCAGATCGAGCACTGGAAGGACGGGGACCCCATCGACTCGCCGGTCCCGCTGTTGACCACGTTCCTTTCCTCCACGGCACCGCGGCCGCTCCTGAACGGGAAGGTGGTGCCCCGCCTCCGCCAGGCCCTTAAGCTCAGGCTGATGTCCATCACGGAAAAGGACGGACACTTCTTCTTCGCCGACCACCTGGAACAGACGGAGGACTGGCAGGACACCCTGCTGGTGGAAATCGAGCCGCCTTCAGCGGACCGGCCCCTGCCCAAGGCCTGGGCCGCGTGGAACAGCACCATCCCCAGTGCCCTGCGCGACTGGTCTGCCGGCGATGAGGACCTGCTGAAGGACTCCGACCCTACGCCGAACCGCTGGCAGGGATTCATTCCCGTTCCCGAGGTGTCCAGGCACCTTCTCGGCACCAACGCAGGCCTGCGCCTCACGGTCACGCCCAGGCCGCTGGCCCTCTGAAACCCACGCACCATCCTTCAACCCGCAGCAAAGGAGACCTGAAATGATCGACCCGAATTCCTTCCCCACGTCCGAGAGTTCGTCCGGGCCCGTCCCGGCGGCGGACTATTCGGGGGCCGAGACCACCGGCCGGTTCATCGTGGTCTTTGCCAGGGACGCCGCCAGCCCGTCCTCCATGCTGGAATCGGCAGGCCTGGCCAACGTGGCGGACTCGCGGGACTTCCAGGACCGCGAAGTGGATGTTTCGGAAACCAGCGGTGCGGACGCCACGTACTTCAGCTCCCTGGGCATCGCCGTGGTGTCGGCAGCCCCGGAGCAGATCGGCGCGCTGCAGACCACCGAGGCGGTGGAGAACGCAGTACTGTCCGTCTCGCCGGAACTGATCCACCACGTCCTCCCGGCGGGTCCCACAGCGGCCCCCACTGAGTACGTCAGGGGCTACCGCGATGCAGTCCTGGACCTGGATACCCGCCTGAACGGCAACGGCCAGGGCACCGGGGCGGCGGCGCCAACGGTGCCGATCTTCCAGGACACCGCCCAGTTCACGTGGGGTCTGCAGGCGGTCCAGGCCACCTCGTCCCAGTACTCGGGGCGCGGGATCAAGGTGGCGGTCCTGGACACCGGTTTCGATGCAACCCACCCTGACTTCGCCGGACGCAACATCACCACCCGCTCCTTCGTCCAAGGGGAGGGCCCCGAGGACGGACACGGGCACGGCACGCACTGCATCGGCACCTCCTGCGGCTCCAAGTCCCCCTCCACCGGGCCACGGTACGGCGTGGCCTACGAGGCTGACATCTTCGCCGGCAAGGTGCTGGGCAACTCCGGTTCCGGCAGCGACGCCGGCATCCTGGCCGGGATTGACTGGGCGCTGACCAGCGGCTGCCACATCATCTCCATGTCCCTCGGGGCCGACGTCCCGCAGGTCCACCCGCCGTACGTGGCGGCAGGCAAGCGGGCACTGGACGCCGGCACGCTGATCATCGCCGCCGCCGGAAACAACGCCCGCCGCCTCCAAGGCAACTTCGGCTTCGTCGGCACCCCGGCCAACAGCCCGTTCATCATGGCGGTGGGCGCTTTGGACCACCAGCTGGACGTCGCCTTCTTCTCCGCGCGCAGCCTGCCAATCCGCGGCGGGCAGGTGGACGTTGCCGGCCCCGGCTGGCAGGTCTACTCGTCCTGGCCCATGCCCACCCGGTACCGGAGCATCAGCGGCACCAGCATGGCCACCCCGCACGCCGCCGGCGTTGCCGCCCTCTGGGCGCAGGCCACCGGCTTCCGCGGACGCGAACTCTGGTCCTCGCTGGTCCAGGAATGCGACCGGCTCATTGCGCCGTCGCTGGACGTTGGCTCCGGCCTGGTCATCGCCCCGGTGTAGGACGGCCGCCCCGGTGTAGGGAACCGCCTGCCCAACACAGAAACCGCCTGCTACGCGATGAGGGATAACCTGAGGAATGGTCAACATCAATGTAACGGTGCACCAGGAATACCTGTCCGCCATCGCCGATGTCGCGGACGCGCTGCGCGCCCGCGGCATGCAGGTGGAACAGGTCCTGGAGATGGGGTTCATTTCCGGCTCCGCCCCCGATGACAGCCTGGAGGCCCTGAAGTCCGTGAGCGGAGTGGAGTCCGTGGATGAGGAGCTGGGCTACCAGCTCCCGCCCCCGGACGAAGACATCCAGTAAGCATTCACCACTGGATGTCCGAGGTATCCTCCAGCGGCCGCCTGTCGCCGACCGCCTCGGGGACGGCGAAGGTGTCCGCCTGCCGCAGCGCATCGGCGAACTGCAGGACGGTCCGCGCCTCGATTTCGCTCACGGCAACCTGGAACACGCGGAACTCGTCGAGCTCAAGCGCTTCGAGCTGGTCGAGGTTCTGGGTCAGCAGGAAGCCCCTGGCCTTGAGCTGCCCGTGCTCCACGAACGCGATGATTTTCCAGTACTCGCGCGGCAGGGGAATTCCCCGGTAGACGTGGTCACCGTCCTGCAGCACCGGTCCGCCGAACACGCTGACTTTCAGGTTGTCAACGTCCACGTCCTCGAACACCGCGTCCTCGAGCCGCCCCCAGACCCCGTTCTTGCTGCTCTGGTTGAAGTCCTCCAACTGCGGGGTGATGTTGGTGAAGTAGAACGAGTCCTTGTTCGCCCGGCCGGCCTCGTCCGCCGCTCCCCACACCAGGTCGGCCCGCCGTGCCAAATGGCCGCGGTCCACCCGGTTGCCGCGGTAAAGCTCGTCGCCGACCTGGACGCCGACAGGGAGACGCGGGTCCTTGATGAAGCTGATTCCGGACCGGCTGAGTTTCTGCAGGCTGCCGCCGTCGATATTCCACGCCACCCAGCGGGCAAACCGCCGTGACGTGCTGAGGCAGAGCGAGAAGTGGGTGTACGGGATGATGTCCGAGCCGCCGAAGCGGACCCCGTCGGTGTTCACGGCGGCACCGAGCGTGGGCAGGGCAACGGGCTGGCCGAGGAAGTCGCTCAGGAACCCCTCGGGAACAACCTCTTCGGCCTCGGGAGCCGCCGGCGGGCGCAGGGTGATTTCCAGCTTCTCGAACACGGATTGCGGCAGGCAGGCCAGGGCGTGCTCGTCCGGGCTGTCCCCTGATTCCCCGCCGAAGTGCAGCCCCGCCAGGACGGTGGTGAGCTCGCCGGAGGGGGTCTTGAAAATCCAGGCCGACCCCGAGTCCCCGCCGCGGCTGATTTCCCCGTCCACGGAGGGGTTGGCCGGGTCCGGGCCGATTTCGAAGCCGCCGATGGTGTGCATCCCCGCAGCGCCGTAAAAGAGCTTGGCGATCACGTCCACCCGCCGCACCACCCCGTGGGTCACGCCCGTGGTGCGGCCGCTCTTGACCACCTTGTCGCCGATCTCCGGTTCCCCGAGCTGGTCCGGCGTCACGTCCAGCGACTGGATGGCCGTGGTGAAACCGCGGTCCGTGATGGTTGCCACCGCACAGTCACCCGCGACGCCCAGGTGGGAGCGCACCAGCCGGCCCAGCCCGTTGGCGTTGACCCGGTTGTCGTCGTGCGGGCCCGGCTGGACCACCACGTCGCCAAGGGCACCGGTATCGCCGTGCAGGACGTGCCAGTTGCTGAGGACCAGCGGCGTTCCGTCGTGCCGGTCGTACACGATGCAGGCGATGGTGCCGGCGCTGGAGTGGATGTTGCCCACGCTGACTCCCGGCCGGATGGGGTCCAGCCGGACTTTGGTGGGCGGGGGCTCAACCTCTGCCACTGCCCGGAACGAGGGACGGTAGTCCCGCTCGATCACATCGGTTTGTACCGGGATCCCGTTCACCATGATGGTGTCCGGTATGGGCTTGGTGTTGAGGGACTCCAGGGCCTCCGGGGCCACTTTCTCGCCTACGGTGAACTGGAGCGAGATCTCGCCGGTCGGCTTCCCGTCCACCACCTTGTGGCCCACCCCGATCGAGGTGATGTTGGGGTCTTCGAGGTAGGCGGCGCCCTTGGTCCTGATGAACTGCCGCAGCGAGGCCAGCATCTGGTCGTTGTCGCTGGCTGCTTCGGCACTGCTTGCTTCGGGGCTGCTTGCTCCGGGGAGAGGGCGGTCGGTGGTGTCCATGCCTTGTCCATTTCCTGGGTGTGGTGCTCTTACTGCCTGGCCGCTGCGGGCGGCCTTGGGTATTTCCGGGGTGACGTACGACGGCGGCCCAGCCCCGCCGTCGTACGCTGCAGTTCCCTGCCACGCGCCTCAGGCGCTGGCAGCCATGCCCCGGTCCGGCATCGCGTCCGATGCGCGTTCCTTGCCCGGGCCGCCGGAATCTCCCGCCGGTTCCCCGGCCGGAGGTTCCTCCATTGACCCGGCAGGCATCTCCGCTGCTGCCGGCTGCTGGTGGCCGTTGGTTGTCAGGCTCTCGGCCATGGTCCCGGCGGGCATCTCCACCGTCTGCGGGACCACGGCTGCGGCCGCTTCCTCCGCGCCCGTCTCTTCGGCTGCCTCTTCGGCTGCCTCTTCGGCGGCGGCAGCCTCGGTGGATTCTCCGGTCAGGAAGGGACTGTTCTGCCACCTGTGCCAGAGGGCGTTGTCCGTGCCGCGGACGAAGGCCTCCAGGCGGCCGTCGGCGTTGCTCCCCACCGTGATGTTGGAGGTGAGGATGCCGCCCAGGGAGGCCCAGCCGGTCCAGCCGCTGTTCGGGGCTGTCTGCCAGATGTGCCACAGCGCGTTGTCGGTGCCCCTGACGAAGGCCTCCAGCCGGCCGCTCGCGTTCCGGCCCACGGCGATATCGGAGGTGAGGATGCCGCCCAGGGAGGCCCAGCCGGTCCAGCCGCTGTTCGGGGCTGTCTGCCATTTGTGCCAGAGGGCGTTGTCGGTGCCGCGGACGAAGACCTCGAGGCGTCCGTCCGCGTTGGTGCCGGTGGTGATGTTGGAGGTGAGGATGCCGCCCAGGGAGGCCCAGGCGGACCAGCCGCTGTTGGGGGCTGTCTGCCATTTGTGCCAGAGGGCGTTGTCGGTGCCGCGGGCGAAGATTTCGAGGCGGCCGTCCTTGTTCCTGCCCACGGCAATCTCGGACGTGATCACCCCGCCCAGGGACGCCCAGCCGGACCAGTTGCCGTTCGGCGCCGTCTGCCATTTGTGCCATACCGCGCCGTCCGTGCCCCTGGCGAAGACTTCGAGCCGGCCGTCGGCGTTGCGCCCGGTGGCGGCGGGGCCGGTGATGCTGCCGCCCAGGTAGGCCCAGCCGGCCCAGTTTCCGTTGGGCGTGCTTTGCCACCGGTGCCACAGGGCGTTGTCAGTGCCGCGGGCGAAGATCTCCAGCCGGCCGTCCTGGTTGTTGGCCACCGCAATCTCGGTGGTGATGACGCCGCCCAGGGAGGCCCAGCCGGCCCAGTTGCCGTTGGGGGCCGTCTGCCACCGGTGCCAGACAGCGCCATCGGTGCCCCGGGCAAAAGCTTCCAGCCGCCCGTCCTTGTTGTTGCCCACGGCGATGTCCGAGGTGATGACGCCGCCCAAGGAGTTCCACCCGGACCATGGCTGGGGCGCGGCCGGGTACAGGGCCCGGAACCCGTCGAGGTCGTCCTGGGTGAGTGCGCGTTTGGTGAAGTTGGAGGACACGGTGGGTGCCATCACCGAGCCGGCAACGCTGGAGTGCGCCAGCCCCACAATGTGGCCGAATTCGTGCAGCGCCACGGTTTCGATGTCGAAGGCGTTGGCCACGGCGCCGACGCTCCAGACGTGTTCGCTGTCGTCGAAGTGGACCGGCTTGGGGAGGGTGTTGGTGATGACGCTGCAGCCGGGCGGGAAATCGGCGTGGGCCAGGACGCCGCCCACCATCGAATGGTCCGGGTCTGCCGCGGGGCGCCAGCCGATGCGGACGTCCGGGCTGGAGCCGACGGCGACTTCGGTGAAGGTCAGTCCGCCCACTGTCTGCCAGGTCTGGACGGCCCGCCGGACGGCGTCGAATTCGGCGGTCCCGGCGACGTCGTCGGTGCCGGTGTCGAAGGCGAACGTCAGGGTCCGGTCCACCCACGCGCACGCGGTGGCGAAGTCGAGGTCGCCGCCGCGCTTGTCCGGGAGCCCGCAGCGGGGCCGCATCATCGCTTCCCGGGTGGCGTCGTCGAACACGCCGGTGACCGGGAGGTTGAAGAACTCCTGGAAGCTTCTCAGGGCCCCGGCGGTGGGATCGTCCAGGACGCCGACGTCCCTGGCGGCGGACGGCCCCAGGTAGCCGAAGCGCTCGAGGTAGTTTTGCACCTTGCTGAAGCCCGGGTTGCTCTCGCCCGGGCCGGTGTTCTGGACGGCGGCGAGGAACGGCGCCGCGGAGTACAGTTCTTCAGTCATTGGATTCTCCTTGATCTGTCCGGATGCTTCGCAGGATCCGCAGGGCGACGTCCCGTGGGGCGCCAGCTGGTTGATGGACGACGGCGGTGGCCCGCCCCGGGATGGTGACGGCAACGGTGCGGGTGCCCTCCTCTTCGAACAGGACGAAGTCTGCGGTGGAGCTGCCGACCGCTTCCTGCCAGTGTTCGAAGCCGGGCTTGGTTCCATAGCGTGTGAGGGGGTCGGCGAAGGGGCTGGCATCAACGGTCAGCCGCATGCCGGCACCTTCGAGGAGGGCCCCGCTGCCCTCGATGGCGGCCTCGCCCGAGGGAAGAAGCTGGGCCGGGACGTCCAGGGCCAGGCCCGCCACCCGGACCGAACTCCAGGGCTGACTCATCTCACGGGCCTCACGATCACACCGGCCTCACACACGGGGGAACCACAGGTAGAGTCGATCAGACCCGCGTTACTGGGCCGTTACTGCCCGCGCTGTTACTGCCCGCGCCGTTTCTGCCGCCCCTGGCAGGCAGTGTGCGGCCGGTAGGATGTGCCGGGTGACGAGGAACGGCGGGCGCCCCATGGCGCGGGGGTGGATCAAGTACGCTGCCCTCTTTGTTTTGGCAGTCGCGGCGTTCGGGGTGGCAGCGCTCGCCTTGATGGGCCCGCCCGCAGCAGATGAAGCTGCGCCGGTGCGCCCTATACCGGCCACGGCTACTGCGTCGCTGCCGCCCACGGCCACTCCCAGTGCTACGGCCACCACTACTGCTGCCGCTACTACTACCGCCACTGCCACGGCTTCGGCCCCGCCGGTGCGGATCGAATTGCCGGCGCAGCCCGTGCTTCTGATCCTGGGAGATTCGTACACATTCGGGGACGGTGCAGCCCGGCCGGACCAGGGATGGGCGTACCTCGTTGCGGGGGAGCTCGGTTATCCCGCCACCATCGACGGAGTGGGCGGTACCGGGTTCGCCTGGGGTGGCGGGGCCCGTGACGAGCTGGGCGGCGAGTACGAGACCCGGTTGCGGAAGATCTCAGCGAACCCGGCGTTCGTGCCCAACGTCCTGGTCCTTCAGGGCGGACAGAACGATGCCCAGCTTGGTAACCCGGATGAGGTCCGGGTTGCCACCACGCAGACCATTGAGGCGGCCCGCCGGTTCTGGCCGGGGGTGCAGGTGGTGGTGATGGGGCCGTCGGCGCCCCAGCCCCTCGCCGAGGAACTGCGGGCCGTGAACACGGCCGTCCGGGCCGGTGCCGCGGCAGCCAATGCTCCGTTTATCGATCCGATCGACGCCGGCTGGTTCACCACGGCCAACAGCCCGGGCTTCGACTTCGACGGCGCCCATCCCAACAGCGCCGGCCATGCGTACATCGCCGGCAAGTTTCTGGAATCCTGGGCCGCCCTGACCCGGTAGGTGGCGGTCGTTTTCGACGCGCAAAGTAATTCCCGACTCCCAAATAGGTACGCGCTACCGATATATGGGCCGCGACAGCCCCTTTGCGTGTCGAAAACGCGGGGTGGCCCTGCTGTCCCTAAACCGGTCTTTATTGCCGAAGCCGGGTGCCGGCGTCGTGGGCTGTACATGGGGGCCGATGGCTTGTTGTGGATCGACGCTGACCCGCTTGGCCTCCGCCATCGGCCCCTGGTCTGTATGGAATGTGGAAGCGCTTGGCGGCGCCGTTGCGTGACGCCGCCAAGCGGTTGAGACCATCGGTTTTATCCGACGTAGGCCCGGGTGACTGGGACCCAGATTCCCAGGTGCATCTCGTGCGCTCCGTGCCTTCATGCATCACTGTGGAGGTCCTCGCTCAACAACAGCGCCAGTTACGGTCAAGAATTCATCAAGACTCGCCAAATTCATCACACGGGGCCGCTGTCCTTTCCCGCGGCCTTGCCCGCGCCACATTTTGCATCCCACCAATCGCTGACCTGCCCGGTCGGCGGGAGAGGGGGATAATCAGGGTTATCGGGTATAGGGAATGCCCTGTTGAGGAGCGCGGGTGACCGAAAAGGTGCAGGCTGCGGGCGCGGGCGTGCTGGCCGCAGCAGAGGCGGAATTGTTCAAGGCGCTGGCCCATCCTGCCCGCGCCCGGGTGCTGGGCGTGCTTGTCGCCGGCCCGGCCACAGTGCCCGAGTTGTGCGATGCCACGGGGTTGAAGCCGTCCCATTTGGCAGGCCACCTCACCCAACTGCGTGCCCAGCATCTGGTCACGGGAACCCGCTCGGGAGGGCGGCTGTTTTACGGGTTGTCCTTTCCCGAGGTAGCGCGGATCCTGTCCGCGGCCGATTCGGTCCTGGCTGTCCGGGCGGGGGCAGCGGCCGGCGGCCTCGCCGGGACGGGCGCGACGGCAGTGCCCCACGCGGCGGAGGAAGTCACGGGCACGTTTCCGGCGGACCTCCTTCCGACCCTGGAGCAGTCCGTGCAGGCCCGGGCGCTGGTGGACAAAGCGGTGGAATCCCTGAGCCTCCGTACAGGGAGCAGCCCGGATGCCGTCCACGCTGCGCTGCTGGCCGAGGCCCGCAGGAGGGATGAAACTCTTACCCAAGTGGCCCGCGACTCTCTGGGCGCGCCTGACTGACGCTTACCCTTGACACCCTGCCCAGACGGAGGCAAGACTGGAAATTGATGAATTGATCAATTAATCGTTTCGTGTTTCCTTCGGCTTTGGGGGGCCTCTGGTGCGCAAGTCCCAGAGAGCGAACGTTGTGGAAGGCGGAGAATGTCGCAGTCCACACTCAGGGGTTGTGAAACAGGGCGAAAAGGGGGCAGGAACAAAGGCGTTCCTGCCCCCTTTTCCATTGCCTGAGCTTTCCATTGCCCGAGCTTTCCATTGCCCCGGGCGCAGCCGCTGTTAGGCCTCGAAGTGGGTGGCCGTCTTCTTGTCTCCGGACAACCGCTCGATAATCTTTTGCGCGACTGTGTGGAGTTTCATGTTTTGGTTGTTGGACGCCCGGATGAGGAATTGATAGGCCTGCTCCTGCGAGCAATGGTTCTGGGCCATGATCATTCCGCACGCGAGGTCAATTTCTGTGCGGCTGTCCAACGCCGAGCGCAGTTCCTCCGCGAGCCGTTCAGCGGCGGCGACCCGCTGGGTAAGGCCCAGGGCCAGTCCCGCGATCCGCGTGAAAGCCACCGCCTGGACGGCTGTCGCCTTTGTGAATACCCCCGTGGCTGGGGCGAAGAAATTCAAGGAGGCTGATGCGGCACTACCGAGGTTGATGGGGGCAGCCAAGGCGCTGTGGTTGCCGGCAGCGGCCAGGCGGGCGGAGTACTGGGGCCAGCGCCTGTCACTGGCGGTATCCGCCAGCAGAACCACGCTCTGGCTGCGGAGGGCTTCCTGGCTGGGACCCTGGTCCAGGTCCTGCTCGATGCGATCCAGCAAGACTGCCTGGCGGCTGCTGCCCGCGATGGTGAACGCGCGCTCACGCTGCTTCAATGTGACGGCGCAGGCAACCGGCACGTCAGCTGCAAGGCTCAAAAAGGCGGCAGCATGACCCGTAATTCCATCCAGAAGGGCCTTGATCTCCGCACTGTCAAGAATGAACTGGTGGAGTAGCCGGAAGTCCCTGTTCTGCGCGCCTCTGTCCACACACTCATGCTAGGAGCACGCTTCAATGAATAACAGTGGGTGCAGCGGGCGGAGCGGTCAGTTTGCGCCCAGGCCCTCGTCGTCTGCCCTTGGGTAGATGTCCTGGCTGTAGCTGGCGCGGCGTCCGTCCACGCCAAGGGCGTTCAGGGATTCGTTCAGGGCATGCGCCAGCAGGTCACGTTCAAGGACGGGAAAGCTCAGCGCGCCATGGACATAGGCCTGGACCTCGGTGAGGCCCGCTTTTCCCCCGATACCGAAATACTTGATCCAAATCTGTTCGAGGTTCAGCGGCGCTGCCTCAAACGCCAGCCGGAAACCTAGGCGCTGCTCGTCCTCGTCCCCTGGGACAGCCATGGTTCACCCCCGGTCATCATCGAGGCCGCCCGCAGACTCGATGATTTCTTCCGCCACTTCCTGCAGCGTCCGGTTCTCGTTCAGTGCCCTGGTCATCAGGTGAAGCATCGCGTTGTGGTGTCCCATCCGCTGCTCGGCCATCACGATGCCTTTTGCGGTGCTGATGGCGTCGCGCTGGGCCAGCGTTGTTTTGAGCTGCTCGCTCAGCATCCGCCCCCGTTCGCGGGCCTGCACGTTAGCCAGGAAGATCGAGGCCTGGGCCGCGAACAGTTCCAGCAGCCGGACCAGCCGGTGCGTTGCCGCGTTGGGCTTTGCCCAGTAAATCTTGATCGCGCCAAAAGCAAGGTCACCGGACAGCAGGGGAACACTGACGCACGAGCGCAAGCCCAGCCGGTCCGCCGCAAGGCCCCATTCCGGCCACCGAAGGTCTGTCCGGACATCCGCAATGTTCACCGGGTTTCCCGTGGCCCACGCGCTAAGGCACGGGCCCTCCCCGAGCTCGTATTGAATTGCGTCCGCCTGTTCCACAATCCTGCCGGTGGATGCGGTGCTGCTTCTGTGACCGTTCGTGTCGATCAGGGACACGCCGGCGCCCGCCGCGTTATCCACGGCCAAAACGGCGGCGTCAGTAATGAGTTTCAGGGCGTGGTCCACCGTCTCCTCGGTCAGGAGCACGTTGGAAAGCCGCGCAAACACTGCGGCCAGCTCATTGGCCAGCGGCAATTCAGTATCCATCACCGCTCCATTCCGGGCGTTCCCGCCTGTGGTAGCCCAACTGTTTCTTTCCATTATCCCAGCAGACATACCCTACACATTCCATCCTCCGGGGATGGCCTCCACGGTAGGCACGCTGCGTCGATTCAAGGCCAGAGGCAGTCGAAGGAAATCCCGCACCGTCGCTTGTCACGTACCCCTTTTGGGTCGCGTTCAACTGGCGCATGCCCGCCGTCTCAGTTACCGCAGCCCACCTCATGTGCCGTAGCCTTGTAGCGATTACCGGTCTCACAAAAAGGTCAGAACCTTGGCAAACACTGCTTCGCAGGAACCCACGCTCGGCACGCTCGAAAACATCGGCTGGACCAGCCTGTCCATCGGCATCGCGGCCGTGCTGCTTCCGGCGATCGGCCTCAAGGCCCTGTCGAAGGCCGTCTTCCCCAAGGCCTTCAAGCCTGCGCCAGCCGAGGAACGCCACTACCTCATCCAGTAAGGCCGCCGCCGGGGGCCGTGTGCCGCCGTCGTCGTGGCAAGTTTTTTGCCCAACCCTCTTCACCGGGGCGGCCCGGGCTATTAAAGTGGTGTGCGTCATAGTCCGGATGGGCGCCGGGGGCGTCCGGGAAGGGGGAGTGCATCACCACTGACCATTGCCAGAAGACAAATGACCACTACGTTGAAAGCCCCTCCTAGGAGGGGCTTTCCCCATGTCCGGGTTACGTAATTCCGCAGTTAGCTGAGCTCTGCGCAGATGTCCCGTTGGGTACCCGACTGCTGGTCGATGCCCTCGTACAAGGTGTAGTTGCTGTCCGTGACGAAGGTGACGAGCCCGGTGTAAAGGATGGTGGACGGACCGCCGACATCAACCTTGTCGAACAACAGGACCAGGTTTGCACCCGAAAGCGACCACTGAATCTCGCCGGTTTCAATGTTCGTGGCAGTCCTCGTGACCGAGCCCTTCGTGCCGAATGTCACAGATTCTCCGGTATCGGCATTCGTTACCGTGATGGTGGTCCCCTTGCCAGCCACAATCGTGTAGATGATGCCGTCCTTGATCCGCGTCATGCGGACGTCCTGGGTGCCGCCAGTCGAACTGATAGTGACGTCGAAGCCGTCACAAGCAGGGTATGAAGGTGGCGGCGGGGCCGCCTGAACTGATTGTGGGGCAATCAGCGCAACTGCTGCCAGCAGTGCCGTCAGCAGCAGGCGCGACAAAGCTTTCTTCATTTTGGTTCTCCATTTGCCTCAAGAAGTGCGTGTTGGGCCGGCGCACCACCAGATGTGGGGGAGGAGACCATTCGCCGTGCTGAGTCCGGGATGTGCCCTGTGTTCAGCACCGCGGTGGGCGCTGAGTGACGTTCATGGCCGGGATGACGGGGCCACGCATCAGCCTATGCAGTAATGGCGGCAGGAGGAGGGCCTAAAGTCCCGGATAAGCCCCCTCTATTTCCAAGGTACCTCCCCGCGGGGGCCTTGCCGCAAGGCCCCCTGGCCCCCGCATACTTGCAGGCGGAAAGCGGAACGAAGCGGGGGCATATATGCACGACGTGGTGATCGTGGGGAGCGGGCCCACCGGCCTGATGCTCGCCGGTGAGCTGAAGCTGGCGGGGGTGGACGCCGCGGTGCTCGAACGGCGGGACACCCAGGAGCTGGCGGGCTCGCGCGGCGGCGGAATCCACTCCCGCAGCATCGAACTGCTGGACCAGCGCGGCATCGCCGACCGGTTCCTCGCCGCGGGCAAGACCGTGCAGACCGCAACGTTCGGCAGCACGCAGCTTGACCTGTCCGGCCTGCCCACGCGCCACCCGTACACGCTGGCGCTGTTCCAGAACCACATCGAGCGGCTGCTCCTGGAATGGGTAGAGGAACTGGGCGTGCACATCAGCCGCGGCGCGGAGGTCACCGGGGTTGCAGCGGACGACGACGGCGTGGACGTGCAGCGTGCATCCGGCGGCCCCGTGCGCGGCCGCTACGTTGTAGGCGCCGACGGCGGCCGCAGTCTAGTCCGGCGTTCCGCCGGCATCGCCTTCACGGGCCCGGACGCGACCCGCAGCAGCCTCATTGCCGAGGCCAAGGCGGCAGGGGAGCCCGCGCAGCAGGGAAAAGTGGACGCCCGCGGTGTCCACGGACTCTATCCGATGGGGGACGGCACGGTCCGGGTCGTGGTGACCGAGGCCGTGCTGGGTCCCGCCACCGAACCCACGCTCGAGGACCTGCGCCGGGAGCTGGTGGAAGTGTTCGGCACGGACTTCGGCGTGCACAGCCCCACCTGGCTCTCGCGGTTCACCGACGCCACCCGCCAGGCCGAGGCCTATCGGAAAGGCCGCATCCTGCTGGCCGGAGACGCGGCGCACGTCCACTCGCCCACGGGCGGGCTGGGCATCGGCCTGGGGCTGCAGGACGCCGTCAACCTCGGCTGGAAGCTTGCGCAGGTGGTCCGCGGCACCGCAGGGCAGGAGCTGCTGGACACCTACCATGCCGAGCGCCACCCCGCCGGGGCCCGGGCGCTCAAGTACACCATGGCGCAGTCTCTCTTCCAGAAGGCCGACCCCCGGCAGGAAGCACTGCGCGACCTGCTGGACGAGGTGCTCGGCGTCGACGGCGCCGGCACGCCCATCGCGGCGCTGGTCACCGGGCTGGACGTGGCGTACGGGCCGGACGGAGGCCACCCGCTCCTCGGCCGCCGCATGCCGGACCTGGACCTCACCACCGCCGCCGGTCCCGCACGCGTCTTCGAACTGCTGCACCACGCCCGGCCCGTCCTGATCGAGTTCGGCGGCCCGGCACTGGACCTGGGTCCCTGGGCCGGCAGGGTCGGGCACCTTGAAGCCACGTACGACGGCGGGTGGCAGCTTCCGGTGCTGGGCGCCGTGGCGGCGCCCACCGCCGTCGTGGTCCGGCCCGACGGCTACGTGGCATGGGTGGGCGAGGGCTCCGCCGGGGGTCTCAGCGAAGCCCTCGCCACTTGGTTTGGGGCCGGCGCCGTGAACCCACCGCCGGGCTAAACCGGGGCGGCCAGGGACGCCGATGGTTCCGGGTTCACGGGCGCGGCCCCGACGGCGTTCCCTACTTCGCTGCCGATGCCGAAGCGCCGGGCTCCAGCGTGTACTGCTTGGGCAGCTTCAGCGACCGCTCAGCCATGACCTCGCGCAGCCGGTTGGGGTAGTCGGTGATGAGGCCGTCAACGCCCGCGTCCATCAAGGCGCCCATGGTGGGCTTGTCATCCACGGTCCAGGGGATGACCTGCATGCCCTTAGCGTGGGCGCGCGTCACCATGTCGGCCGTCACGTAGGGGACGTACCCGGGGTCGGTGACCTTGCCGTTCTGCGGGGTTCCGTGGACCGGGGAGATGGCGTCGAAGCCCAGGGACGCCGCGGCGTCCACCAGGTCCCCACCGAAGTCGTCGGAGTCGATGCCGCCCAGCCAAGGCGACTTGCCGGGCTGTCCAGCCTGCAGGAAGTCCTTGTTGGTCAGTGCCACGGTGCGCATGCCCGGCTGGCGTTCCTTCACCAGGCGCAGGGCACCCCAGTCAAAGCTCTGGATGGAGACCCGCTCGGCCATGTTCGCTGCGTTGATCTCGCGCAGCGCAACGTCAACGAACTGTTCCCTCGGAGCGGTCTGCTCCGGGGCCCCTGCCTCGACCTTGGTCTCGATGTTGAACTTCACCTGGCTGGCCCGGTACTGCTTGGCCAGGTCGAACACCTCGGCAAGGGTGGGCATCTTGGCGCCCGGGGACGCCTTCTGGCCGGGGAACTGCGGCAGCGTCAGGGAACCGCAGTCCAGGCTGCGGACCTGCTCGAACGTAAGGTCCTTGATGTACTTGCCGACGTAGGGGAATGAGGGGTCACCGGGCGTGACGGGGGCGGTGTCCTTGCACTTCTTGTCGCTGATCTTGCGGTCGTGGGTGATGACTTCCCGGCCGTCCTTGGTGATCTGCAGGTCCAGCTCGAGGGTGGAGACCCCCGTCTCGATTCCCTTCGCGAAGGAAGCCAGGGTGGACTCCACGGTCAGGCCCAGGCCGCCGCGGTGCGCCTGCAGGTCAAAGTGGTTCTGGGTGCCGTTGGGGTTGGTGTCGGCGGCATGTGCCGGGAGGGATGTTCCCAAGGCCATGCCGGCGCACACGGCGGCTGCGGTCAGCAGCTTTGCATACTTCATCAGATTGTCTCCAGGTTGGGGAGGGAGGGGGCCCGGTTGGGCCCTCGCCACTGTTCCCACCTGCGGAAACGGCCCGGCGAAGGCCCGGCAGACTCTTCATGGCCGGGAAGTGAACGGCGGATGCGGTCTTTCGAGGGGCGGTTTCCAATTTAGGGACCGGGGTTACGGCGGGTGTGCGGTACCGCCACCTGGCGTTCACCTCAGTGCCGGAAGCGGTTAATTACCAACAAGTAACTTGGCGCCGTCTTGTGCAGACCCCAACCTGAGAGGCTCCCCATGGGCTCGTCCACCACCCGCCACATCCTCACGGCCGCCGCCGCCGTCATCCTGGCTGCGTCAGCAGTCGGCGGCACCGCCGCCGCCCAGGCAGCAGGTGGCAACAGCCGCCCCGTCGCCAGCCAGGACCCACGCGTCCACCACGAAACGGATACCGCGCTCGCCGACGCGTTCAACGCCGTCGACCGCAACACTGCCTGGCAGCAGACCTCCAAGCTGAAACTCAACTTCCCCACGTACCACACCGAGGGAATCGCCTACAGCCAGGACCACATCTTCCTCTCGGCAGTCCAGATCACCGAACCCACCGTGAAGTATCCCGCCCCGCAGGACGGGTACGACCGCACGGCCGGCAAGGGCGTCGGGCACCTGTTCGTCATGGACAAGGCCGGTAACCTGCAGAAGGACATCATCCTGGGCGAAGGCGACATGTACCACCCGGGCGGCATCGACTTCGACGGCACCAACGTCTGGGTCCCTGTCGCACAGTACCGGCCGAACAGCAGCGCCATCATCTACAAGGTCGATGCGGCCACCCTGGACGTCCACAAGCAGTTCGAGGTCAAGGACCACTTCGGCGGCATCGTCCTGGACAAGCAGACCGGCCACCTGGTGGGCAACACCTGGGGCTCACGGCGGTTCGCCGAATGGGACCTCCAGGGCAAGGAGCTGGCCACCTGGGAGAACCCGAACTACTTCATCGACTACCAGGACTGCCAGTACGTCCCCAACGCCAAAATGCTCTGCGCCGGCGTGACCAACCTTCCGCAGACCCCGGCAGCCGGCGGCACGGCGGCCACCTATGAACTGGGCGGGATGGCGCTGATCGACCTGAAGTCCCACGAAGTGGCCCGCGAGGTCCCGTTCCAGCAGTGGTCCGCTGCCGGGCATGTGGCCACGCGCAACCCGTTCAAAATGACGGCCGACGGCGGGCATCTCACCATGACGGTGGCCCCCGACAACGGCGAGGAAGGCAACGGCACCGAAATCCTCACGTACGAAGCCGACGTGGCTCCGCGGCGGTAGCACCCAACTGGCACCAATAGCAGATTGTGGCAAGAGAAGATAGGGCCTTTGGGGCTGTCGGTCCCGGAAGTGTTCCTGTTAAACTGGCCCGGGTCAGGCAGACGGCCTCTGGATGCCGTCGTCGGAGCCTCTTCCCGCCGCCACTGCCGCAGCAAGCAACCCTTACCCGGCGCGCATCCGCCTTCCAAGCCGACGCGGATGCGGCCCAAGGGACTTGCCTTTTTCGGGGGTGGGCCGCATCCCGTCTTCCACTCCGGGGGCCAGCAGCGTGGCTGGCCCCCGGACCCAATGTGGCGCTCGCTGTCAGGGTCGTCCCGGGCTCCGCCCAGCGCAGTTATGGAAACGTTATATATGCTGGTTGAGTGGTTCTTAGGTCAAGCAGTGGAAATTTGTCAGTTTCGGAACGCCCGGCAGTACCCCAAAATTCGCTCATGTCCGGGCGGAAGCACGCCCTGGACGGGCTTCGCACCGTCGCAGTCGCCGGCGTCTTCCTCTTCCATACGGCCACCGATCTGGTGCCCGGCGGGTCGATCGGCGTGGACGTGTTTTTCACCCTCAGCGGCTTCGTCATCACCCTGCTGATCATGAAGGAGCGGCTCGCCACAGGCCGGCTGAACCTGCGCATCTTCTACGCCAAGCGCCTGGCCCGGCTCTGGCCCGCCCTGCTGTTCCTCTGCGCGGTGATCCTCGCCGTCGGCCTCGTTTTCCCGGCCTCCGGCTGGGGCGGACAGGCGGGCTTCATCCTGCCCGCGGCCGCCTACGTCATGAACCTGGCGCACTTTGGCGCATTCGGACAGTCCATCCAGGGGGAAACCCTCGGCCCCACCTGGACCCTCGCCGTCGAAGAGCAGTTCTACCTGGTCTGGCCCCTGCTCCTGCTGGCCATGCTCCGGTTCTGGAAGATCCGCACCGTCGCGTCCGCCACGTTGGCGTTGGCCGCGGCCTTCCTGCTGGAACGGTTCCTGCTGGTCATGTCCGGCGCGCCGCTGAACCGCCTGTACAACGGGCCGGACACCCGTGCGGACGAGCTCCTGATCGGCTGCGCCCTCGCGCTCCTGTTTACTGCCCTCCGCGAAGGCTCGCGCCTGCACCGCACCCTGCAGTGGATCGCCGCCTGGGGTGCACCGCTCGCGGCCGTTACCCTGGTGGCCGCGGTGTTCCTGTTCAAGGAACCGGAGGCCTCGAATAGCTGGTTCAACACCTTCTGGACCTTCGGGCCCACCGTCCTGGCCCTGCTGGCGGCGCTGTTGATCGGTTCGCTGGTCCTGCAGCCGGCAGGCTTCATGGCACGTATCCTCAGCCATCCGTGGCTCGCCCGCCCCGGCCGCGACCTCTCCTACGGCATGTACCTCTGGCACATTCCGGTGTACCTCCTGCTGATGCGCCTCGTCCCGGACCTGCCCCTGCGCATCGCACTCTCCGCCGCCCTGACCGTGCTGGTGGCGTACGCTTCCTTCCGCCTGGTGGAGCTGCCGCTCCGCCGCTGGGCGAACAAGAAGCTGGACTCCCCGGTCGTACCTCACGCCACCGAGCGTGCAAAGGCGCCGGCGGCAGTTTCCGGGTAAGCGAGCCGGAACACTGCCTGCTTGATAAGGGCCTTCCGGCATCTGAGAGCCTTCCGGCTTATGGACCGCGAAGGCCGCCCGCAATGTCAGACCCTCCCCTGATGATTAGTTCATGGGGAAAGCGGCGGTGAATAAGGCGTACGAGGACATCCGTGCTGCCCTTGCTGTGCTTCATGCCGAGGTCGAGGGGTGCGGTCCCGAGGCGTTTTCGGTGGCTGATCCGTTGGCTGGTTTGGTGAATGGTTGCCTGGACGTTCTTGCGGGGGCCCGTGAGGTGGAGGCCGGGTTCGCAGGGTTGAAGTCGAAGGCCGCTGTGAAGTACGCGGAAAGCGCCCATGCGGTTGCCGGGCCGGATGAGCCAGTGCAGGCGCAGGAGACGGCGGTCGCGGCCGAGATCGGGTGCGTGCTGGCCCTGGGGCCGCGGGCTGCGGGATCGTTCCTGGCCGCCTCCCACGCCCTTGCCACCACGCTGCCCAGAACCCTTGCGGCCCTGGAGGCCGGGGACCTGTCCTGGCAGCACGCCCTGGCCATGGTCGACGAAACGGCCAGTCTTGATGCCGCCGGAGCCTCCGCGCTTGAGGCCCATTTTCTCGACCCGGACGCGCCGGACCCTGCCAGGGGATGCCCGGTGGGGCAGATGCCGGCGCACCGGTTCAGGACCAAGGCCCGCACCTGGCGGGAACGTCATCATGCCGAGAGCATCGAAATCCGCCATGCCAAGGGGGTAGCGGACCGGCGGGTGGAAGTCCGGCCGGACGATAACGGCATGGCCTGGCTGTCGGCCTACCTGCGTGCCGACCAGGCGCTGGCGGGGTGGAACCGGCTCACCGCCACCGCCCGGAGCATGCAGGGCCCGGACGAACATCGCAGCATGCCCTAGCTCCGCGCTGACGACTTCGCCGACGCGATCCTGGGCAGCGGTACGGCAGCCGGGGATGCTGAAGACGGTGAAGCAGGACATGTACCGTCGCCGCGGATCCGGGCCCAGGTCCTGGTCACCGTCCCGGTGTGCTCGCTGACGGGCCAGACGGACGAACCGGCCGTGCTGGACGGCTACGGGCCGATCCCGGCGTCCATGGCCCGGCAACTGGTCGCCAACGGCGCCGACTCGTTCTACCGGGTGCTCGTTGACCCCCGGGACGGGGCGCCGCTGGAGATCGGCCGGACCAGCTACCGGGTCACCAAAGCGATGCGGGCCTGGCTGCGGCTGCGGGACGGAAAATGTCCGTTCCCCGGGTGCAGCAACAACTCCATGGACAACGACGCCGACCATCTCCTCGCCTGGGCCAACGGCGGCACCACCGGGATCAGCAACCTGGGACAGCCCTGCCGCAAACACCACCGGCTCCGACACACCACGGGCTGGACACCCACTCCGGCTACCAAGAACGAGCCACCCGGCTGGCGTTCACCCACCGGCCGGCACTACGCCAGTGAGCACCAGGACTGGGAACCACCCTGGTGGCCCGAGGGACTGCCAGCCGGCGTCCAGCCGCAGGCGGGACACCCGCCGGACTTTGTCTTCACCGGGCAGTCCCTAGGAGAGGGGGCCCTGGAGCGATTCCTGCATGGGTAGATGCTTCCTGTGCGCGTCGACGGGGGCGAGGCATTCGTCGGCGCCCTGTCCGGGGTTCCGTCCGCCTCCGGTCCGGGGTCCTGGCTGCTGCCCGACAGATACCTTGGCCTGGCCGCTGTCCAGTACCCCGGTTCTGTCTGTTCTCCAGTTCAAAGCAGGCTTGGGGGCGCACGCAGTCCCGCATCGGCGGCTTCTCTCAGGCGTCAGGCAACATCGACCTCAGCTCTCGTGCACGGGAAGCCATGGCCCGACGCTGGTCTCGGGTGAATCTTCGCACCTGTAAATCAAGGACTGCCCGGCTGCTCACTGCTCCGACGCCCAACAGTTGACCCACACGACGGATTGCTTCATCCACGTTTTCTGAATCGTCAACCAACTGGAAGACTTCATCGCGCCGATCGATCGCCTGCACGAGAGCCTCAACTATTGCCAATTCGTCCGTCATATGCCGCTCGTCCTCGCCCATGCCGCGATTCTCGCACGACCAGAAGCTTCGAAGCATTCCCGTTCAGTTCCGGGACCTCGCCCGCGTACATAAGGGACGTCCGTACTTTGCGACCTCGTTTCCGTCCTGTGGCCAGGGCCATCTGCTAGCCCCACTGACGCGAGAACGGAGACAGTAGACCCCCAGCGATCCGGCGAATATCCCAAGGGCAATTCAGGTACCGGCTACTCGTTTCCGGGTTCTGCATGATTCGTAGACTTCGGCCACAGGGCGGATGTTCTGCACCCGCCCGGCCGTCAGAAAGGGGCAAGAGGTGTACGGAATTGATCGAATCTTTCGGGATTCTCCGTCAGGTTCCTGTCCCTCCGGCGATTACCTGAGCATGGACCGATGTCCGCAAGCGTTGTCAGGGCTTTTCACAGGGGAGGGACTGTATGTCGTTCTTTACCGCATTGGTGACCAGCAAGGTCGCGGCCGGGCTGCTGGCCGGGGGAACCATGGCCGTCGGAGGCGCGGCCACCGCGGCCTACACCGGTACGCTCCCGGCGCCGCTGCAGCAGGGCAGCCATGAGCTGATCGGCGCCCCGGCGCCCGCGGACGTGCCCACGGCTTTCCCGACTGTTCCGAATCAAAGGCCGGACGCTGCCGGGCAGGGACAGGGGCAGGGTCGGGAGAAAGCTGCCGACGCAGCGGGAACCGACTCCGACGACGGCGTGGGCCCGGATGCCGCCGGACCGGCAGCCTTCGGACTGTGCACCGCGTTTACTCACGGGGGCCTTGATCCGGCCTCCACCGCCTACAAGTCCCTGGCAGCGGCGGCGGACGGCAAGGGCGGAATCGCCGAGTACTGCAAGTCGGTTCCGGCTCCGGGCAACTCCGCGGGGCACCGTCCGGACAAGCCAGGAAATCAGGACAAGCCGCACAAGCAGGACTGGCAGGACGACCAGGACGACCAGGACAAGCCCGACGCTGACCGGTCATCCCACCACGGCACACCGGGCCAGGCCAACAGCGGGCAGCCCAGTTCGGCCCAGGCCAACAAGGGAGCCTCGCACAAGCCTGCCACCGCAGGGAAACCCTGAGCCAGGGCGCGCGGGATGTCCTGGGGGCGGGTAGCGCGGCTGAACCCCGACGACGTATCGGCGGCGTCGGGCGATGGCGACCGCGCGTCGACGTTCACCGCCTTCTACCGTTCCCTGTCCCCGGCAGTTGCGGGCTATCTGCGCGCCGGGGGAGTGGATGACCCCGAAGCCGTGACGCACGACGTGTTCCTGGCCCTCTATCCGAAGCTCGGTGCGGTCCGCGGGGGAGCGGAGGGCATCCGGGTGCTGGTCTTTTCCATCGCCCACGCACGCCTGGTGGACCACCACCGGCGCCGGGGAAGGGCAGCTGCGCCCGTGGAATATGACCCATGCAGGGACACGCGCCTGAGCGCGTCGGCCGAAGACCAAGTGGTGGCCGGCGACGCCGAAGCGGACGCCCTGGCGATGCTCGCCGGCCTCAGCGCGGACCACCGCGAGGTCCTGCGGCTGCGCATCATCGCCGAACTCCCGGTCAACGAGGTGGCAGCCATCATGCAGAAATCGCCGGCGGCCATCATGCAGCTCCAGCACCGTGCGCTGGCCAGCCTCCGGAAACAGCTCACCGTGGAGAGCGGGGTGCCGGGATGACCACCGGGCACACACTTCACGACGAGCAGGTGGTCGATCAACTGCTCCTCGAAACCGGCTGCGGCGACGCACCCGAACTGAAGGCAGCCCTGCTGGACCTCCGCTGCTTCGCGAACGGGCCACCGGTGGTCCCTTCCTGGGAACTGGCTGCACTGATGGTGGTGGCTCCCGCCAGCCCGGAATTCGCCAGCCCGGAACCCGCCGGCCTGGCGCCCGTCAGCCTGGACGCCGTCCGGCGGCGCAAGCACCGCCGCGCCACGCTCACGGTGCTGGCGGTGGCTGCGTCCATGGGAGCCGGCACGGCCGCCGTCGCCGCAACCGACCCGGGATTCCGCGAGACAGCGCAGCAGACCATCACCACCGTCGTCGAAGCCGTCACCCACGCCCATTCCGGCCGGCCGGCACCGGCTCCCGCCCACAATCCCGGCTCCGCCGAGGCACCATCCCGCGTTCCGGACCTTCCGGCGCCCGCGCAGGACGCACCGGGCAGGACCGGAACCTCCCCGGGGAAACCGGCGGCAACGCCGCCGGCCCACCCCACGAAACCATCCCCGGCACAACGGGGGCACTGAAAGAAGGTTTTGCCATGGACAACACCCCTGACTACGAGTACGTCACCATCCCCGTGGACAGCCGGCCCCGTCAGCAGGCCAAGGAGCTGAAGAAACTCGCCAAGGCGGGCTGGGAGGTGGTGGCCATCCGCCCCGGAACCATGTTCGCGAACCTCAGCGCAGCCCCGCAGGCCCTCTGCCGGCGGGTCGTCAGCTGACCGGCAGGGCCCTCAGTAACCCCCGGGGTTGGTGGACTCGCAGGTCTGGTCGCTGCCGGTCTGCGCCACCACGCTTCCACCGGAGTCGGCGGACGACGGCGGGGCGGCGGGTTTGGTGCCGGTGGCAAAGTCGGTGCCGGCGTACAGTTGCACGCCCTGGACATTCGCAACCTGCATGATGCTGCTGGCCGGCAGCCCGAACAGTGCAGCCACGTCAGCGGCAACGTCCTCGAACCCGGCGCCGTAGTAGACCATGGTCTGCTGCTGCACCTGGCCCTGCAGCTTGGTCACGTTGGTGAAACCGGCCTCGGCAAGGATGCCCGCGATGGCCGTGGTGCGCCCGGCCACGCCGGTTCCGTTGGCGATGGAGACAGGCTGCAGCGACTTGTCGTAGGCGGGCGGCGCAGGCGTGGTGGGCGCCGGCGACGGGGTGGCGGCGGGCTGGCTCAGGTCCGGGTTGTTCCGCAGCGCGGTGAAGAAGTTGGACGCTGCCGGTTCATCGAGCGCGAGCCGGTTGGGGTCCTCCGTGGCGGGGACGGTGGGCGCGGTGATGAAGTTGACGCTGGCGGGGTCGATGTTCTTCAGCCTGTTGGCGATGGTCAGCAGCGACGGGACCGAGGACAGCCCGGAATCAACCGTCAGGTTCTTGGTGACCGTATCGGCGATGGTCAGCGTCTTCTCCGGGTTGGCCAGCGTGCCCTCGGACTTGAGCTTGCGGGTGAGCGAGGCCAGGAAGCCCTGCTGCGCCTTGATCCGGCCCAGGTCCCCGCCGTTGGCGAAGGCGTGCCGGGTGCGCAGGAACGCCAGCGCCTGCTCGCCCTTTACCTGGGAGGTACCGGCGGGCAGCTTCAGCCCGGAATCGGGATCGTTGACGGCGTCGCTCACGCACACCTCCACGCCGCCCACGGCGTTGGACAGCTCCTTCACGGCGTTGAAGTCGGCCATCATGAAGTAGTCCACCTCCAGGCCGGTGAGCTTGTTGACGGTATCCACCGCGCAGCCGATCCCGGCCTGGGCCATGGCGCTGTTGATCATGGCATCCTGCCGCGCCGGGTACTTCTCGCCCGTTTTCGAGTCGGTGCACGCCGGGACGTCCACCAGCAGGTCACGGGGGAAACTCACCACGTTGACGTGCTTGTTGTCCGCCGAGATGTCCAGCAGCATCATCACGTCCGATTGCCCGTACCCGGACGAGTCCTCCGCCGTGCCGTACTTGCTGTTGTTGCCGCTCCGGGTATCCGAGCCGAGCACCAGGATCTGCAGCCGGTCCGTGCTGTCATTTGCGGTCCCCTCGGTCCGCTGGCCGCCGGCCGTCAGCTCCGACGTACTGAGGTTGGACTGCAGGCGCCACACCCAGTACCCGCCAAACGCCAGCACGCCAAGCAGCATCACGGCCACGGCGGCGGTGAGGACTTTGACCCAGCGCGGCTTCCGGCGGGAAGCACGACGGCGGGAGGTACTGGCGGCGTACAGCTCGCCTTGGCCGGGATAGGACACGGGGCCGGAGTGGGGATTCTCCGTGCCGTCCTGCTCCGGGCCGGGGGAATTCTTGGAACCGAGCACAGCAAAATAACCTTTGGAAGGGGGCAGGTGTCGCAAAAGCCTACAGGCCGAAGCTGGCAATTCCCTTTGAATGGGAGTGGGAGCGGCCCTGCCGCCACGCGTCCCGGCCGTTGGAGGCGTACTCTATGTTCTCGGTGGTGCCCGCTCCGGTTGTGGAGCGGCGATGGGGGATGCCTGCGGCCGCAGGTGAGGAAACGGACAGATGAATACAGGACAACAACAGACGGCGCATGTCCGCACACCCCGGCAGAGGAAACGCACCCTTGCCTTCCTGCTCGCCGACGACTCCCCAGGCCGCCTGCGGCCGGTCATCCTGGCAGCCGTCCTGTCACTGTCGGCGATCGGCCTCGTGGAGGTGGCATCGGCGTCGTCCGTGGAATCCGTGGCGGCAGGAAACAATCCGTACGATCTCCCCCTCAAGCAGGCCATGTGGACCGTGGCCGGCGTGGTGATCATGCTGGTGCTGGCGCGGCTGCCCGTGCAGCGGATCCGCAAGCTCGGCTGGCCGCTGCTGATCGGGTCTCTGGTTGCCCTGGTGCTGGTGTTCACGCCGCTGGGCATGTCCGTGAACGGCAACCGGAACTGGCTGAGCGTGGGCGGCTTTACCGCGCAGCCCTCGGAGTTCGCCAAGCTCTCGCTTATTGTCTGGGGCGCCGCCATCCTGGACCGGAAACAGGCGCTGCTGGGGCAATGGAAGCATGCGGTGGTCCCGGTGCTGCCCGCCGGCGGACTCATCATGGGCATCGTGGCGCTGGGGCACGACCTCGGCACCACCATGATCATCATGATGATCCTCGCCGCCACCATGTTCTACGGCGGGGTGCGGATGAAGGTGTTCTCAGTGGCGGGACTCTTCTGCGCCATTGCAGCACTGATCCTCGCAGCCACCAGCGGCAACCGCATGGGCCGCATCTCCTCCTGGCTGGGCATGGGGTCCGCCGAGGACGCGCAGGGCGTGGGCTACCAGGCCACCAACGGCACCTACGCGCTGGCCTCCGGCGGCTGGTTCGGGCTGGGCCTGGGGCAGAGCCGGCAGAAGTGGAACTGGATCCCGGAAGCACACAACGACTTCATCTTCACGATCCTCGGCGAGGAACTGGGCCTGGCCGGCACGCTGATGGTGCTGTGCCTCTTCGCGATCCTGGCCATCGCGGTGTTCAAGACGATCGTCCGCGCCCAGGACACCTTCTCCCGGATCGTGGCCTGCAGCGTGATCACCTGGATCCTGGGGCAGGCAGTGATCAACATCGCCATGGTCAGCGGCCTGCTGCCGGTGATCGGCGTCCCGCTTCCGTTCATCTCCTACGGCGGCTCGGCCATGGTGTCCTCGCTGGCAGGAATCGGAATTGTCCTGGCAGTGACGCGGCCGGACGCCCCGGGTGGTGGGGGTCCGGAAGCGCGCCGTGCCGGGGCTGGTGCCTCCAGAGCCCTGGCTGGATCGACAGCCCGCCGGGAAAACGGGCGCCGTCATGAGTACCAGCGGTAACTTCCGGGGCGACGCCGGCAGTGCTCCGGCAGTGCCCATGACTGCCATCCGCTTCATCCTGGTTTTCGGGATCGTCAGTGCGCTGATGGACATGGTGTACGAGGGCGCCCGCAGCGTCACCGGCCCCTTCCTGGGCGCGCTGGGCGCATCCGCACTGCTGGTCAGCGTGGTCACCGGTGCGGGAGAGGCGGTGGCGCTGGTGCTGCGGCTGGTGTTCGGGCGGCTGGCGGACCGGCCCGGGCTGCGGTGGACGCTGGCCCTCAGCGGATACGGCCTCACCGCGTTGTCCGTCCCGCTGCTGGGGATCACCGACGCCCTGTGGGTTGCCTGCCTGCTGGTGCTGCTTGAGCGTCTGGGCAAGGCTGTGCGGAGCCCGGCGAAGGACACGATGCTCGCCGAGGCCGGTGCCGGCCTGGGGCAGGGCAAAGCGTTTGCCCTGCATGAGGCGCTGGACCAGGTGGGCGCGCTTCTGGGTCCGCTGCTGGTGGGTGCGGCGCTGGCGCTGAGCGGAACGTACGGTCCGGGATTCCTGCTGCTGGCGGTTCCCGGGCTCGCGGCCATGCTGATCCTGTTCCGGCTCAAGCGGCGGGTTCCCGATCCGGCGGTGTACGAGGCTGCGGTGCCGGCCGCCGAGCTGCCAGCCGCCGACAGTACGCCGGTCCCGATGCCGCGGCAGTACTGGGTCTACGCCGCCTTCAGCAGCCTGACCATGTTCGGCTACGCCACGTTCGGACTGCTCTCGTTCCACCTGGTGTCCACCGGGCTTCTCCCGGCCGCTTGGGTCCCGGTCCTCTATGCCGTGGCCATGGGGGTGGATGCCGTGGCGGCGCTTGTGTCCGGCTGGCTCTTCGACCGCATCGGGTTGAAGGTCCTCCTGGTGCTTCCCGTCCTGGCCGCGGCGGTCCCGTGGCTGGGTTTCAGCAGCAGCACGGCGCCCGCGGTGGTGGGTGTACTGGTGTGGGGAGCGGCGATGGGCGTGCAGGAAAGCACCATGCGAGCAGCTGTCGCCGGCCTCGCCCCGGCAGGGCGCCGCGGCAGCGCCTACGGCATGTTCACCGCCTGCTACGGCCTTGCCTGGCTGGCCGGAAGTTTCCTGATCGGCCTGCTGTACGAGCAGTCAGTCCTCGCGCTGGCAGTCACCCTTACCGTCGTCCAGGCAGCGGCCCTGGCGATCTTCCTCGCCGTGCAGCCCGGTACTCGCTGAACCTTCATCAACCCGTCTGGCTGCCCCTCGAAGCTCAGGCAGCCGCCCCGGAAGGCTCGGGGCACTCGGTGCAGCGGACGCTCGCAACCAAAGCGCCGGCGTCGTCCTTCTGGAAGTGCGTGACGTGGTTAGTAGTCCTGCCGCACGAGGGGCAGAAGCTTTGGCTTTGTTTTGTCCACATCCCTGAATAATACGGACTCGGCCCGCAAACAGAAGGGTGAGGGGCCAAGCATGTGGAACTCCGCAGCCATACCTTTACCTGATCTTGACCGAAACCCTTGGCGATCCTTCAGAAATCGCGCAGGGTGCGGGCGTAGTTTGGCCCCATCACTTAGTACAACGCAGTACGAAGGAGCGCAGGACAATGACCATCACCGATTACTTTGTGGCCCTGGGCGGCATGCTGGCAACGCTGGGGGCGGCGGGATTCGTGGCCGCCGGCCTCATCCGGGCACGGGCGCGGCACTGATTCTTTGCCGCTCTCAGGCAAAGGTTCGTGGTTCCAGCTGGGCTGCCAGCGCGGCCGTGGGCACTGCCTTGAGGATGCCCTCGGCCACGCTGCGCACTTTCACGCTCCGCTGGCGTGAGGCGCTGGCGAGCTTGCTGAACGCCTCCGTGTAGGAGCAGCGGTTCTGCGCCATGATCACCCCGCAGGCCACATCGATGGAGGTCCGGCCCTCCAGGACCTCCTTCAGGTTGTCGCCGGCCCGGTTCACGGCGTGCACGTCCAACGCCAGTTTCAGGCTCTTTGACGCTACCTCGGCGAATGATTGCGCCTCCTGCACCAGGTGGCTGTCGAACACGGCGCCGGCCGGGACCAGCAGGACCAGCACGCCTGTTGCTTCGGGCTCCAGCCGGAGCGGGACCGCAAGCGCCAGGCCGTATCCATGCTCCTGGAGCCGGCGCCGGTACCCCTGCCACCGGGGCGAGGAAGCGGTGGCGCCGATGACAGCAATCCGGGACAGCGTGCCCTGGGCCATCGGGCCGTTCACCTGTACCTCCTCAGCTTCGGCCAGGGCGGCGGCGGCCGGGCTGCTTCCGGCGCTGGCAGGAGCAGAGCCCTTTCGATGGAGCGTCACGGCGCAATCGGCGGCACCTTCCGTTCGCCCGCTGAGCGCCTTCGCCGCAGCACGGGCAAGCTTGAGCAGGGACTGCACGTCGTCCCCGGTGTCCGTCACCAGATCCAGAAGGAACCCCTGCCGGTCCTGCCCGTCGCCCGCTGGATCACCTGCCACCGTCCACCCCCGTCTGCTGCTCCGCGACGCCGGTGCCGCGGGTTTCCCTGAATCTATGGGCCGGCCGCGGCTGCGGCACGAGTAGCGGGTACTCTACTTTTCCGCGGCCCGGGGGAGGGGTACCTGCCTTCGCCGCACGGGCACGTACCTTCCAGCCCGGTTACTCCCTCCCGCCGGGATCCTGGCCCGCGGACTTCCCCGGAAAGACAGGGTCTGGCGCCCGGGGCGGGGCAGGTAACCGGGCTGGAGCGAACGCGGCCGAGCTGTCGGAGACCACCCGGCCGCCGTCCAGCACCACCGCCCGGTCCGCTTTGCCGATGTCCTGGGGATCGTGGGAGGACTCCAGTACAGTCACCCCGCGCCGCAGTTCCTGCTCGACGGCGGCCCGGACCAGCAGGTGCGCGGCGCTGTCCAGGCCTGCCGCGGGTTCGTCCAGGACCAGGATGTCCGCCTCCTGCGCCAGCCCCTGCGCGATCAGGGCCCGCTGCCGCTGCCCACCGGACAGTTCCAGGAGTTGCCTGCCCGCCAAGTCCGCGATGCCCATCCGTTCCATGGCGGCGGTGACTGCGCGCCGGTCGCCGGCCAGCAGCGGGAGCAGGCCCCGGCGGTGCGGCCAGCGTCCCATCTCCACCGCCTGCCGGACGGTGCACGGCATGTTCTGCGGAGTGCGGGGCAGTTGGATGACGAACGCCGGGCGCGAAGCCGTGACCACCGATCCAAGTGCTGGCCGCAGGACTCCCGCGGCCAGCGCCAGCAGCGTGGATTTTCCCGAGCCGTTCTTCCCGGCCAGCACCGTGTGCGTGCCCTTGGTGAAAGCCAGCGAAACACCCTGCAGCGCCTGCCGGTCCGGATAGGCATAGCCCGCTCCGCTGAACACTACTTCTGCATCATTGTTGAGAATCATTCTTATTAAGATACGCTGGGCCGCGATGGAATGGTTACTTGATCCCCTGAGCGTGTCCTTCGTCCAGCGCGCATTGCTGGGCGGCTGCCTGGTTGCGGTGTTCTGCGCCGTCGTCGGTACGTGGGTGGTGGTGCGCGGCATGGCCTTCCTGGGCGACGCAATGTCCCACGGCCTACTGCCCGGCATCGCGGTGGCCTCACTGCTGGGCGGCAACCTGCTCCTGGGGGCGGCCGTCAGCGCGGCGGCGACGGCGGCCGGCGTCTCGGCCATCACACGCAACCGCCGCGTCTCGCAGGACACGGCCATCGGGCTGCTGTTCGTGGTGATGCTCTCGCTCGGGGTGATCATCGTGTCCGCGTCCGGCTCCTTCGCCGTGGACCTCACCGGAACGCTCTTTGGCGACGTGCTCGCGGTCAGCGCGGCCGACGTCGTACTGCTCGCCACCGTGTGCGCCGTTGTCCTGGCGGCCGCTGCGCTGTGCCACCGCGCCTTCCTTGCCGCAGCCTTCAACCCGCAGAAGGCGGCCAGCCTGGGGCTGCGCCCACGGCTGGCCCACATGGTGCTGCTGGCCCTGGTGACCCTGGCGGTGGCGGCGTCCTTCCAGGTGGTGGGGACACTCCTGGTCTTCGGGCTCCTCGTCGCCCCGCCGGCTGCCGCGCTGGTGTGGGCCCGGTCCGTCCAGGGAGCCATGATGCTCGGCTCCCTTATCGGCGCCGCCAGTGTGGTGTTTGGCCTCTTGATGTCCTGGCACGCCTCCACCGCAGCCGGTGCAACGATCGCCCTCGTGGCGGCCCTGTCCTACTTCGCCTCCGCCCTGGCCCGGGCCATGGTCCACCGCTTGATCCGGCCGCCCGGCACACCCGCCGTCGAACCCCTCCCGTCCGAGTCCCGCCTGTCCGAAGTCAGTCTGTCCGAACCGCTGGAAATGGAACCCCTGCCCCGTGCCCCGCACCACGCCTAAGCCCGTACTCCTCCTGCTCAGCCTCCCGCTGCTGCTCTCCGCCTGCGCTGCGCCGGACGCCGCGCCCCACGCGGCCCCGTCCGAGCCCACCCCGCATGGCTATGTCGCCGGGGCGCAGGAGAATCCCGAGCCGCAGGCCGGCCTGCTCACCATCAACGCCGGCACGGGGGAGGGGCAGCTGCTGTCCCTCCTCACCGAAGAAACGTCCGACGCCGGCACTTACGGGCCCGTCAGCGCCGCCCAGGTGGACGGACGCTATGCCCTGCTCACCACGGCGGCGGGCGTGCGGGTGTTCGATACCGGCGCGTGGACCGTGGACCACGGCGAACACAAGCACTACTACAGCGCCCCGCCGGGGCCGGTGGGGGCCCTGGCAGTGCCGGACCCGGGCGCGGTGGCCGGGGACGGCAAGTCCATCGCCGTGTTCTCCCCGTCCGGCGGCTACGCCTCGGTCTACCGGCACAAGGACCTCGACGCCGGTTCAATGGCCGAGGCATTCCGGATCACCACGTCTCCGCATTCGGGGATGGTGGTCCCGTATGCGGGCCACTTCATCGTGTCGGTCGCCGGGTCCTCCAGCGGAGATCCTGCTGGGGCCTCCCTTGCTGGAGACCCGGCCGCGGCCGGCGGGGTGGAGGTCCGCGACGCCTCGGACGCGGTGGTGCTGGGCCGGCAGGACTGCGCCGGCCTGGCCGGGCATGCCTACGTCCGGGCCGGCGTGGTGTTCGCCTGCGCGGACGGGGCGCTGCTGGTCACCGGGGATGACCGTGCCTTCGCTGCAGAGAAGGTTCCGTATCCCGACGGCGGTGCGGGCCTCCCGCCGGCCACCAGCCTCGGGCACCGTCCCGGCTCGAATGAGCTCGCCGGGCCGGCCGGCGGTTCCGGCATTTGGCACCTGGACGTCGCCAAGCGCACCTGGACGTACCTGCCCACGCCGGTCCCCGCCGTGGCCGCCGCGGCGGTGGGTGACGGGAAGCGGGTGCTGGCTGCCGGCGTCGACGGTTCCCTGCTCACCATCAACCCCGGCACGGGCGAGGTCACGGCCCGGGTGGCCCTGCTGTCGCCGGGTTCGGCGGACCGGGCACAGCTGCGCATCGACACCTCGCGCGCCTATGTCAGCGACCCCGTCAGATCCGTGGTCCACGAGGTCGACTACGCGGACGGGCTCCGCGTCGCCCGGACGTTCGACGTTCCGGCCGCGGACCTCCTGCTGGAGACCGGGCTGTGAGGCCGGGGGCGGTGGTGGGCCGAGCCGCGCTGTGGCTGGTGCTCTGCCTCGGGCTGGGATGGGCGCTGGCCGGCTGCTCAGCCGCGGCCGCGGGGCGGCCCACCGTGGTGGTCACCACCAACATCCTCGGCGACATCACCCGCAACGTGGTGGGGGAGCAGGCGGAGGTGGTGGTGCTGATGGGTGCCAACGCCGACCCCCATTCCTTCGGGATCTCCGCCAAGCAGGCGGCAATCATCGGGAGCGCGGACCTGGTGATCCACAACGGCGGGGGACTGGAGGAGAACGTCCTCAACCACGTCGAAGCTGCCGCAGCGGAAGGCGTGCCCACGCTCACGGTGCTGGACGCCGTCGAACCCCTGGTATTCGGTGCCGGCGGGCCGGGCGGCGGGACGCAGGACCCGCACTTCTGGACCGATCCTTCCCGGGCGGCGAAGGCTGCGGCGGCGATCGTCCGCAGCGTGGCCGAGCACGTGGACGGGGTGGACACCGGCGCCCTGCGCTCGCAGGAGGCAGCCTACGTGCAGCAGCTGGGGGAGCTGGAGTCCTGGATGAATGCCCGGTTCAGCTCCCTCGACGCCGGCCACCGCAAGCTCATCACCAGCCACCACGTGTTCGGCTACCTGGCACAGCGGTTCGGCTTCGAGGTGATCGGCGCCGTGGTTCCCAGCGGGACCACGCTCGCTTCGCCCAGTTCGGCTGACCTCAGCGACCTCACCACCAAAATCCGCGCCGCAGGGGTGGCGGCCATCTTCGCCGACTCCTCCCAGCCCGAGCGGCTGGCCCGCGTCCTCGCCGCCGAGGCCGGGCAGGACATCGCCGTGGTCCCGCTCTTCACCGAATCCCTGGGCGCCGACGGCTCCGGCGCCGCCACCTACCTGGACATGATGCGCACCAACACCGAACGCATCGCCAGCGCCCTGTCCTGAAGAAGAGCTGTCCTGAAGAGGAGCTGCCCTGAAGGGGAGCTGCCCTGGCACCCCCGAATCCACAATCCCGAGAAGAAAAGGAACACCATGCTTCACCGCACCACCCCCGTCCGCCCGCTCGCGGCGCTCACCCTCACGGGCCTGCTGCTCACCGGCTGCGGGGTCAACGGCACGCCCGCGGGGAACCAGCAGGCTGCCTCCGCTCCTGCCGTGGACGCTGCGCAGCCACGCCTGGTCACCACGTACGACGGCGGCATCCAGGTCCTGGACCCCGCCACCTTCGAGGTGCTGGGCGACTTCCCGATGGCCGGGTTCAACCGGATCAGTCCCGCAGGCGACGGCTGGCACGTCATCATCTCCACAGCGAAGGGTTTCGAGGTCCTGGACACCGGAGCGTGGACCGACGGCGGCACGCACCATGCACAGGCACCCGCCATGACGGACATCGTCTTCCCCACCACCAAACCCGGCCACGTGGTGCGGCATGAGGGCAAGACCATCCTCTTCAGTGACGGGACCGGCGAGGTAACGGTCTTCACCTCCGCTGACCTGGCGTCCGGACAACCCCAAGTGGAAACCCGCCGTGCGGAAGAGGCCCACCACGGTGTCGCCGTCGAACTCTCCAACGGCGAGCTGGTCCTCACGCTGGGGAACGAGGAGGAACGCCCCGGCATCGTGGTGCTGGACAAGGACGGTAAGGAGATCGCCCGGAACGAGGACTGCCCGGGCGTGCACGGGGAAGCCACTGCTGCGGGCGAGGCCGTGGTGATCGGCTGCCAGACCGGGGTCCTGGTCTACGCCGGCGGCGCCATCACCAAACTGGACAGCCCCACCGCGTACGGGCGGATCGGAAACCAGGCGGGCTCGGAGGAATCCGTGGTGACCCTGGGCGACTACAAGCAGGACAAGGACGCGGAACTTGAACGGCCACAGCAGATCTCGCTCATCAACACCGAAACGAAGTCGCTGGCGTTCGTGGACCTGGGAACCAGCTACAGCTTCCGGTCGCTGGCCCGCGGACCGCACGGTGAGGCGCTGGTACTCGGTACCGACGGCGCGCTGCACGTCATCGACCCGGACACCGCTGCCGTAACCAACAGCTTCCCGGTCATCCCTGCCTGGGAAGAACCGCTCGACTGGCAGGAACCCCGGCCCACCGTCTACGTTAACGGCCACACCGCCTACATCACCGACCCCGGCACCAACACGATCCACGCCGTGGACGTCGAGAGCGGAAAAGTCACCGGCACGGGCACGCTGGAGCACACCCCGAACGAGCTGGCCGGCGTCACCGGCTGACTGGCCGCGGCGGGGTCAGCAGTGCTCGCAGCAGACCTCGCCGCGCCAGGCGTTGACGCCCTCGCGGACGGCAATACCGGCGATCGCCAGGGCCGCGACGGCATCCGCCCACCACCAGCCCAGGGCGCCGTTGAGCACCAGGCCAACCAGCAGCACAGCCGAGAGGTACGTGCAGAGCAGCGTCTGCTTGGAATCTGCGACGGCGGTCGCGGAACACAGCTCACGGCCGGCACGCCGCTGCAGCCAGGACAGGACGGGCATGATGCCCAGGCTCAGGGCGGCGATCACGATTCCCGGCACCGAATGCCGCGCCTCGCCGCCGCCGGCAAGGGACCGGACCGCGTCCACCGAGACGAAAACCGCGAGGGCAAAGAACGAGAGGGCGATGATCCGCAGCGTCAGGTGCTCGCGCCGCTCCGGGTCCTTCGCGGCGAACTGCCAGGACAGGGCCACGGCGGAGGCAACCTCGATCACCGAGTCCAGGCCGAAGCCCAGCAACGCGGCGGAATCAGCCACTCCGCCGGCCCACAGTGCCACCACTGCCTCGATGATGTTGTAGGTGATGGTGGCCGCGGCGAGCAACCGGATGCGGCGGGTGAGTACGGCGCGGCGGGCACGGGCAGGGCCCAGCTGCAGGCTGGTCATGCCGTGCACGTTCCGTCCGGTGCGCAGCAGGCCGGGTCCACTGCCAGGACCACGCCCAGGAGGTCCCGGACGGCGTGGCCCAGCTTGGCATCGGCCAGTTCATACCGGGTCCGCCTGCCGTCCGGAACGGCCACCACCAAACCGCAGCCACGCAGGCACGTCAGGTGGTTGGACATGCTTTGGCGTGAGACGCCGATCGAATCGGCAAGGTCCGAGGGGTAGGCGCCGCCATCAGCGAGGGCCAGCATGATCCGGGCCCGGGTGGGGTCGGACACTGCATAGCCAAAGCGCGCGAGGACCGGCGCATGGGTGAGGGTTTCCATCGAACCGAGAATACAGCCATCCGTGTATTCAGATCCAGCTGTATTCAAGGCCCGGCGGAAGTCATGGAAGAAGAGAGGGTATCCGGCTCACTCTGGCCCGGAGTCTGGGCGCTGCGAGCTGCCGGGTGCGTTATGCGGCCAGGCGGGCTGCCGGTGCCGGCCGATGTCGGCGTTCAGCCAGCACGCTGATGGTGCACGGTGCCTGCTCCGGATCGATCTTTGCCGGCAGGTGCCTGGTCTCGGAGGCGGCGCGGAGCATCTCCAGCGCCTCGTCATCCACCAGCGCGTGCGAGATATCGAGTTCCAGGTCCAGGCCGCCCTTGAGGGAGTTGGCCCGCTTTGCCACGACGTAGATGGCGTTGATGCTGTGGATGGTGATGTGCCCCTTTGCAATCACCTGAGCTTTGGCGTGGTCCAGGTCCACCCGGACCGCGATGTTCAGCTTCGAATTCAAGGTGTAAAGCCTTCCCCTGCATTGGCTGCGACGCTGCAGCTTCTTGCTTGGCCCGTTTGCTTGAGCCTCCATTAGATTAGGGAACGAATGTGATGCACGCAACACCAGCCTATTTATTACGCCGAATGTTCTTTCCCTCCCGACCACGCAGCCCTGCCACCGAAGGACAAACATGAGCAACCATCAGCTGATCATCATCGGCTCAGGCCCTGCCGGCTACACCGCCGCCATCTACGCCGCCCGCGCCGGGCTCACCCCGCTGGTCCTGGCCGGTGCCGTGACGGCAGGCGGTGCGCTGATGAACACCACCGAGGTGGAAAACTTTCCCGGCTTCCCCGAAGGCATCCAGGGCCCGGAACTTATGGACGGCCTGCAGCAGCAGGCGGAAAGGTTCGGCGCACGGATAGAGTTCGACGACGTCACCTCCGTCGACCTCAAGGGTCCCGTCAAGCGCGTGGTCACCGGCGGCGGGGAGACGTACGAGTCCAAGGCAGTGATCCTGGCCACCGGCTCGGCCTACAAGGAACTTGGCCTGCCCGAGGAAAAGAAGTTCAGCGGCCACGGGGTGTCCTGGTGTGCCACGTGCGACGGGTTCTTCTTCCGGGAGCAGGACATCATCGTGGTGGGCGGCGGCGACTCCGCCATGGAGGAGGCAACCTTCCTGACCCGCTTCGGAAAGTCCGTGACCGTCGTCGTCCGCAAGGGCGAACTCCGCGCCTCCCGCATCATGGCGCAGCGGGCCAAGGACAACCCCAAGATCCGCTTCGCCTGGAACTCTGCCGTCACCGCCATCCACGGCGACGGAAAGGTCACCGGAGTCACCCTCACGGACACCCGCACGGGTGACACCCGGCACCAGGACGCCACGGGCATCTTCGTGGCCATCGGACACCTGCCGCGCACCGAGCTCGTGGCCGGTCAGGTGGACCTGGACGGGGAGGGCTACATCAAGGTGGACTCGCCCACCACCTGCACCAACCTCTCCGGGGTCTTCGCGTGCGGCGACGCGGTGGACCACCGCTACCGGCAGGCCATCACGGCAGCCGGAACCGGCTGCGCCGCTGCCCTGGATGCCGAGCGTTTCCTGGCAGCCCTGGAGGACGCCGCCAGCATTGCGACGGCGCTGGTGGAGGAACCCACGCACAGCTAAGGGCGGGGCCTCCCTGGGTCAGACGACCTCGGGAAGCCTCCCCGTTAACACCGAAACGGGCGCCGCGGACCAGCGCTCACGCTCCGGCTCATACGAAATGACCATGGAGGCGTCGTTCTCGCGCGCCTCGTCGATGGCGAGCAGCAGGGCGTCCTCCATGTGCCTGGCGTATTCCAGCCGCTCGGGCAGGCTTCCCTGCACGCCGCCGTCGTCAATCAGCACGTGGCCCTTGCCGTCCACGATGACTTTCAATGAATACCCGCGGTCCTCGTACAGGGACCCCCGGGTGGATGAAATTTCTGTGACTCGATCTGCCCGGACCAGCCCGTTGCCCAGCGTGCGGATCCACACTTCACCCATGAAATGACCTCCCCTTTGGCTGGAGGCGCGATTCAGCGCCCCATAAGGCGAACGCTACTCCTCCGCGGGCCTTTTGTGACCCCCGAATTTATGCGGACAGTGGCCGAAATCCGCGGGGCCGGCCCAGTACTGTGACACAAGCCCGCGGCGGCGTTCGGCTATGGTGAATGGCGGCAGCCTGAGGAGGATGTTTCAAGAATTGTTGGAGGTTGACATGTGGTCGAAGCTGGACACCTACCTTTACCCTCTCCGGCCTTCCACCCAGTGTCCTGCAGGGACCTTTGAACTGGACGTGGCTTCGGGAAACATGCAGTGGTCCGAGGGGTTGTTCGGCATCCATGGGCTGGGCAAGGGTGAGGTTGTGCCCACCTTCGAGCTGCTGATGGCCCACAAGCACCCCCTGGACAGGGACCGGGTGAGGGCGCTGTGGATGGACCTCCTGGCCGGCGGGGGCCAGGGTGCGCTCCTGCACCGCGTCATCGACGTCAAAGGCAGGGAACGGCGCGTCTTCTCGGCTATCCAGGCCGAGGCTGATGCTGCCGGACGGGTGCCCCGTGCGCACGGATTCATGGTGGACATCACCCAGAGCCTGCGCATCGAGTCGCAAAACGCGGCCAGCGAAGCCATCGAAGGCGTGTACGCGCACAAGGCCGTCATCGAGCAGGCCAAGGGCATTGTCATGGCCCTGTTCGGAGTGGACGCCGAAGCAGCCTTCAATGCCCTGGCCGATCAAAGCCAGCATATTAACGCCAAGCTCCACGTTGTGGCAGAGGAGCTGGTCAAGTCGGCGGCGGACGGGAACGCCCGGGAAGCGCTGGCCGGGTTCCGGCTCTCCCGCTGACTGTCAGCCCATGACCTGCTGGCGGGGTGATGTTCCAACAGGCCCCCGAGGTGTTGACCCCGCGGGTAGCGAAGGTAGGCGTGAGCCACAGCCAGCTGCTTCCAGCCATCAGGAGGGCGATTCCGCCCAGGGTACGCAGGGTGAACATTTCCCACCACCTCCTGCAGCCAGCTTCCTTGGTGTGGCCGGAAGCGAAACAGTGCCGAACGGCCCGCCAGGCCCCTAATTCGAGGGTTGCGCACCGCTTGAAGAGGGCGGCCGGAGGGACCTTCGGCACTTTTGGTGGCCTGTGGAGCCGGGGCAGGCTGTTGGCATGGCGGACCGGACTTCCACCAGGAGCGGCAGCGTTGGCTCAGTCATTGTCAACGCCCTGCTGCTGTGGGGCATCAATATCTGGCCGGGCTGGCAGGTGGTGCCATTCCTGACTTCCGGCATGACCCGTGTCCTGGACCTCATCAATGCGTCCCTGATCGCGGGCATCATCGTGAACCTGGTGTTCGTGCTGGTGCGCAACAGCGCCATCATGGCGCTCGGGAACCTGGTGGTCCTCGGCATAGGGCTGGCGGCTGTGATCCGGATGTGGGAAGTCTTCCCCTTCGATTTCGGGAACAGCTGGTCCGGCTGGCCTGTGCTGGTGCGGGTGTTCCTGGTACTCGGCATCGTCGGCTCGATCATCGGCGCCGTGGTGGAGGTGGTGAACCTGTTCCGCGGCCTGGCAGGTTCCAGGGCGCGAACCCGCTAGGGATCTGCAGGACCGTCATTCGAAATGCGTGACGACGGTGGGGTCATGGGCCACGGAGGCCACAACCCTTGACGCCACATCGCGGAGCTTGAGGTTGCGGGTGTTGGAAGCGCTGCGCAGGATCCGCATGGCGGTCTCCTGGTCGCACCGGTTTTGGGCCATGATGATGCCGGCGGCGAGGTTGATGGTGGTGCGGGACTGCATGGCCGCCGTCAGGTTCTCCCGGTCCTCCTTCAGCTGGGCCACCCGGACCGCCATGCGCAGCGACTTTGACGCCTGCGCGGCGTGGGCCTCCGCGTTCTCAATGTCCTCCGCGCTGAACGCGTGGGTATTTGCCGCGTAGAGGTTAAGTGCTGCGCCGGCTTCATTCTCGAGCGGCAGCGGAACGGAGAGGACGGAGCCGATCCCCTCTGCCCAGGCGGTGGAACAATAGTGCGCCCACCGGGTTTCATCCTCGAGGTTGGGCACATGGATGGTCACCACATCCCGAAGCGCCGTCAGGCAGGGCCCCTCACCGAACGCGTACTGCAACTCGTCCATTGCATGGACCTGGGGGTCGCTGGTTGCCACCGTGGCAGGCCTGCGGTGCCGCAGCAGGGTCACGCCGCAGAGCAGCCTGTTGTGCACTGAAAGGGTTTCGGCGGAGTACGTGACAAGCTCCTGCAGCAGCTCCGCTACGTCGGAACTTTCCAGGACCAGATCCTGGAGGTGTTCCGCGGTCCCTTGCCGCGGTGTGCGGTCTTCGACCATAAGGCATCTTTCCCACATGGCCATGGCACCTTTGCTGACCGGAACGCGTGGATGTGCTCAGTGCGGAACAGCCCGTTTGCGATGACACTTCCAGTCTAGGGCTGGCTGCCGCCGGGGGACCCTCCGGGCCTACCTTTTCTTGTCCCCATCGTGGCAGGGTCATGCCGCTGGCCTGTCAGGGCGCGGCCATAGGATAAATCTGATGACTTCCCCGGATGATCCCCAGCCCTTCAGCCTGCGCAAAATCGCCGTCGCCGCGTTTGGGCCCACCCTGCTTTTCGGCATCGGCCAGGGCGCGATCCTCCCGGTGGTCGCCTTGTCCGCCCGCGAACTGGGCGCCTCCGTGGCAGTCGCGGCACTCATCGTCACCCTCATCGGACTGGGATCCTGGTTCTTCAACCTGCCCGCGTCCCTGGTGACCCTGCGCTTCGGTGAGCGGTGGTCCATCGTGGGTGCCGCCGTCGCCGCCGGCCTGGCCCTGGCGGCGGCCGCCCTGTCCTCCGGCGCCCCGCACGGACTGTGGCTGCTCGCCGCGGCGATGGCCGTCGTCGGAATGTCCGGGGCTGTGTTTGGCCTGGCGCGGCAGAAGTACCTGACGGAGGCGGTGCCGGTGGAGTTCCGCGCCCGCGCGCTGTCCACCCTGGGCGGCGTCAACCGCATTGGCGTGTTCCTCGGCCCGTTCGCGGGCGCAGCCGTGATGCAGTTCGCCGGCCTCGCCGGCGCCTACTGGGTAGGGGTGGCGGCCATGGCGGCTGCCGCGCTGCTGTCGCTCACCATCCCGGACCTCACGACGCCGGACCCCGCCCCGGGCGGGCACGCCGGCCCCCAGCCCACACTCCGCAGCGTCGCGGCCTCGCACGCGGGCGTGTTCCTTTCGCTGGGCATTGGCATCCTGCTGCTCAGCGCGCTGCGGTCCTCCCGGCAAGTGGTGATCCCGCTCTGGGCGGACCACCTGGGCATGGACGCCACCTCCGCGGCGCTGATCTACGGGCTGTCCGGGGCGATCGACATGCTGGTGTTCTACCCCGCCGGCAAGCTGATGGACCGCAAAGGCCGGCAATGGGTGGCGGTCCCGTCCACGCTGCTGATGGGGACCGCGCTGCTGCTGATCCCGATGACCGGCTCTTTCACGGGGCTGCTGCTCGCGGCCTTGCTGATCGGGTTCGGCAACGGGATCAGTTCCGGGCTGGTCATGACGCTCGGCGCCGACTTCTCGCCCGACCGCGGCCGCGGCCAGTTCCTGGGCCTCTGGCGGTTCATGGCCGACGCCGGGTCCACCGGCGGCCCCGTGCTGCTCTCCGGGGTCACGGCGCTCGCCTCGCTGGGCGCGGGGATCTCGGCCACCGGCGTCCTGGGGTTCGCGGCGGCGGCCGTGTTCGCCGTCGTGATTCCCCGCCTGAAGCACCGCCGGAACTACTGACCGCCGTGTTTGCCGCGCGGGTTGGTGGGTAGGCCGCGGTGCGAGGTTATCCTCGACACATGAGTGAAACGGGCACAACCGCTCGCATCAGTCCACTGCAGAAGGCCGTGTGGTGGGCGCAGGACTATGTGTACGCCGGGATCTGGCAGGTCCGCGGGTTCCTGTCACGCGTGCAGCCGGGGTCCTTCCGCGAGGGCGGCCGCGCTCCCGTGCTGATTATCCCCGGCGTGTACGAAAACTGGCAGTTCATGATGCCGCTGATCCAGGCCATCCACGACGCCGGCCATCCCGTGCACGTGGTCACCGTGCTGCAGCGCAACAAGCTGAGAGTGCCCGAGGCCGCCAAGCTGGTGGCGCAGCACCTGGAGGAAGCGGGCCTGCGCAACGCCATCCTGGTGGCGCACAGCAAGGGCGGGCTGATCGGCAAATACGCCATGCTGTCCCTGGATCCGGAGCGCCGGATCGACCGGATGATCGCCGTGTGCGCGCCGTTTTCCGGCTCGCGCTACGCCCGGTACATGCTGCTGCCCAGCCTGCGGATCTTCTCGCCCCGCAACCCGCTGACGCTCCAGATGTCCCGCGAACTTGCCATCAACAGCCGCATCACGTCGATTTACGGGCCGTTCGATCCGCACATCCCGGAGGGCAGCGTCCTGCCCGGCGCCACTAACATCGAGCTGCCGGTGGCGGGGCACTTCCGGATCCTGGGCGACTCCGAAACGGCCCGGATCATTGTGGAGCAGCTGAGCCTGCCCGCCTGACTCTTGGTGTCCTTTCGGTTCCGGCCCCCGACGGGCCGGAACACGGGTCAGGACGCGGACGGGCCCAACCTGCTGCCGTGCTGGTCGGCGGCCGGCGCTTCCGGCCGCGGCTCCTTCAGCTCGACGAAGATACAGTGCGTTGGTGTTTCGCCGGTATTGGTTCCGGAATGTTCCTGCGCGTCCAGCCAGCGGGCCTGCGCTGCCTGCAACTCCACATCGACTTCCTTGTCGCCGGACCGGAGGCGGCGGGTGAAGGAGCTGAGCGTGACCATCACGCTGTCCGGGTGGGAGTGGGTGCCGGTGCTGTCGCCGGGTCCATCGCTATATTCGAGGACGCGGACCCGGTCGTTTTCAAAGACAAGCCGGTAGTGCTGCGGATTCACTGCAATGGGATCGGCCACCGGATACCCCTTTGACTGATGGGAGCTGCGTCCCACGATGGTACGTAGGGATCATAGGTCGAGTGCCCGCGTGCTGCAACGGGTAAGCAGGCCTAGTCTGAATTGAACGAATTGCTGGTATCCGAAGCCAGCGTTCCGCTCGTGGCGGTGAGCGTGCACCCCGTTGCTTTTCCGGCGATTTGCAGGTCTGGGAAGGTGGCAACGCCGGAGGAGGCGGCGACGGTGAGGGTGCCCTTGAGGGTGCACACTGAGGTGACGGTGACCTGGTCGGTAGCCGTTGTTGGGTTGCCGAAGGCGTCCAGGATCCTTACCGTCACGGCCGGGGAAATCGCCACGTTCTTCAGGACCGACGCGGCGATGGGATCGAACTTGAGCCTGCCGGGTGCTGCGGCGGTGATGGATACGGGAATGCCCGCCGGGGATGCCAGGCCTGGTGCTGTGGCCGTGATGGTGGCGGTTCCGGCCTTGGTGTCGCCATAGAAGAATGATGCGGAGGCCGCACCCGCTGCGATGACCACGCTGGTGGCTTTCGCGCCGTTGGCGGCGGCGGAGAAGAATCCGGTTGCGCTCGAGGAGGACAGGGTGATGGTGGTGGTGCCAGCGGTGGCCGGGTTGCCGTAGGTGTCCTGGCGCTGCAGGGTCACCGGGCCGAGGAGGGCGGCCGAGGAAGCGGTCCCGGCAAGGGGCGAGCCGGCGGTGACGACGAGCTTGCTTGCCGCCGCGGCGGTGACCGAAAAACCCGTGCTGGTTGCTCCGGCGTACGCGGCACTGGAGGCGGCGAGGGTGTAGCCGGCTCCCGCCTTGTCGATGGACAGTCCGCTGAGGGTGGCCACCCCGCTGGGGTTCGTGGTGGCCGTGACCGTACCGCTCAGGGTTCCGCCGCCGGGGTTGGTGCCGATGCTGATGGTCACCGGCACGCCGCCGGTCAGCAAGGGATCACCGGCCATGGTTTGCAGCTGCACCGTCAGCGTGCTGATTGCGGATCCTGCAGTAACGCTGGTGGCCGGCTGTGAGGTGAAGGCGAGTTTGGCCAGGCTGGATACTGTGACTGATCCGCTGGATGAACTGGCTGCCGTCCATGAGCGGTACACTGCCGTGACCCGGTACTGGAAAGTGGCTTCCGGGACGGAAGCGTCCTGGCAGGACGTTCCCGTGATCAGCGACGACGGGCCGGAGCCGCAGGCAGCGGCCGTTGTGCTGCCGCTGGTTCGGGTGACGTAGTAGCCGGCGGGAGGCAGCGTACCGGCCGATCCCGTCCAGCTCACCGCCACCGTTGAGCCGCTGTTCGCCGGCACCGTCACGTTGGTGGGCGGAAGCAGGGTGGCGACTGCCGCCGTCGCGCTTCCCTTGCCCCAAGCCGCCCAATACGCTGCCGCAGGTGCCGCGCCGAAGACGACAGCCAGGCAAAGGACGACGACGGCGGCGACGCCGGAGCGCACGGTCCCCTTAAGGACCACCAGCTCCCGCCGATCGCCCTGCTGGGCGTCGGGGGAGCTGGTGGCGGGCATGGGACCTTCCGTCTGTCGGCCTTGGGGGTGGAGGCGGACTTCTTTACCATCGCGCCAGGAAGCTGACGCTCTGGGTCAGGAACGTCAGTCCCTGCCCTCTTCAGTTGGCCGTGAAGTAGAGCGGGACGGTGGCGCCTTTGCAGCCGTCCTGGTTGACGCCGGGCCTGTCGATCATCTGCAGCGTCACGGTGCCGGTGGCAGTAGCGCCGGCAGCAAGCTGGGTGGCGTTGAAGACAGGGGTGCCGACGGTGAAGTCAGCTGCCGAGCAGCCGGAAACGGCGGTCCAGTCGCCGCCGGTGGAGGTGGCGACCCTGGCGGCTACAGACGTGACCTTCTGGACGCCGGCGTCGGCAGGATTGGTGACCGTGAAACTGAAGGTCTGGATGGGACCATTCGGGGACAAGGGATCACCTGCCACCGTACTTGAGATGGTGAAGCTCTTGGAGGTCCCAGCGTTGCCGTTGGCGCTGCCGTTGCCGGCCGCCGTCCAGTAGGCGAAAGCCGCACCGCCACCGATGGCCACCAGGGCTGCTGTGGTGCCGATAATACGCTTCCTGCGTCCTGCCATCTTGCCCATGTCATACCCCTTGAAGTTTTGCGGTAATCCGCGGAGACCTTGTGAGCCCTGGCGGCTCTGTTGCGAACACTCTTTCCGGGCCGGCTCAAAATACACTGCCGTAATTACTCAAGGTTCAGTCAAGGTTAGATCTGCCTGTCGTGAGCCCCTTCTGCGAAGAAACCGCAGGTCAGACGTCTGTCAGCGACTTTTTATCGGCGGGAGGGGCCGCTCCTGCGATGCGCCGTACACTGGGGCACATGGCATGCCGAATCAGCGAACTGGTCCTCAATTGCTCCGACCCCGAAACGCTCGCGCGGTTCTGGTGCGACGTCCTCGGTTACGTCGAGCTGGACAGGGAGGAGGGGGCCATCGAGATCGGTCCCGAGGCCGGCTTCGGCGGCCCGCAGCCGACGATCATCTTCAGCCCCAGCAGCAACCCGCGGACGGGACGGCTCCCGCTGCACATCGACGTCAACCCCACCGACCGCGACCAGGACGCCGAGCTGGAGCGGCTGCTTGCCCTCGGCGCCCGGCCGGCCGACGTCGGGCAGACCGGCGAGGAGCCATGGCACGTCCTGGAGGATCCTGAGGGCAACGAATTCTGCCTGCTGCGCAAACGGCTGGGCCGCTGAACTGACGCCGGCCCGTCCGGACGCGTCGACCACACGAAAGAACGCCCTGTCACCAAAGGTGATGGGGCGTTGGCGGTTTGGCGGTGAAAGGTGATGGGGCGTTGGCGGTGAAAGGTGATGGGGCGTTTGGGGTTGTACCTGGCGGCGCCTGCTTCAAGACGCCGCCAGGAGCTTGTTGGCCTCGGATCTCAGCGGGCCAACCTCGCCAGGCCTTCCGGCCGGGCACCTGCCACTATCCACGGGCCACCTCAAGCCAGGGGCGGCAATTTGCTCAAGAATCGATCAAAACTGAGAGCCGGCACCGTTAATGCGGCGGGTCCCAGCGGCGCGCGGCGAACGCGAAGAGTGACGTAGTAGCCACCGTGGCCAGGTACCCGGCGATGACGATCAGGGAGATGCCGGCCCAGAAATAGTTGGTGGTGCTGCCCTCCTGCCACGGGCTGGGCGCGATCACGATCAGCGAATAGGCGGCCACGGCAGCTGACGCCAGCCCGATCACCACGGGCAGCGTCAGCCAGATTTTCGCCGAGCCGATGTGCCGGCCGAACCCTTCCCAGGCGTTCCAGGAGCCGCGGCGCAGGATCAGCCAGCCTGCGGGAATCATGAACGCGCCCACCAGCAGGAACGCGGCCACCACATCGGCCGGCCGGTGCCACTGGTTGATCAGCGTGGACACGCCCGATGCGATCGCGAACGTCCCGCCAATAAACCCTGCCATCGGCCGCCAGCGCGGGGACGCCATGAGGAACACCGCTGCCGCCGCGGACGCGGCCAGCGTGGTGTGCCCGGACGGCAGCGAATTCAGCTCCAGGGTCAGCACGCCCTTGTCCGGCCTGGCCGGCAGCACGTCCTTCAGCACCTGGGTGGCCACGTTCGCGCTGACGGAGGCGGCCACGGCGATTCCCGCCTCCGCCCAGTGCCGCCGGATCACCGTGACAAACAGGACCACGACGGCGGCCATCACCAGTGAGATGGTGGGCAGCAGGTCCAGGAACTGGGTTGCGGCCTTGCCGGCTGGTCCGTGGATCTCCACGGCCTCGGCCAGCGCGGACTCGTCGATGAACTGTCCCGTGGTGGTCTGCACGAAGAAGTAGTAGGTGGCCACCAGCCCGGCGATGCACGCCAGCGTGGACAGCACGAACAGGAAGCCGGAGCCCGGGGCGGGGCGGGCTGGTGTCCGGATCTGTGCACGGGAGGTGGAAGCCATTGTTTAAGGTTGGCACAAAAAGCTGGAAGGCCGCTCCAGCAAAGGCTGGAACGGCAGGTCAGCCGGCCGGGGCGGCCTCGGCCCGAGGCAGCCTGGGGATGCTCGCCGCGGCCACCAGCACCGCCAGCGCGCCCAGCCCGAACGGCAGCGCCGTGGCCGTGGCGATGGCGCCCACCAGGAGGGGGCCGCCGGCGTCGCCCAGTTCCCGGCCCAGCTCGGCCGAGCCCATGGTCCGGCCCATCCGTTCCGGCGGCGTGGTGTCGGCCAGGTGGGCGAAGCCCAGCGGCGTCGCCACGCCAATGCCCGTCCCGATCAGGGCCGCCGCAACGAAAATGGTGACCACGCCGGGGGCTGCCGCCACGATACCCACGCCTGCGGCAACCAGCAGCAGGCCCGTCGTCGTGCCCTTGTTGTCACTGATTTCGCCCCTGTCCCGGAGCCTGCCGATCCACGGCTGGGTCAGCACGGAGCCCAGCGCCACCACGCTCACCGCGGCCGTGCCGGCGAGGGCGTCCAGGCCGTGGCGGGCGGCCAGTGCCGGGAGGAATCCGACGGCGGCGCCCAGCGCGCCCGTCGAGGCGGCCAGCACCAGCGTGGGCACCAGGAAACGCCGTTCACCCAGCTGCCTGGCCAGGTCCATCACCGTGTAGCGCTTCCGCGGCAGCGGCTCCAGGTGCGGCACGGACACCAGCACCCAGACCGCCGTCACCGCGGCAAGGCCTGACAGCGTGCCGAACAACAGGGGGAAGCCGCCCGCCAGGATCAGTCCGGCGCCCAGCGGCGGACCGATGATGTAGCCAAGGCTCTTCCAGGACCCGTACCGGCCGAAGTAGGTGCCCGCCTTCCCACCGCGGGCCATCCTTGCCACCATGGCGGACGACGCCGGGGAGAACGCCGATGCGGCAGCGCCCTGTCCCAGGCGGGCCAGGGCAAGCACCAGCGGGTCGGCGGCGCCGAGGCCGATCAGCGACAGGGCCGCGAAGGCCAGGAGCCCGCCGACGACGACGGGCTTGGCGCCGATGCGGTCGCTCAAGGCCCCGAAGACTGGCTTCAGGAACACCTCGGCGACGTCGTAGAGCGCCAGCAGGATGCCGAGGTTCAGCAGGGTAAGGCCGATGTTGCCGCTCTGCGACCCCAGTCCCGCCGCGATGCTGTGGGCGCCGAAGGCGGTGACGAAGCCTGCTGCGTACAGTGGCGCCGTCGACGGGCGGGTGGCTTGGGCATTGGTGGCCATAGTGGGGACTTTAGTGCCTTCACAAAGTTGTGAAAAATTCAAAGACTTGCCGTATGAGCACTGTTGTCCAGACCGTGAACCTGCACAAGCATTTCGGCCGCGTCCATGCCCTGGACGGGTTGGACCTGGAAATCCAGGGCGGCGAGATCCATGGCTTCCTTGGCCCCAACGGTGCCGGGAAATCCACCACCCTGCGCATCCTGCTGGGCCTGGCGAAGGCAACCTCCGGCTCCGCCACCGTCCTGGGCCTGGAACCCTGGACCCAGGCCGTTGACCTGCATCGCCGGCTCGCCTATGTCCCCGGCGACGTGCGGCTTTGGCCCAACCTGTCCGGCGGCGAAACCATCGACCTGCTCTCCCGGCTGCGCGGCGGCACCGCCGACGGAAACGCCTACCGCCAGCGCAAGGCACGGCTGTGCGAGGCCTTCGACTTCGACCCGGGCAAGAAAGGACGCGCCTACTCGAAGGGCAACCGGCAGAAGGTGGCCCTGATCGCCGCCCTGGCCACCGACGCCGAGCTCTACCTGCTGGACGAGCCCACCAGCGGCCTTGACCCGCTCATGGAGGCGGTCTTCCGGCGGGAACTGCTTGCCGCCGTCGAACGCGGCGCCACCGTGCTCCTCTCCAGCCACATCCTGTCCGAGGTGGAGGTGCTCTGCCACCGCGTGAGCATCATCCGCGCCGGCAGGATCGTGGACGGCGGCACGCTTGATTCCCTGCGCCACCTCACCCGCACCGAGATTTCCTTCGCCGCGGACGGGCTGGACCCGCAGGCCCTGGCCGGGCTGGGCGCCGTCCATGACCTGGCGTTCGACGGCGGCCGGGTCAGGTTCAGCGCGGACTCGGACCGGGTGGCGGAGGTGCTTCCCGCCCTGGGCGCCCTGGCCGTACAGGGATTGACCATCAATCCGCCGTCACTTGAGGAACTGTTCCTGCGGCATTACGGCGATACTTCCGTGGATGCAGGGTCCCCGGCTGAAGACACCAACGGCAACGGGGACGGCCGGCGCGGCGAACACGGGCGCGGTGACAACAGGCACGGCGGGCGGCGGCACCTGCTCGGCGCGAGGGGACGTGCCTGACATGGGCGTCCTGCTGATCCTGTGGCGGCAGCGCCTCCGGCGGGACCGCTGGCAGCTGCCTTGCTGGATCCTGGGCATGGGGGCGTTCGCCCTGTTCGCCGCCTCGGCTGTGAGCTCCACCTACGGAACTGCCGCAAGCCGGGCGGAAATCCTGCAGGTAGCCATCGCCACGCCCGCCATCCTGATGCTGCGCGGCCTTCCCCGCGGCGCGGACCAGGGCGCCTTTACGTTCTTCCTGGTCTATGCCTTCCTTGCCCTGCTGGCCGGCCTGATGAGCACTTTCCTTGCGGTGCGCCATTCACGGGCCGACGAGGAAACCGGCGGCGCAGAACTGGTGGCGGCAACACCTGCCGGGCGCCTGCTGCCCAACACCGCCACCGTCCTGCACGGCACCGCCGCCAACATCCTGGCAGGACTGGCCGTCTTCGGCGGCCTCGCCATCCAAGGCCTGGACCAGCAAGGTTCCCTTCTTGCCGGAGCCGCCACGGGCGCCGTCGGCCTCTGCTTCCTGGGCGCCGGGCTGCTGGTGGCCCAGTTCATGGCCACTTCCCGCGGCTCCAACGGTGTCTCCGCGGCCCTGGTGGTCCTTGCCTACGTGCTGCGCGGAATCGGGGATGCCACGGGGACGCCGCACTCCGACGGCACCACCATGACCGAAGGCGCGGCCAGTTGGTTCTCCCCGATCGGCTGGGGACAGCAGACGTTCGCCTTCTCCGGCAACCGCGCCTGGCCGCTGCTGCTGCCGCTCGGACTTGGCGCTGCCTGCCTTACCGCCGCATGGCTCATCCTGCGCGTCCGGGACATCGGTGACAGCGTCTGGGGCGACCGGCCGGCACGGAGCACCGCGCGGGCGGGACTGAACAGCCCCATCGCCCTGGCGTTGCGCCTGCAGTCCGGCTCGATCATCGGCTGGGGGCTGAGCGGGCTGGCCCTGGGCCTGCTGGCGGGGTCGCTGGGAAAGGCGATCGCCGCCGTCGACACTCCCGGCAGCGGCATCACCGCGGCGCTGCGGGCCATGCTCCGGTCGCAGGGGATCTCCCTGACCCAGCTCATGGTCTCGGTGCTCTTCTCGATCGCCGGCGTCCTGGCCGCGGCCTGCGCACTCCAGGCCGTCATCCGGCTGCGGCAGGAGGAAGCCGCCGGCACCGCCGAACTCCTGCTGGCCGCCCCGGTGGGCCGGGTGCGGTGGCTGGCCGGCTACCTGGCCCTCGGTGCCATGGCGGTGGTCCTGGTGCTTGGCCTGGCGGGGGTGGGCGCCTGGGCCACCCTCACCGGATCCGGTGATGAGTACATGCCGGCCGACGCACTCTGGCAGACCGTCCTGGCGCAGTTGCCGGCGGCGCTGCTCTACCTCGCCGTGCCCGCGCTGGTGTTCGTCCTCTGGCCCGCGGCGACCATCGCCGCCGGTTGGGTGCTGCTGGGGCTGGGCATCTTCCTGGGCATCTTCGGCGGCATGCTGGGGATTGACCAGGGTCTGCGCGACCTGTCCCCGTTCACCCACACGCCAGTCCCGCACGGGGATGCCACGGACTGGAGCGGCGCCTGGTGGATGCTGGCCATCGCCGTCCTTACGGCTGCATTGTCCGTTGCGGCCATGCGGCGGCGGGAGGTGGGGACTGCATGAGCGACGCTGTCGTGTCGGCCGACGCCGTGACGGCTGCCGCCGAAAGGACCGCCGCGGGGTTCGCGGCGGCCGGGTTCCCGAAGATGCCGGCCCGCGCGCTGCTGGCCCTCGTGGCCTCCGAGGACGGCAGCCTGACGGCCGCCGAACTGGGGGAGCGGCTGGGCGCCAGCGCCGCGGCGGTCTCCGGAGCCGTGCGGTATCTGCAGACGGTGGGGTTCGTCCACCGCGTTGCCCGTCCCGGCAACCGCCGCGACCTCTACGCCCTGCACGACGACGAGTGGTACGTGGTGTCGATGCGCAACAGCCCCGTCTACGAAAAACTGGCCGAGTTGACCGACGCCACCGCGGAAACCCTGCCTGAGGGGTCCGCCGCACGGGCCAGGGTGGCGGAAATGGCCCGGTTCTACCGTTTCCTCAACTCCCGCATGCCTGCCCTGCTGGACGACTGGGAAAATGAGCGGGAGGCGGAGCTGTGACGATCATTGACAACGCCGTGTACGTGAACGGCCTGCGCACCGAGGATCCGGAAGACCTTGACGAGACCTACTTCCTGCTGCGGCAGCGCGAGGGGATGGCATGGATCGGGCTCTACCGCCCGGACCCGGAGGAGCTCCAATCGGTGGCGGAGGAGTTCGACCTCAATGCGCTGGCCGTCGAGGACGCGCTCGCCGGGCACCAGCGGGCAAAGCTGGAGCATTACGGGGAGTGCCTGTTCCTGGTGCTCCGCCCGGCCCGGTACCTCGATGACGTGGAAAAGGTGGATTTCGGCGAGATCCATGTCTTCGTGGGTGAGGAGTACGTGGTCACCGTCCGGCACGCCGAATCCCCGGACCTGGCCAAGGTCCGCCGCCGGATGGAATCCATGCCGGAGTTCCTGGCCCTGGGCCCCGACGCCGTGCTGTACGGCATCCTGGACCAGGTGGTGGACGAATACGAGCCCGTGGCCGCCGGCCTGGAGAACGACATCGACGAGATCGAGGACGACCTCTTCGGTGCCGACCCGGACGTCTCCCGCAGGATCTACGAGCTCTCCCGCCAGGTCATCACGTTCCAGCGCGCCACCAGCCCGCTGGTGGGGATCCTGCAGGCGCTGATGTCCGGAACCCCCGACCGTGAGCAGGCCACGGAGCTTCGTGACCATTACCGTGACGTCCTGGACCACGTGATCCGGCTCAACGAGCGCGTGGCATCGTTCCGCGCCCTGCTCCAGAACGCGCTCGCCGTGAACGCCGCCCTGGTGGCGCAGCGGCAGAACGAAGAGATGCAGCGGATGACCCAGTCCAGCTTTGAACAGAACGAGCAGGTCAAGCGCATCTCCTCCTGGGCCGCCATCCTGTTCGCACCCACCCTCGTGGCCTCCATTTACGGCATGAATTTCGCCAATATGCCCGAGCTGGGCTGGGCCGAGGGCTACCCCTTCGCCCTGGGCCTGATGCTGGCCATGGGCCTGGCCCTGTACTTCGCGTTCAAGCACAACAAGTGGATCTGACCCGCCTTCGGTTTGGACCGCCCCGGGTTTCGTGGCCTAGGATGGGCTGCAGATACTAAGCCTGCTTAGCAGTTGGCGGCTTGGAAGCCGAAGCTGAGCGGAGAACATTTGCATGAGCAAAGCCGAAACTACCGGACGGCCCCGGATTGGCAGTGATGCTGACGGGGCCGCGAAGAAGTCACGATTGCGCAGGCTCGGCGCGCTCCTCGGTCCGGGCATGGTCACCGGCGCCGCGGACGACGACCCCTCCGGCATTGCCACCTACGCAAAAGCCGGCGCCACCTTTTCGAACGGCATGCTGTGGACGGCGCCGGTAACGCTGCCCATGATGATGGCCGTCCAGGAAATCTGCGACCGTACCGCGCTGGCCACGGGTGAAAGCCTGGGCGCGCTGGCCCGCCGGAAGTTTTCCCGCAAGCCGCGGGTGGTGATCGCGGTCCTGATCGTTGCCCTGCTGGTGGGCAACATCCTCAACGCGGCCGCGGACCTGATGGCCATCGGGCAGGGCATGCAGTTGCTGGGAGCCGGCCCCGACCACCTGTGGAGCGCCATTGCCGGGATCGGCATTGCGGTGGCCCTCATCAGCGGATCCTTCGCCGCGATCGCCAAGGTCTTCAAGTGGCTGTGCGTGTCCTTGCTGGCGTATGTCGCGGTCCTGTTCGTGGCGAACGTCGACTGGCCGGACGTCCTGGCGGGCGTCCTGGGTCTGCAGTTCAGCTTCGCCCCGGAGTACCTTGGCCTGGTGGTGGCCGTGCTGGGCACCACCATCTCCCCCTACCTGTTCTTCTGGCAGAGCGCCCACCGGGTCCAGGAGCTCCGGGCCGAGGACCACGGGGGTGACGAAGCAGTCGGGCTGAAGCACCGCCCGGACGCCGCAGCGGCCGCCCACACCCTTAAGAAGGCCCGCGCGGACGTGTTCATCGGCATGGCCTTCTCGGTCCTGGTGATGTTTGCGATCATGGCCGCCACCGCTGCCACCCTGGGGCGGGACGGCACGGACGTGAACACCGCCGCCGACGTCGCCAAAGCCCTGGAACCGGTGGTGGGGCCAGCCGCCAAATTCCTCTTCGCCGCCGGGTTCATCGGTTCCGGCATCCTGGGCGTCCCCGTCCTCGCCGCCTCAGGAGCGGCGGGCCTGGCCGGCCTGCTGGGCAAGGACTGGGGCCTTGACCTCAGTCCGCGGCGGGCCCCCTTGTTCTACATCCTGCTGGGCGCCGGAACCGTGGGCGGGGTCATCATCAGCTTCTTCTCCAGCGACCCCATCGGGCTCCTGATTCTCAGCGCCACCATCAACGGCATCGCTGCTGCACCGTTCCTGATCGTCACCATGCTGATCTCCCGCGACAAAGCCATCATGGGGGAGTACCGCAACGGCAGGCTCGCCGCCACCCTTGGCTGGACCACGGCCGCCGTCATGGTGGTGGCCGGCAGCATCGGGGTCTGGACCACCCTCAGTGGAAACTGACCGGCGTGAACCGGGGCCATGCATGGTCCGCGGCGTACAGTAAACGGCATGCCGCACCTCCCGCCTTCCTCTCCCGAGCCTGCCATCCTGGCCGGCATACCGTCCGTGGACGAGCTCCTTGAAGGCGCGCGCGTGGTCAGCCTTCCCATGCGGGTGAAGTTCCGCGGCATCATGGAGCGCGAAACCCTGCTGCTGCGCGGCCCGGCGGGCTGGGGGGAGTTCTGCCCCTTCCCCGAGTATGGCGACGCCGAGGCTTCCCCCTGGCTGGCCGCGGCCATCGAGGCGGGCTGGCACGGGTTCCCGGCTCCCGTCCGTTGGTCCGTGCCCGTTAACGCCACCGTGCCGGCGGTGTCCGCGGACCGGGTGCCGGACGTGCTGTCCCGGTTCGGGCGGGTGGACGCGGTGAAGGTGAAGGTGGCGGAGCGGGGCCAGTCAGTGGACGACGACGTTGCCCGGCTCCGTGCCGTGCGCGCCGCTTTGCCGGAGGCCGCCATCCGGGTGGACGCCAACGGGGGCTGGAACGTGACGGGAGCCGTGGACGCACTGACCCGGCTGGCGCCCTACGGGTTGGAGTACGCCGAGCAGCCCGTGCCCTCCATCGAAGGCCTGGCCGAGGTCCGGGCCCGGCTGCGCGATGCCGGAACGCCGGTGCTGATCGCCGCCGACGAGAGCGTGCGCAAGGAAACCGACCCCCTCCGCGTGGCCCGTGCCGGCGCCGCTGACCTGCTGGTGGTCAAGGTGGCGCCGCTCGGGGGAGTGCGGCGTGCCCTGGATATCGTGGCACAGGCCGGACTTCCCGCCGTCGTCAGTTCCGCCCTGGACACCTCCATAGGCATCCGTGCCGGACTGGCGCTCGCGGCTGCCCTGCCGGACCTGCCCTATGCGTGCGGGCTGGGCACGGTGTCGCTGTTTGAATCGGACGTCACCTTGGACCCCCTGGTGGCCGACGACGGCGCCATCCGCCTGCGCGACGCCGTCCCCGACGCCGGGCTGCTGGAGCGGTTCGCGGCTCCCGCGCAACGCCGGGACTGGTGGCTGGACCGGCTCCGCCGGGTCCACACCCTCCTCAGCTGATACGCCCGCTCACTTTTGGCCCGTTTCCCGGCGACGCCCTATCACTTCCTGCCCTTTTTGCGGGGACGCCCTATCACCTCGCGGCATTTTCGCAACGTTCCTGCAGGTCACAGGCGGTTCACCCTGAGTTCATCCATTCGATGCGTTTGCGTAGGAAGCGACTGGAAGGGTGGGCGGGCATCCCCGAGAGAATCCTTGGAAGGTTCCCATGTCTGAAACAGCCCGCAAGTTCACCCTGCTGCCCATGCTCGGCCACACCAAGGGCAAGCGCAGCCCCGTCACGTGCGCGCTCAAGTGCGACAACGCCTGCGCCGGGGAGGTCTGCAACACCAGCTCCAACGGCTACTTCCGCGACATCGCCTCCGCCGCCATGTCCCGCCGCGCCGCACTGGGCCTGGGCGCCGCCGGTGCGCTCGCCGTCGTCCTCGGTTCCGCCGTGACCTCCAACGAACCCGCCTCCGCCGCCGGGCTGTCCAAGGCCGCCACGGAGGGCTTCGGAAAGTCCAAGCTGGAGTTCACCGCCATCAAGCCGGTGGACAAGGCCGTCGACGCCTTCACGGTGCCCGAGGGATTCACCTGGCAGCCCATCATCCGCTGGGGTGACCCGCTGTTCGCTGACTCGCCCGACTTCGACCTGGCCAACCAGACCGCGGCCGCCCAGGCCCGGCAGTTCGGCTACAACAACGACTACACGGACATCCTGGAGATCCCGGGCAGCAAGGGCCGCCGTGCCGTCCTGTTCACCAACCACGAGTACACCAACGAAAGCATCATGGTCCCTGCCGGGTATGACGCCGCGGAGACCCGTGCCATCGGCCGCGCCGCCCATGGGCTGGCAGTGGTGGAGCTGGAGCGCAAGAACACTACCAAGCCGTGGAGCTACGTGAAGGGCGCGCCGCTGAACCGCCGCTACCTTTCCGATACCACCTACGAACTGACCGGCCCGGTGGCCGGCTCGGCCCTGGTCAAGACGGTAGCCGACCCCTCCGGCCGCGCCATCAAGGGCACGTTCGGCAACTGCTCCGGCGGCACCACCCCCTGGGGAACCATCCTCTCCGGTGAGGAAAACTTCAACGGCTACTTCGTTGCCGGCGGCACCTCCGCCGGTGACAAGCGCTACGGCCTCACCGCCAAGCCCACTGCGCGCCAGTGGGAACTGGACGACCCCCGCTTCGACACCCGCAACCCCGGCTACGAGAATGAGGCCAACCGCTTCGGCTGGATCGTGGAAGTGGACCCCTTCGACCCCACCTCCACCCCCAAGAAGCGCTCCGCAATGGGCCGGTTCAAGCACGAGGGCGCCAACGTGATCGTGGCCGAGTCCGGGCACGTGGTGGCGTACATGGGCGACGACGAGAAGTTCGACTACCTCTACAAGTTCGTCTCGGCGGAGAAGTACCGTGAGGGCGACCGCAGGCACAACATGAACCTGCTGTCCGAGGGCGACCTGTACGTTGCCAAGTTCACCGGCAACTCGCCCGCCGCAGAGATCACCGGCACGGGGGCCCTTCCCTCCGACGGCGCGTTCGACGGCACGGGTGAATGGCTACCCCTGGTGGTGGGCGGAAAGTCGGCTGTCCCGGGCATGTCCGTCGAGGAGGTCCTGGTGTACACCCGCCTGGCCGCTGACAAGGTGGGCCCCACCAAGATGGACCGCTGCGAGGACGTCCAGCCCAGCCTGCACACGGGCAAGGTCTACGTGGTCTGCACCAACAACTCGGACCGCGGCAAGGTTGGCAAGGAAGGCGCCACCGAGGTCAACCCGCGCACCCAGAACCGCGACGGCCACATCGTGGAGATCACCGAAACCGGCGACCAGACCTCCACGAAGTTCAACTGGACCCTCTTGATGGTCTGCGGCGATCCGGCACAGGGAGACGTCACTTACTTCTCCGGCTACCCGGTGGACAAGGTCTCGCCCATCTCCTGCCCGGACAACGTGGCCTTCGACTCCGTGGGCAACCTCTGGATCTCCACCGACGGTGCCCCTTCCGGGATCGGCTACAACGACGGCCTCTTCAAGGTCACCCTGGACGGTGCCGAGCGCGGCAAGGTGGAGCAGTTCCTCTCCGTTCCGCGCGACGCCGAGACCTGCGGCCCGGTCATCCACGACGACGAGCGCACCGTGTTCGTCTCCGTGCAGCACCCGGGTGAGGACGGCACGTTCGAGGCGCCCAACTCCTTCTTCCCGGATTACGTAGCGGCAGGTACGACGCCGGCCCCCGGCCAGGTGCGCGCGCCCCGTCCCTCAGTGGTCCAGGTGTTCCGCGGCTAATCCCCCCGTTGCTCTATCACTTTTGGTCCCCAAAACCCCGGTTTAGGGACCAAAAGTGATAGAGCATCCAGGAACTACGCCGGGCGTTGGAGGGTGGCAGACTGGTTTGGTGACTTCGTTGAATGAACCATCCCACGACGCCGCCCCTTCCGATGCCGCCTCTTCCGATGCCGCGCCGGCTGATGAGGCAGCACCCGCCGACGATACCCCCGAGGTGAGCTCGCTCGCCGCGGCGCGGATCGCCGTCGACGTCCTGCTCGACGGCGGCGTGCGGCACGTGGTGGTGTCGCCGGGTTCGCGGTCGGCCCCCATGGCGTACGCGCTGGCCGAGGCGTCGGCAGCCGGCCGGGTGGATCTGCTGGTCCGGATCGACGAACGCTCCGCCGGGTTCACGGCCCTCGGCCTGGCCCTGGCCACCGGTTCGCCCGCGGCCGTCCTCACCACGTCCGGGACCGCCGTCGGAAACCTGATGCCGGCCGTGATGGAGGCCAACCATGCCGCCGTCCCGCTGATCGTGCTCTCCGCCGACCGGCCTGACGAACTGCGGGGGACAGGGGCCAACCAGACCACCGTGCAGCCTGACCTGTTCGGCGAGCAGGTCCGGTTCGCAGCCGACGTCCCGGCCGGAAGCAACCCGGAGCGCGCAATCCAAACCGGGTTGTCCGCCGCCACCGGCGCCTTTCCGGAGCTGCCGCCGGGACCGGTGCAGCTGAACCTGGCGTTCCGGGACCCGCTGGTGCCGTCGCCGGAGGAAGGCCTGCCCGAGGCGGTGGAGCGGCAGCGGTACCGGGTGGGCACCGAACCGCTGGTCATGAACCTCCCGCCGGCACCGGACACCCTGCCGGAGCGGCGCACGGTGGTACTGGCAGGGCACGACGCCGGCCCGGTCGCCGAGGCGTTCGCCCGCGCCCACAACCTGCCGCTGCTCGCCGAGCCGTCCTCCAACTCGCGGTTTGGACCGAACGCCGTGGGCCCGTACCGGCTGCTCCTGGAGCATTTCGGGGCCGGTTCTGTACAGCCGATCGAGCGCGTGGTGCTGTTCGGCCGGCCCACGCTGTCCCGTCCGGTGGCAGCGCTCCTGGCCCGCGCCGATGTTGAATCAGCCCTGTACCAACCCGTGCCCGTGGCCTGGTACGAGCCCGGGCGGCGCACCGAACTGCCGCTGGAAAACCTGGCAGATCTCGCCGATTTCGCCGGCCGCGGCAGCTCCACCTGGCTGGACACCTGGCTCCTGGCAAGCTCCGCGGCCCAGCACGCACTGGACCGGGTGCTCTCCGCGACAGCTGCCGCTACCGGCCCATCCGTGGCCTCGCTGGTGTGGAAGTCCGCCCGCGGCCAGCTGCTTCTGGGATCCTCCAACGGCATCCGCGATGTGGACCTGGCCGGGCTGCCGGCGCCGGAACCAGCCGCGACCGTGTACGCCAACCGCGGACTGGCCGGGATCGACGGCACCATCTCCACCGCCACCGGAATCGCCCTGGGCGGCGGCCAGGAAACCACAGTGCTGCTGGGCGACGTCACTTTCCTGCACGACGCCGGCGGCCTCCTCCTGGGCACGGGGGAGGAGCAGCCGGACCTGCGGATCGTGGTCCTGAACGATTCCGGCGGCGCCATCTTCGGGCTGCTCGAACACGGCGGCGTCGAGGAATCCGGCCGCTACGGAGACGCCGTCGAGCGCCTCTTCGGCACCCCGCACTCCGTGGACATCGCGGCACTTGCCAAGGCGTACGGCGTCGGACATTCGCTGGTGAGCACGACGGCGGGACTCGCCGAAGCGCTCGACCGTCCTGTGCAGGGGCGCAGCATCGTGGAGGTCCGCACCGACCGCCGGTCGCTGCGGAAGCTCCACGCCAGCATCAAGGAAGCCGTGGCTGCCGCCGTCGACGGGGTGCTCTCGGGACAGTAACGAAAATACGACGGCCGCCGCGTGAATCCACGCGACGGCCGTCGTTTTCGTTAGAGCTTCTCAGAGTACGCGGCCCAAGAACTCCTTGGTGCGCGCATGCTGGGGGTTGGCAATGATTTCGCGGGGATCGCCCGATTCCACCACCACGCCCCCGTCCATGAAGGTCAGGGTGTCGCCCACCTCGCGGGCGAAGCCGATCTCGTGGGTCACCACGATCATGGTCATGCCCGATTTGGCCAGGTCCTTCATCACATTCAGGACGTCCCCCACCAGCTCGGGGTCCAGTGCCGACGTGGGCTCGTCGAAGAGCATGAGCTCCGGCTCCATGGCCAGAGCCCGGGCGATGGCGACCCGCTGCTGCTGGCCGCCCGAGAGCTGGGACGGGTAGTGCCCGGCTCGGTCGCCAAGGCCCACCCGGTCCAGCAGCTCAAGCGCCCGTTTCTGGGCTTCAGCCTTCGACTGGCCCTTCACGTGCACCGGTGCTTCCATGACGTTCTGGAGCGCGGTCTTGTGCGGGAACAGGTTGAAGCGCTGGAACACCATGCCGATCTCGCGGCGCTGCGCGGCGATCTCCTTGGTCTTCAGGTCATGGAGCCTGCCGTTGACCTCGCGGTAGCCGATCAGCTGGCCACCCACCGAGATCCGGCCGGCGCTGATGCTCTCCAGGAGGTTCACGCAGCGCAGCATGGTGGACTTGCCCGAACCCGAAGGTCCGATCACCACCGACACCTCGCCCTGCTTGACGGTCATGTCGATGCCCCGGAGCACATGGTGGTGCCCGTAGTACTTGTGCAGGCCCTCGATCTTGACCAGCGGCTTTTCTGCTGTGATCGTCATCGTGCACTCTCCTCGGGGAAGTCCGTCTTCATGGACCGGTGCGCGTCAGCGCCGGCGCCAGCGGCCTTGGCGGCGGCCGGATTGACCGCTGCCGGGGCCAGGTTGTCCACACCCTTGCCGTAGTAGGCCTCGATGAAGTGCTGGCCCACCATCAGGATGCTGGTGATCACCAGGTACCAGATCGCAGCCACAATCAGCAGGGGAACCGGAAGATATGTCCGGTTGGCCAGTGCATTGGTGGCAAACGTGAGGTCCAGGGTGAACGGGACCGCGAGGACCAGCGAGGTGGTCTTCAGCATGCCGATGGTTTCGTTGCCGGTAGGCGGCACGATCACGCGCATGGCCTGCGGCAGGATGATGCGCCACATGATCTTGCCCTTTGCCATGCCCAAGGCCTCGGCGGCTTCCATCTGGCCCTTGTCCACGGACTTCAGGCCTGCGCGGAAGATCTCCGCCAGGTACGCGGACTCATTAAGTCCAAGTCCGAGGATCGCGGCCACCGTCGCGTTGACGATGGACGCGGTGTCCAGGCTAAAGAGCTCCGGTCCGAACGGCACACCTGCGCTGATCTTGGGGTACAGGACCGCGATCAGGCCCCAGAACACCAGCTGGGTATATACGGGCGTACCGCGGAAAAACCAGACCCAGACCCAGCTGGACCAGCGGAATACCGGGTTGTCGGACTGGCGCATGAACGCCAGGAGGATGGCCAGCACGATGGCGAGTGCCATCGACGTGACGGTCAGCAGGAGGGTCCAGCCCACGCCCTGGACGACTTTTACGTCCAGGATGTAAGTCCCCACGATGTCCCAACGGAAGTTGGGGTTGGTGAACAGGCTCTGCAGGAACACTGCCACCAGAGCGAGGATGATGACGGCGCTGATCCAGCGGCCCGGGTGGCGCACCGGTACTGACTTGTTCAGTACCGGTGCGTCCCCGCGGTGAGGGTGTTCCATGTGCACACCAGACTTTTCGTCGGTAACGCGAAAACTCAAGACTTAACCGCCGGGTTGACTTCGGACTTGGTGATGGCGCCCTCGGAGTTGCCCCAGCCGTCCAGGATCTTCTTGTAGGAGCCGTCTTCCATCAGCTTGGTGACCGTCTTCTGGATGACGTCTGCCCAGGCGGTGTCGGCCTTGGCCACGGCGATGCCCTGCGGAGCGGAGTCGTAGACGTCGCCCAGCTTCTCGAGCTGGCCGTTGGTCTGGGTCAGGGCGTAGCCGATGATGGGGGAGTCGGCGGCCATGGCGTCGATGCTGCCGTTGACAAGGCGGGTAGTGACGTCCGTCTGGTTCTTCAGGGTGACGATGTCGATGGGCTTCTTGCCGTCGGCAACGCACTTCTTGTTGCGGTCGGCCAGGTCCGGGTCCTCCTGGACGGTGCCGGTCTGGACGCCAATGGACTTGCCGCAGACGTCGTCGAGGGAGAACTTGTTGGGGTTGCCCTTCTTCACGGCCCACGCGGTGCCTGCGTTGAAGTAGCTGACCATGTTCACTGCGCCAAGGCGCTCAGGGTTGATGGTGAACGAGGAAATGCCCAGGTCGTACTTCGGGCCGAGGGCGGGGAGGATGCCGGTGAATTCCGCCGTCTGGACCTGGACCTTGAGGCCCAGGGTGGCGCCGATGGCCTTGGCGATGTCCACGTCGTAGCCAACAGGAGTCTGGCCGTCCGGACCAAGGAATTCGGCCGGAGCGTAGCTCGTGTCCGAGCCGACAGTGATGGTGCCCTTGGACTTGATGGCGTCCGGGACCATGGCGGCCAGGGCGTCGTCCTTCTTGACCGTGCTGGGATCAAAGCTGGCGCTGGCGCTGCCCGAAGGGGAGGCCGCGCCGGAGGGACCCGTTTCCGAGGCGTTGGTGCATGCTGAGAGGGCCAGGGCGCTGATGGCGATCATAGTGGCGGCGGTCAGCTTGGAAGTGCCCAGGAGGGTACGGGGAGTCTGCATTTCTTACCTTTTGTTGCAGGGGCTATGAGGTACTAACGCGGCTTATAGTGTAACGCTCAACAAGAGAGGTACGTCACACGCAACTAAGTTTCACTATTGGATAACTGTAGCGGGGGCAAAATCAAGCCTTCCGGAGCGGGATTCGTCTGTTATCCCAGACTTAGTACCCAACAAGGTCGCAGTTGATGGCGTTCTGGGGGCCCAAAACGCCACTAACTGCTGCCTGGTCGGGCCGCGCCCCTAGCTGTTGATTCCCAAGGATTCCAGCATGGGGCGGAACTTGGCCCACGTCTCCGCCAGTTCGGCCTCCGGCTGCGATCCGTCCACGATGCCGCATCCGGCATACAGCCGCACGGTCTCAGGGGATTCGATAACGGCACCGCGCAGCGCGATGCCCCACTCGCCGTTGCCGGCGGCATCCAGCCAGCCCACCGGACCGGCGTAGGGCCCGCGGTCCAGGTGCTCCAGTTTGCGGATCAGCTCCCCGGCCACCAGCGTGGGCGTGCCGCAGACGGCCGCCGTGGGGTGCAAGGCATTGATCAGTGCCAGGCACGTGGGTACGTGGCCTTCCACTTCCGCAAGCTCCGCCTTGACGTCCGATGCCAGGTGCCACACGTTGGGCAGTTCCAGGATGAATGGTTCGTCGTGGGCGTTCATCGCCTCCGAGAACGGTGCCAGCTGGGACGTGAGGGAGTGGATGGCGATCTCGTGCTCATGCCGCTGTTTTTCGGACCCGGCCAGCACCCGCGTGGCGTATTCCATCGGCGGGCCATCGTCGCCGTGGGCGTCGCGGCGGTCCAGCGTGCCGGCCAGCACCCGGGCCTGGGCGGTGCGGCCTTCCACCTGGATCAGCATCTCAGGGGTGGCGCCCACCAGCCCGTCCACGCCGTAGGTCCAGCATTCCCGGTATCTGGCGGCCAGTTCACGCAGCACGTCCGCGGCATGTACGCCCGAGGGAATGGTTGCCACCACGTCCCGTGCCAGCACCAGCTTTTCCAGCGCCCCGGTCCGGATTTCAGCAACGCCTGCCGCCACGGCATCCTTCCAGGCCTCCTCGCTGAGGGACCCGGTGTGAAGCGTTGCCCCGGCGGCCAGGGGGAGGGGGCGTACGACGGCGCCGCCCGCCTTGGCAGCCCCGCCGCCCCAGGGTCCGTCCCCGGCGGAGTCCGCTGCCGCCGTCGTGCTTTCTGCGCCAAGGGTGCCGGCCGGCCTGCTGCCCAGCCAGCGGCCAAGGGCGGCGAGGGCCGTCTCTTCGGTGAGCGGGCCGTCGTCGAACGTCAATTGCGTGAGCCACGCCTGGTTGTCCCGCACGCCCACCACGATCTCGGGCACGATCAGCCTGGACTCATAGGAGGAGGTTTTGGAGAAAGCGAACGAACCGAAAGCTACGGGGCCGGTGCCGGGGAGCTCCACGGAGTCCGTGGCCTCGGCTTCCAGGACCAGGTGCCGCCACCAAATATCGGCCTCGAGGAACCGGTCGGGTCCGGTGGCGCTGAAGCGCGCAATTTCGCCGAAGCCAGCCAGTCCGGCTTCGCGGCGGGACCAGCACAGGACATCGTCCCGGACCAGAAACGAAGGCAGCCCCCCGGGGAACGCTTTGCCATCCAGGGGGACTGTCAAGGTGCGGAACGTGCTCGTCATGATGAGACAACACTACTCCCGAGCACCCTGCGGGCTTCCTAGGGCCCAAGAGTGGCCACGTCCGGGGTGGATTCGGGCTGGTAAGGACCCTTCGGAACATTTGAGACAATGTCATGGTGAACCGAGCATCCTTGGATAAGCGTCCGGACGAAGTAGCCACGATGTTTGACGACGTCGCACCGAAATACGACGTCGTCAACGATGTCCTCTCCATGGGGCAGACCCGCCGCTGGCGGAAGATCGTGGTGGATGCGATGGAAGTCTCCAAGGGCCAGCGGGTCCTGGACCTGGCGGCCGGAACGGGGACTTCCAGCGAGCCATATGCCGACGCCGGCATAGACGTCGTTGCCTGCGACTTCTCCCTGGGAATGCTCAAGGTCGGCAAGCGCCGCCGCCCGGACATCAACTTCGTCGCCGGTGACGCCACCAACCTCCCGTTCGCGGACAACACCTTCGACGCCACCACCATCTCCTTCGGCCTGCGCAACGTGAACGAGCCCAAGAAGGCCCTGCAGGAGATGCTGCGCGTCACCAAGCCCGGCGGCCGGCTGGTCATCGCCGAGTTCTCCCAGCCCGTGGTCCCGCTCTGGCGCACCATGTACACCGAATACCTGATGCGCGCCCTGCCCGCGATCGCCGTCAAGGTCGCCTCCAACCCGGACGCCTACGTCTATCTCGCCGAATCCATCCGCGCCTGGCCGGACCAGGACCACCTGGCCGCGTGGCTGCAGGAAAGCGGCTGGGAAAAGGTCACCTACCGCAACCTCACCGGCGGCATCGTGGCAGTCCACCGCGCCTTCAAGCCGGCCGATGCCGCGGACAGCGCCGCCGCCGCCATCGCCGCGCACAAGGGCCCGGTGGCCAAGCTGCGCCGCAACATCGTCCGCTGACCGGCGTGAAGGTACTGATTGTCGGCGCGGGCCCGGCCGGGTCCACAGCCGCGTACTACCTCGCCAAGGCGGGCCTTGAGGTCACGGTCCTGGAAAAGACGGCGTTTCCGCGCGAGAAGGTCTGCGGCGACGGACTGACCCCCCGCGCCGTCCGCGAGATCCAGAAGCTCGGCCTGCCGCATCCGGAAAACGACGGCTGGCGCCGCAACAAGGGCCTGCGCCTGATCGCCGGCGGCCGCACCATTGAGCTGCCCTGGCCCGAGGTCTCCGACTTCCCGCAGTACGGCCTGATCCGCACCCGCCTGGGCTTCGACGAGGAACTTGCCCGCCACGCCGAGGCTGCCGGTGCAACGATCCTGGAACGGCACAGCGTTACCGACGCCCTGCGGAACGACGCCGGCCGCGTCACGGGAGTCCGCGCAGCGCTCCTGGACGAGTCCGGACGCAAGACGGGGGAAACGCGCGACTTTCATGCCGACGTCGTGCTCGCCGCCGACGGGAACTCCACCCGCACGGCCGTGTCACTCGGCATCCAGAAGCGCGACGACCGTCCGCTCGGCGTCGCCGTCCGAACGTACTTCACCTCGCCCCGGACCGACGACGACTGGATGGAGGGCTGGCTGGAGCTTCCCGGCCGGGACGGCAAGCTGCTTCCCGGCTACGGCTGGGTGTTCGGCGTGGGCGACGGCACCTCCAACGTGGGCCTGGGCATCCTGAACTCCTCCAAGGAATTCGGCAAGCTCGACTACAAGCAGGTCCTGCGCGAGTGGACGGCAGGCATGCCAGCCGAGTGGGGCTTCACGCCGGAGAACCAGGTGGGGGAGATCCGCGGCGCGGCGCTGCCGATGGGCTTCAACCGCACCCCGCACTACTCGCCCGGCCTGCTCCTCCTGGGCGACGCCGGCGGCATGGTCTCACCGTTCAACGGCGAGGGCATCTCCTACGCCATGGAATCGGCACGCTTCGCCGCTGAGTTCATCATCGACGCCTCCTCGCGCACATATGCTGCAGGAGGAACGTACGACGCCGACGCGCACCTTTCGCGGTACGCGGACTACGTGCGGGACCAGTGGGGATCGCACTTCACCCTGGGCCGGGCGTTCGCCGCGCTGATCGGAAAGCCCTCCGTCATGAAGCTGGCCCTGCGGACCGGCATGCCGATCCCCCTGCTGATGCGGTTCGTGGTCCGGCTCCTGGCGAACCTCACGGACCCCTCCGCGAAGGGCTTCGAGGACAGGGTGATCCGTGTCCTGGAGTCGCTGGTTCCGGCCACAGCCAATACATCGCCAGCTACGAATCAGCGGTATCCGCAACAAAAAGTTAGGGTTAACCCGTGACCAACTCCGCAGACCACAGCTGGACGCACGCCGGGCACGGCCTGCCGGACTCCGAACCCAGCCTCAACACCACCGCCATCGCCACCGGCCTGCAGCTCCCGGCCGGCTTTGCTGCCATTGCGGGGGACGCCGAACTGGGCCCGGCCATCACCACCAACCTGGCGAAGGTGGAGAAGAAGCTCCGCGAAGCCATCGCCAACTCGGATCCCCTGGCTGACGCGACGTCGCGGCACCTGGTGGAAGCCGGCGGCAAGCGCATCCGGCCGCTGCTGACCCTGCTCTGTGCCCACCTCGGAGACGCATCCCTGCCCGCTGTGGTGCAGGCCGCCGTCGTGGTTGAACTGACCCACCTGGCCACCCTGTACCACGACGACGTCATGGACTCCGCGCCGTTCCGCCGCGGCGCCCCCACGGCCCACGAGGTCTGGGGAAACTCCGTGGCGGTCCTCACCGGCGACCTGATCTTCGCCCGCGCCTCCATCCTGGTGTCCGAACTCGGCGGCCGGGCGCTGGGCATCCAGGCCCGCACCTTCGAACGGCTGTGCCTTGGCCAGCTTCACGAAACCGTGGGGCCCCGCCCGGACGAGGACCCGGTGGAGCACTACCTGTCCGTGATCGCGGACAAGACCGGCTCCCTGGTGGCGGCATCGGGTCAGCTGGGCGCAATCTTCTCCGGCGCCGACGATGCCTACGAACAGGTACTGGTGGAGTACGGCGAGAAGGTGGGCGTGGCCTTCCAGCTCGCCGACGACGTCATCGATGTCACCGGCGTGAAGGTGAAGTCCGGCAAGTCGCCCGGAACCGACCTGCGCGAAGGCGTGCCCACCCTGCCGGTCCTGCTGCTGCGGCGCGCTGCCGCTGACGGCGACCAGTCCGCCGTCGACCTTTTGACGCTGATTGATGGTGACCTGTCCTCCGACGAGGCGCTGGCCGCAGCCGTGGCCGGGCTGCGCGAGCACCGTGTCACTGCCGAGTCCTGGGTGGTTGCCCGCCAGTGGGCCAACGAGGCCATCGCCGCACTGGCCCCGCTGCCCGAGGGCGTGGTCAAGGAGTCGCTGTCCAACTTCGCGCTGGCCGTGGTGGACCGCGCCAGCTGACGTTTTCTTCCGGGTTGGAGCCCGGTGCCACTGGATTTGTCCAGGCGGTGCCGGGCTTCTTCGCTTAAGCCGGCCTTCCCGCTTAACGGGATAGCCCCGGTCCGCATCAACCGAAGTTGCTGTGAATCGGGGCTATCTCTCCGTTCGCATCAGACCCGCCGGAGGCGTTTAGCGGATCCGTGAATAGCTTATGACAGCTTTGTCACAATATGCAAGCCCTGATTTACGGGAACTGTCATGAGGTTTTCCTGCTGGGTTTCCCCATGTTTCAGAGCAGGAGGCCGCCAGCTCCCGGCGCGGCACGGCGACAGGCCGCAAGGGCTCCTCAAACTTGGGGAATCCCAGCCAGCCAGGTTACGCACATAGCCGGCTTCATGCCTTCTGGCCGGAGAGTCCACCCGCTGTGCTGGCTCTATGGATCTTTGCCGATTCCTCGACAACGCCGGCTCTGTTGCCCGCACTGCCACCATTCTGAGAGCGGGATTTTCGGACCGGGACATCCGCAATGCGGTGGCATCCGGCCATGTCCGCCGTCTCAGGCACGGGGTTCTCGCGCTGCCGCAAGCACCCCGGGATCTAGTTGCCGCGGTCCTCGCTAACGGGCTGCTAACGTGCGCCTCCGGGGCTACCCACCGGGGGTTGTGGCTGCTGCACCAGCCGGATAAGGTCCACCTGCTCTGCCGGCATGCCGGACCTCCGGACGCGGTAGTGCATCGCGAGACCCTGGTGCCGCATGGAACCGCGGAACCCGTTGCAAGCGTTACCGATATTCTCATTCACGGCCTGCGCTGCCTGCCGGAGGTTGAGGCTGCCGTGATGGTGGAGAGTGCTGTCCGGCAGGGCGTAACCACATTGCCCTACCTGCACCAGCGGCTGCCGGGGAACCGGAACGGAGCCGCCAGGCAAGTGCTGAACCTGGTGGATGGGACAGCCGACTCACCCATTGAAGTGGTCGCGCGCCTATTGTTCCGTGCCGAGGGCATCTTCACGCAAACCCAGGTGGAGTTGCCCGGAATTGGCTTCGTTGACTTCCTGCTGGAAGGATTCCTGATCGTCGAGATAGACGGCAGCAGCCACCTGGAGCCCCGCCAGGTCAAGAAGGACCGTGCAAGGAACAACGCCAGCACCCTCACGGGCTACGCGGTGTTGAGGTACGGCTACGCAGACGTGGTTCATCACCCGGAAAAGGTCATCGGCGAGGTCTGGCAGGTGCTCCGGGGCAGGGTCATCCGCTGAATTTCCCCAGGTTTGACCTCAGAAGTCAGCGACGCACCGCAAAACCGGGGGACACGCCGTCGGAAGCCCCCAAAGGTGGGGAAATTCAGCCGCCCAGCGAGTGCAGCTCAGAAGCCAGCAGGCCCTACTCCTCGGCTTCTTCCTCGAAGGCCCACTCGAACATGTCGAAGACGAACTCGGAGAAGGTGCCTTCCTCGGACTTCCACTGGCCGCGGGCATTGTTGCGGCGGTACACGATGGGGTCCGGGACGCTGAGGTCGCCCACGCGGAAGCCCCAGGTGAACGCTTCCTCTTCGTCCTCGAGGAACATAAGGAAGCCCTCGTCATCGACTTCGAGTTCCTCGGGGTCCCAGAAGTAGTGGTAGGCCTCCATCAGGTCCTCGCAGCCGCCCAGGGCGAGGTAGAACTCCCGGAGGACCAGAGGAATCTGGAACTGGTGCTCGGCAAGCGCGGAGTCGAGTTCCTCCGGCGTCAGCCCATCCTCTTCCTGCCATTCATCCTCGAGATACTTCGGAACAAGCGCTTTGAACTTCTCGAGGAACATGTCAGTCATGCTCATATCCTAGCTAATCCGGACCCACCCAAAATGACACCCGGGAGGCACTCACTTCCCTGGGTCGCTGGGCCGCCGGTGCCATCCGCGGACGGCCAGCGGAGCCTGCCAGGAACGCCGCCACGCCAGGACGCGGAACGTGAAAACCAGCGCCGCGATAAGAGCGGCCGTCAGGACGTTGAAGACCCCCGGCACCCATAGCAAGGCGGTGAGCGAGGCGCCCACAAAAGCCGGCAGCGCGTAAATGTCCTTCGGGTTGAACAGCTCGGGAACCTCGTTGGCGGTGATGTCACGCAGCAGGCCGCCGCCCACCGCCGTCGTCACGCCCAAAAGCACCGACGCCACCGGATTCAGGCCCGTGGCCAGCGCCTTGAGTGTGCCGGTCATGCAGAACAAAGCCAGGCCGGCGGCGTCGAACAGGGTCAGCAGGGAGGTGTAGCGCTGGACGCTGGAGAACAGGAAATACACCAGCACCGTGGCCAGCACCGGCGGCGCAAGGTAGGCCGGATTGGTGAACGCCGCCGGGACCACCGCGAGGATGATGTCGCGGATTACGCCGCCGCCGAGCCCCACCAGGGAAGCCAGCAGCAGGGAGCCGACAATGTCGATCTGCTTCCGCGCCGCCAGCAGCGAGCCCGAGACCGCAAAGAAGAACACACCCAGCAGGTCCAGCCACACCGGGGAGTTGTCAAAGGCGAATGTCATGGAGCGTCCCGGCATTTTCAAAGAGGGCGGACAGGGCGGCTCCAACGTTACGCTAGCCCCTATGAACAGCCCCATCATGATCGCCTGCGCCCATGGGACGTCCAACGCACAGGGGGCCGCGGAGGTCAACGCCCTCCGCGCCGCCATCGCGGCACTGCGCCCCGGCCTCGACGTCCGGGAAGCCTACGTGGACGTCCAGCAGCCCGACCTGGTGGACGTGGTGGCGGGCCTGCCAGAGGGGGCGGCCGCCGTCGTGGTGCCGCTGCTGCTGAGCGTGGGGTACCACGTGAAAGTGGACATTGCCCGGGCCGTGAAGAGCCGTCCCGGCAGCGCCGCGGCCGCACCGCTGGGCCCGGACCCGCGCCTGGCGAAACTGCTGGACCAGCGCCTGCGCGAGGCAGGGACCACCGACAATGACGTGATCGTGCTCGCGGCCGCGGGCTCGTCCAACCCCAACGCCGCCGTCAGCGTCGAGGAGCTGCTGGGCCAGCTCCAGCAACTGCGGTCCAACCGGATCGTGGCGGCCTACGGTGCCTCCGCCCAGCCTTCCGTGCCCGACGCCGTCGCGATGCTTCGGGAGGAGCTTGCCGGGGGTGCCGGCGCGGGGGAGTCCGCGGGAGCGGTCGACGTCGGCGGGCGCGTTGTGGTTGCCTCATACCTCCTGGCGCCGGGCTACTTCCACGACCAGCTGGCCAAGGCCGGAGCCGACCTTGTCACCGAACCCCTGCTGCCGTCCCCGGTGCTCGCCGAAATCGCCCTGGACAGGTACGACGCCGCCGTCGCGAGGATGAACGAAACGCCCTCCGCGCCCGAACCGGCGGTCCGCGCCGGGGCCGGTCCGGAGCCGTCCGGGAAGCAGGCCCCGGATGCACAGCAGGGTGGCTTCTTCAAGGCCCTCCGGCGTTTCGTGACGAAATATTTCCCTAGGTGACTTAGCGTTTCCGGACCTTTGTGACGTAATTCGGGGGCGCCCTACAGTCGATGCATGACTGATACAGCTCTAGCCGGAGCGTCCGCGGACTCCGCTGCCCCCAAGCGCCCCGCCCGCCCGTCCCGCCCTGCCGCAAAGCCGCACGGGCAGTGGAAGGTTGACGGCAAAACGCCGCTGAACGCCAACGAAACCTGGAAACAGGAAGACGACGGCCTCAACGTGCGTGAGCGTATCGAGACGATCTACGCCAAGGAGGGCTTCGACGCCATCCCCGGCCAGGACCTGCACGGCCGTTTCCGCTGGTGGGGCTTGTACACCCAGCGCAAGCAGGGGATCGACGGCGGCAAGACCGCAACGCTTGAGCCGCACGAGCTCGAGGACAAGTACTTCATGCTGCGCGTCCGGATCGACGGCGGCGCCCTCACCACCGAGCAGCTGCGCGTCATCGGCCAGATCTCGGTCGACTTTGCCCGCGACTCGGCCGACCTCACCGACCGGCAGAACATCCAGCTGCACTGGATCCAGGTGGAGGACATCCCCGAGATCTGGCGCCGGCTGGAAGGCGTTGGCCTGTCCACCACCGAAGCCTGCGGCGACGTTCCCCGCGTCATCCTGGGCTCACCTGTGGCCGGCATCGCCAAGGACGAGATCATCGACCCCACCCCGCTGATTGCCGAGCTGGGGGAGCGGTTCATCGGCAACCCGCTCCTGTCCAACCTGCCGCGCAAGTACAAGACCGCCATCACCGGCCACCCCAGCCAGGACGTGGTCCACGAGATCAACGACTGCGCGCTGGTGGGTGTCCGCCACCCGGAACTGGGCGCGGGCTACGACCTCTGGGTGGGCGGCGCACTGTCCACCAACCCGATGCTGGGCAAGCGCCTGGGCGCCTTCGTCAAGCCCGAAGAAGCCGCCGACGTGTGGCTCGGCGTCACCAGCATCTTCCGCGACTACGGCTACCGGCGCATGCGCACCAAGGCCCGCCTGAAGTTCCTGCTGGCCGACTGGGGCCCGGAGAAGTTCCGCCAGATCCTCGAGGACGAGTACCTGGGCTACAAGCTGGCCGACGGTCCTGCCGCGCCGAAACCGGCCGCCCCGGGTGACCACGTGGGCGTGCACGAACAGAAGGACGGCAAGTTCTTCATCGGTGCCACCCCGATCGCGGGCCGCCTGTCCGGTTCATCCCTGGTCAAGCTCGCTGACACCCTCGAGTCCCGCGGCTCCTACCGGCTGCGCACCACCCCGCACCAGAAGATTGTGGTGCTGGATGTCCAAAAGGACCAGGTGGAGCCGCTCATCACCGAACTGGACACCCTGGGCCTGTCCGCCCGCCCGTCCGTGTTCCGCCGCGGAACCATCGCGTGCACCGGCATCGAGTACTGCAAGCTGGCGATCGTGGAGACCAAGTACACCGCCGCCACCGCCGTGGCCGAGCTGGAACGCCGCCTGGCCGACCTCTCGGAATCCGGCCAGCTGCCGCAGGCCCTGTCGCTGCACATCAACGGCTGCCCCAACTCCTGCGCCCGCATCCAGACGGCGGACATCGGCCTGAAGGGCATGATGCTGCCAACGCCCGACGGCGACCCCTCCCCGGGTTTCCAGGTCCACCTGGGCGGCGGGCTGGCCAACAACGAGCGCGAGGAAGCCGGCCTGGGCCGCACCGTGCGCGGCCTGAAGGTGTACGTCGACGACCTGCCCGACTATGTGGAGCGCGTGGTCCGCCGGTTCGTCGCCGACCGCGCCGAAGGCCAGACCTTCGCCGAGTGGGCCCATGCAGCAGATGAGGAGGCACTGCAGTAATGGCAAAGCATCTCGCACCCGCACCCGCCAAGCGCCCCAAGGAAGAGCTGAAGGCCCTGGCCGAAGCCGGCGCCGCCGAGCTCGGCTGGGAGGCCCCCGCCCGCGACGTGATCGCTTGGGTGGAGCGCAACTTCGACCTGCCCGCCGTCGCCGTCGCCTGCTCCATGGCCGACGCCGTCCTGCCGGCCCTGGTCGCGGACCAGATGCCCGGCGTCGACGTCCTGTTCCTGGAGACCGGCTACCACTTCCCGGAAACCTACGCCACGCGTGACGAGGTGGCCGCGAACCTCCGCGTCAACGTGGTGGACGTGCTCCCCGAAACCACCGTGGAGCAGCAGGACCGCCTGCTCGGCAAGGACCTCTTTGCCCGCGACGCCGCCCAGTGCTGCGCCCTCCGCAAGGTGGCCCCGCTGCAGCGTACCCTCGCCGGCTACGAACTCTGGTTCACCGGTGTCCGCCGCGACGAAGCCCCTACCCGCACCAACACCCCGCTGGTCACCTGGGACGAGAAGAACGGCCTGGTCAAGGTCAACCCGATGGCCGCCTGGACGTTCGACCAGCTGGTCCAGTACTCCGACGACAACCTCCTGCCCGTCAACCCGCTCCTTGCCCAGGGCTACCCCTCCATTGGCTGCCAGCCCTGCACCCGCAAGGTGGCGCCCGGCGAGGATCCCCGCGCCGGCCGCTGGGCAGGTTCCGACAAGACAGAATGCGGACTACACGTATGAGCACTTACCTATCCGAGGAGACCCAGGTGACCGACGCCGCCGTATCCACGCGCCTGTCCAGCCTGGACACCCTCGAATCCGAAGCGATCCATATCATCCGCGAGGTTGTCGCCGAGTTCGAGAAGCCCGCGCTGCTGTTCTCCGGCGGCAAGGACTCCGTGGTGATGCTGCACCTGGCCACCAAGGCGTTCTGGCCGGGCAAGGTGCCGTTCCCCGTGCTGCACGTGGACACCGGCCATAACTTCCCCGAGGTCATCGACTTCCGCGACCGGACCGTGGAGCGGCTGGGCCTGAAACTCGTGGTGGGCTCCGTGCAGGAGTTCATCGACCGCGGCGAGCTCGCCGAGCGTGCCGACGGCACCCGGAACCCGCTGCAGACCGTCCCGCTGCTGGACGCCATCCAGCAGAACAAGTTCGACGCCGTCTTCGGCGGCGGCCGCCGCGACGAGGACAAGGCCCGCGCCAAGGAGCGCATCCTGAGCCTTCGCGACGAGTTCGGCCAGTGGGATCCCCGCAACCAGCGCCCCGAACTGTGGAACCTCTACAACGGCCGCCACACCGTGGGCCAGCACGTCCGCGCGTTCCCCATCAGCAACTGGACCGAGCTGGACATCTGGCGCTACATCGAGCGCGAGAACATCGAACTGCCCGGCCTGTACTACGCCCACGAGCGCGAGGTCTTCGCCCGCGACGGCATGTGGCGGGCGGTCGGCGAGGTCTCCCAGCCGCGCCCCGATGAGGAAGTCATCACCAAGACAGTCCGCTACCGCACCGTGGGGGACATGTCCTGCACCGGCGCCGTCGAGTCGAACGCCTTCACGGTGTCCGACGTGGTGGTTGAAGTCGCCGCCTCCACTCTGACCGAACGTGGCGCCACCCGCGCAGATGACCGCATCTCCGAGGCCGCCATGGAAGACCGCAAGAAGGACGGGTACTTCTAATGACCACCGAAGCAGTTCTCCCGGCGGACCTGGAAACAGCCCTGCCCACCACTTTGTTCCGGTTCGCCACCGCAGGATCGGTCGACGACGGCAAGTCCACCCTGGTGGGCCGCCTCCTTCACGATTCCAAGGCGATCCTGGCCGACCAGCTCGACGCCGTTGCCCGCACTTCCGCGGACCGCGGCTTCGGCGGCCACAAGGGCGGCATCGACCTGGCCCTGCTGACCGACGGCCTGCGCGCCGAGCGTGAACAGGGCATCACCATCGACGTCGCCTACCGCTACTTCGCCACCGACCGCCGCAGCTTCATCCTGGCCGACTGCCCCGGGCACGTGCAGTACACCAAGAACACGGTGACCGGCGCGTCCACTGCGGATGCCGTCGTTGTCCTCATTGACGCCCGCAAGGGTGTGCTGGAGCAGACCCGCCGCCACCTGTCCGTGCTGCAGCTGCTGCGCGTGGCGCACGTGATCGTGGCCGTGAACAAAATCGACCTGGTGGACTTCAGCGAGTCCGTGTTCCGCGAGATCGAAGCCGACGTGCAGCGGGTGGGCCGCGAACTGGGCCTGGGCTCGGACGGCATCTCCGACCTGCTGGTGGTCCCGGTGTCCGCGCTGGACGGCGACAACGTGGTGGAGCGCTCCGAGCGGACCCCCTGGTACACCGGCCCCGCGCTGCTCGAGGTCCTCGAAACCCTGCCTGCCGCCGACGAACTGGAAAGCCACCTGGAGAGCTTCCGCTTCCCGGTGCAGCTGGTCATCCGGCCGCAGGGTGCGCTGGCCCCGGACGCCGTCGCAGCCGGCCTGGATGTGGAGGCTTACCGCGACTACCGTGCGTACGCCGGCCAGATCACCGAAGGCTCCGTCAAGGTGGGGGACCAGGTCTCCGTGCTGACGCCGGGCCAGGACCCGCGGACCACCACCGTGGTGGGCATCGACTTTGCCGGTGCCTCGCTGGAGGAAGCCGCCGCGCCGCAGTCGGTGGCCATCCGCCTGGCTGACGAATTCGACGTCGCCCGTGGTGACACCATCGCCGCCGCCGGCACCGTCCGCGAAGCCTCGGCCGACCTCTACGCGGCCCTGTGCTGGCTGTCCCCGAAGCCTCTGCGCGAAGGCCAGAAGGTCCTGGTCAAGCACGGCACCCGCACGGTCCAGGCGATGGTCCGCAGCGTGTCCGGCAAGCTGGACCTGTCCACCTTCAAACTGGAGGGCGCGTCCAACCTGGAGCTGAACGACATCGGCCACGCGCAGCTCCGCCTCGCGGCCCCGCTGCCCCTGGAGAACTACCTGCACCACCGCCGCACCGGCGCGTTCCTGGTCATCGACCCGCTGGACGGCAACACGCTGGCCGCCGGACTGGTCAAGGACCACCCGGGCGACCACGAGGACGAGCGCTACAGCATCTAGTTTCCCCTCCGGATCGCCGGAACCCTGCCGGGGACGCCGTATCGTTACGGCGTCCCCGGCAGTGTTCCGGCGATTCCGCGTTCCTGCGGCATCCCGCACGTTAACCACAAAGGTTCGCCCCGGAGGTTCCGCGGCTGGTTGGCGCGTGGGAAGCTCAGGCATTGCTTTGTCGATGCCAGGGGCCTGCACGCCCTGGCAGGTTTCTCAGGAGGCAGGATGGAAACGGTCCAGCGGTGGTCCACGCGAGCGGCTGAAGTCTTCAGGCGTGATTCGCAGGCATGGGGAATTCCCCAGGGCCAGGCGAAGCTCCTGGCGCTGCTCCCGATTGTCCTCGCCGTTGCTGTCGCGGCAACTGTCCCGTTCCGTGAGTTCTATCTCTGGCTTGTCGACGAGGACCACCCGATCGAATGGCTCCAGTTTGCCTGCCTTGTGGCCGCCGCCGTCTTCCTGGCCTTCCTCTCCTTCCGGCTGTACCGGCGGGGACAGAAGGGGATGGCGGCACTGTACGTGGTGGTCACCATCGGCGTCGTGTTCCTGGCGGGCGAGGAAATCTCGTGGGGCCAGCGCATCTTCGGCTGGCAGACCCCCGCATCCATGGAAGCCATCAACCGCCAGGACGAGACCAACCTGCACAACATCCGGGGCGTGCAGGAGTTCGTCCCCGCGGCCATGCTCGTGGCAAGCCTGTACGGCGCCTGTGCCCCGCTGGTATCGGCGTGGCTGGGGGACCGGTGGAAGAGTGTTGCGTCCAAGCGCCTGCTCGTCCCGCCTCTTTGCCTTGTGCCGGCATTCCTGCTGGCCGCAGCGTACCGGCTTTTCCGCCTGCTGATCTGGCCGGAGCCTACGTTCGTGATTTCCGAGTATGGGGAAGTGCTGGAGCTGACCCTCTACTTTGGGCTCGCGATGTTCAGCTGGTTCAACGTGCGCCGCCTGCTGGAGGCACAGCCCACCGTGCGGGCAGTGCGCCACCGCGTGCCCCGCACGCCGTAGGGTCCCGCCGGATCGCTACCGGCTTTCGAGTACCACCTTGAGCCGCCGCAGGTCCTTACGGGTCTCGCGGCGGATCATCGGTTCCATGACCAGCCCCGCCAGCTTGGAGAAACCCGAGGGGCTCCCTGTGTTGCGGAGCGCCATGCGGGTCCCGCCGCCGTCGTCCGCCCACGTGTAGGTGGTCTCCATCGGGAAGGGGCCCTGCGCGGTCCGCATCACCAGTTTCTCGCCGGGCACATATTCGACGAATTCGTAGGTGTAGTTCAGCTCCCGCCCCAGGAATTTGGCCGTGAAGTCCACCTTCGAGCCGATGCCGATGGGCCCGCCGGTCAGCCGCTGCGACCTATGGATGTTCGCGTACCAGCGCGGAGCGTTGTCCGGGTTGGCCGCAAACTCCGCCACCTGGGCACGCGGGCAGTTGATGACAACTTCGGTCTGTACATTCACCATCTGGCATCTCCTCTGTAGAGTGCGGGACTAGCCTGGACATCACGTTAGTCCTGGTCGGCACTGCGGGAGGCGAAGCCATGGAAACCATCAGCCCGAAGCTCCTCAACTGGGCATCCATCCTTGACGGCAAGACCCGCGACCAGGCGGTGATGACGGCGGGCCTGCCGTTCATCTACCCGCATTTGGCCCTGATGCCTGATGCTCACCTGGGTAAGGGTGCCACCGTGGGGTCGGTGATCCCCACGCTCCGGGCCATCATCCCGGCGGCCGTCGGCGTGGACATCGGCTGCGGCATGATCGCGGTGCGGACCCAGTATTCGGTGAAGGACCTGCCGAAGGACCGCAAACGCCTCCGCGAGGATATCGAGCGGGTCATCCCGCTGTCCGCAGGGCACAACAACAAGACGGTGCTTCCTACGGCGGAGCCGCGGGTTGCCGAGCTGAAACGGCTCGCCGCCAAGGCCGGCTTCGATCCTTTCCAGTACGTCGCCAAATGGGAGCTGCAGCTGGGGTCCCTGGGGTCGGGAAACCACTTCATCGAGGTCTCCGCAGATGAGCACGACGGCGTGTGGCTCTTCCTGCATTCGGGCTCGCGGGGTGTGGGCAACAAGATAGCCCAGCACCACATCGGGGTAGCCCGGCACGTGTCCCGCAAGAACCAGGTCTATCTCCCGGATCCGGACCTGGCGTACCTGGACGAGGGCACCCCGCAGTTCGAGCGCTACATCGCGGAGCTGCGGTGGGCCCAGCACTTCGCGCTGCTGAACCGCGAGGAGATGATGGACCGGGTCAGCACATCGTTCGCGAAGTGGGTGGGCGGTGCCGTCCGGGAACTGGAACGGATCAACTGCCACCACAACTTCACGGAGCAGGAGACGCACTACGGCAAGAAAGTCTGGGTGTCCCGCAAGGGGGCCATCAAAGCCGGCCACGGCGATCCCGGACTGATCCCTGGGTCCATGGGGACGGCGTCGTATGTTGTTGTTGGGCTCGGCAACGAGGCTTCGCTGCACTCTTCCCCGCATGGCGCGGGGCGCGAATACTCCCGGAACGCCGCGCGCAAAACGTTCACGCTGGAGGAACTCAAGCGGGCCATGCGGGGCATCGAGTTCCGGGCGTCGGAGGCTTTCATTGACGAAATTCCGGCAGCGTACAAGCCGATCGACCAGGTCATGCAGGACGCGGCGGACCTCGTGGCGGTGCGGCACAAGCTGCGGCAGCTGGTCAACGTGAAAGGCGACTGAGCCGTCATATCCCACCAGGCATACGGCCGAATGTGACGCCAGATGAACGTGCGTGACCCCCCGTTTCCGCTTCGTTGAACGGGTTTGGGCCACTCCCTATGGTGAAACAATGACTAGTTCCAAGCCCGGGATGACCCGCATCGTGGCAGGCGAAAGCGCGGTTCCCAAGCGCAAGCGTGCCATCGAAGCCGCCCTGGCCATCGGGCTCGTCCTGCTGATCGCCGTCGGCGCGATTGTTGCTTCGAATATCTCGCGCAACACCGAGGCCCAGGCCGCCGAGCCCACCCCCGCAGCGGAACTGAAGCTGGGCTATTTCGGCAACGTCACACACGCCGCCGCACTGGTGGGGGTGAAGAAGGGGTTCCTCGCTGAAGCCCTGGGCAGCACCAGGCTCAGCACCGAAACGTTCAACGCCGGCCCGGCTGCCATCGAAGCGCTCAATGCGGGCGCCATCGACGCCGCCTACATCGGCCCCAATCCGGCCATCAACTCCTATGCCAAGAGCCAGGGACAGTCCGTCCGGGTCATCGCGGGAGCGGCTGCCGGCGGTGCGCAACTGGTGGTCAAGCCCGGCATCACCTCGGCCTCAGCCCTCAAGGGCAAGACCCTCGCCTCCCCGCAGCTTGGCGGCACGCAGGACGTCGCCCTCCGCGCCTGGCTGGCTTCCCAGGGCTACAAGACCAGCGTCGACGGCAGCGGCGATGTGGCCATCAACCCCACCGAGAACGCCCAGACCCTGAAGCTGTTCCAGGACGGAAAGCTCGACGGCGCGTGGCTGCCCGAGCCGTGGGCGTCCCGGTTGGTGCTCCAGGCCGGTGCCAAGGTGCTGGTGGATGAGAAGGACCTGTGGAACGGTGCCGGAACCGGCAAGCCCGGCGAGTTCCCCACCACCATCCTGATCGTGAACCAGAAGTTCGCCGCGGACCACCCGGAGACCGTCAAGGCCCTGCTGAAGGGCAACGCGGAATCCGTGGCCTGGCTCAACTCGGCACCCGCCGACGAGAAGGCCGCCGTCATCAACGCCGCACTGCAGGAGTCCGCTGGCGCAGCACTGCCCGCCGATGTCCTGAACCGGGCGCTGGCCAACATCACCTTCACCCTGGACCCCCTGGCGGGCAGCTACCCCAAGCTGCTGCAGGACGGCGTGGACGCCGGCACCACCAGGAAGGCCGACATCAACGGCCTCTTCGACCTCCGCGCGCTCAACCAGGTCAGCGGCTCCCAGGACAAGATTTCCGCAGCCGGCCTCGGCCAGGACTGACCCCACCCTCTACCTAAGGACGGCACCATGCCAGTCGTACTGGAACACCTGGGCAAGCGCTTCGGCGACGGCGCCCCGGTACTGGACGACGTCAACGCCAACATCGGACGGGGCGAATTCGTCGCCCTCCTCGGTGCCTCCGGCTGCGGCAAGTCCACCCTCCTGAACATCATCGCGGGACTGGAGGCGCCGACGTCGGGCGCCCTGGAGGTGCCCAGCGACGGTGCCGCCTTCATGTTCCAGGACGCCGCCCTCTTCCCCTGGCTCACGGCCCGCGAGAACATCGAACTTGCCCTGAAGCTGCGCGGCGTGGGCAAGGCCGAACGCCGCACTAAGGCCCAGGAGCTCCTGGAACTGGTGCACCTGGGCGCGGCGGGGGACAAGCGCCCGCACGAGCTTTCCGGCGGCATGCGCCAGCGCGTGTCCCTGGCCCGTTCCCTGGCACAGGACCGGCAGCTGCTGCTCATGGACGAGCCGTTCGCCGCCCTGGACGCCATCACCCGCGACCTGCTGCATGACGAGCTGGAGCGCATCTGGAAGGAAACCGGACGCACCATCGTCTTCGTCACCCACAACGTCCGCGAAGCCGTCCGGCTGGGCCAGCGCGTGCTGCTGCTGTCCTCCCGCCCCGGACGCGTGGTCCAGGAATGGGCCGTCACCGAGGAACACCGAACCGACGCCGGGCTCGCCGGCCAGCTGACCGGGGTCATCACTGCCCGGCTGCGGGAGGAGATTCGCCGCCATGCCAAGTAACCCCACCCCCGTCGTCGAGGAGAAGCCGGTGGCCGAGTCTGTCGAAACCGGGTCCGCCGAACCCCGCGAGCACGTCCACGCCGCTTTGACCCGCACGTCCACGGGAACCGAGGACCTGCGGCAGCTCGAATCCGGGCTGGACTCGCTGCAGTCCGACACTGTCCGCAAGCACCGCATTGACTGGACCCGCATCCTGCTGCCCATCGCGGCCCTGGTGGTCCTGGTGCTGGTCTGGCAGTTCTACGTCTCCCTGGGCCTCAAGCGCCGCGACCAGGTTCCGGGACCCCTGGATGTGCTGAACCAGATGGGGGTTCTCTGGGGAGAGGGCAAGGTGCAGGAATCTGTGTGGACGTCGCTGCAGCGCGGCATCGTCGGGTTCGTGATCAGCGTTGCCATCGCCACCCCCGTGGGCCTGCTCCTGGCCCAGGTTGCTCCGCTGCGCCGCGCTTTCGGGCCGCTGATCTCCGGCCTGCAGGTGCTGCCGTCCGTGGCGTGGGTCCCCGCTGCCATCATCTGGTTCGGCCTCACCGACGCCACCGTCTACTTCGTGGTGTTCATGGGCGCCATTCCCTCCATCATCAACGGCCTGATCTCCGGCGTGGACCAGATCCCGCCGCAGTACCGCCGCGTTGGCACCGTCCTGGGTGCCTCCAGGCTCCAGATGGCGCTGCAGGTCATCCTTCCCGCCGCGCTGCCCGGCTACCTGGGCGGCCTCAAGCAGGGCTGGGCGTTCTCCTGGCGCTCCCTGATGGCCGCGGAAATCATCGCCGTGGGCGGCACCATCGGCTTCGGCCTGGGCTCCCTGCTGGACCAGGGCCGCCAGCTCTCGGACATGGCGGTGGTGATGGCGGCGATCCTGCTGATCCTCGCCGTCGGCATCCTCATCGAGCTCCTGGTCTTCGGCCCCATCGAAAAGCGGCTCCTGCGCCGCCGGGGACTCCTCGCCGGCAGCACCCGCTGACCCAGCCCGCTCCACACTGACAGCAGAGCCCGACGGCGACCTCCCGCCGTCGGGCTTTCTGTTTAAGCGAGCCGCGTTTGCGTAACTTTTGGTGACCTGCTTGTGCCGGTTTCCCTGAATTGCGCTGAGCAGGCCGGCGCGTGGGCCTAAAAGTGACGCATTTCGGTTACCCCGCTGGCTACAGCGAACCCTTTGTGACGCAGCGTTACCTTGCGTGAACTGGTGTTGCTCGGCCTTTGTGGGCGATTGTGACACGGCCCTACCGTTGATTCATGGCAATTCAGGATATTTACCCCACGGCGCTGCGGCTGCTCGGCCGCCCCGTGCTGGTGGTGGGCGGCGGCCCTGTTGCTGCCCGCCGTGCCAAGGGCCTGCTCGACGCCGGTGCAGTGGTCACCGTCGTGGCCCCGGTTGCCTCGCCCGCGCTGCAGGAGATGGCCGACGCCGGCCTGCTCACCTGGGCTGCGCGGCCCTATGACACCAAAGATGTCGACGGCGTCTGGTTCGTCCAGACCGCCACCGGAGACCCGGAGGTAGACGCCAAGGTATCGGCCGACGCCGAGGCGCAGCGCGTCTGGTGCGTCAACGCCTCCGACCATGAAGCCTCCGCAGCCTGGACTCCCGCCGTCGCCGAGGTGGACGACGTCAAGATTGCCGTGAACGCCGGGGGAGACCCGCGCCGCGCCATGGCCGTCCGCGACGCCGTCGCCACCGCCCTGGAAACCGGCGACCTGCCCCTGCGCCGCCGCCGCGCACACCGCGGTTCCATTGCCCTGGTCGGCGGCGGACCCGGCGACACCGGCCTCATCACCGTCCGCGGCCGCCGGCTCCTGGGCCAGGCCGACGTCGTCGTTGCCGACCGCCTCGGTCCCCGCGAACTCCTGAACGAACTCGCCCCCGACGTCCGCGTCATCGAAGTGGGCAAAACCCCCGGCCACCACCCGGTGCCGCAGGCAGAGATCAACCGCATCCTCGTCGAGGAAGCACTCAAGGGCCACCGCGTGGTCCGGCTCAAGGGCGGCGACCCGTACGTTCTTGGCCGCGGCGGGGAGGAAGCCGAATACTGCCGCCAGCACGGCGTAGAGGTTGAAGTGGTCTCCGGCGTCACCTCCGCCATTTCCGTCCCAGCGGCCGCCGGCATCCCCGTTACCCATCGTGGCCTGGCCAAGGGCTTCAGCGTGGTCACCGGCCACGAGGAACTGTCCGAAGTTCCGGCCCGCCCGGACCACACCATCGTCCTGCTCATGGGTGTCGGCCAGCTGCGCGAATCGGCGTCCGCCCTGGGCAAAGCCGGCCTGCCTGCCGGCACTCCGGTTGGTATCGTGGAGAACGGCTACCTGCCGAACCAGCGCGTCACGATCGGCACCCTGGGATCCATTGCGGATCAGGCGGAAGCCGCCGGTGTGGCCAACCCGGCAGTGATCGTCATCGGTGACGTGGTGCGCGTCAGCCCGTTCGCGCCGTCGCACTTCAAAACCGCTGACTACAGCACCACCACCCCGAACAGCCCCCGCAAGACCGTCGTCACCACCTGAAACCCATCGATTGCTCCGTAACTGCCGTTATGAGCGTTGAAAACGGCAGTTACTCAGCAATCGATGCAGAAGAAAAGGAACACAGCCGTGTCACCAAGCACCACCGTAGGTTCTGCCGAACGTCCGCTGCGCGTCGCCGTCGTGGGCTCCGGCCCGGCCGGCGTCTACGCCGCGGACATCCTCACCAAGAGCGAAGCCGTCAAGAGCGGCGAGCTGACCGTCAGCATCGACCTCTTTGACCGCTACCCGGCACCCTACGGCCTGATCCGCTATGGCGTGGCCCCGGACCACCCCCGCATCAAGGGCATCGTCAACGCCCTGCACAAGGTCCTGGACCGCGGGGACATCCGCTTCTTCGGCAATGTGGACTACGGCACGGACCTCACCATCGAGGACCTGCGCAAGCACTACGATGCCGTCATCTTCGCCACCGGCGCCATCAAGGACGCGGACCTGAACATCCCCGGCATCGAACTGGAAGGCTCCTTCGGCGGCGCCGACTTCGTCTCCTGGTACGACGGCCACCCGGATGTGCCGCGCGAATGGCCGCTCGAGGCCAAGGAAATCGCCGTCATCGGCAACGGCAACGTGGCCCTGGACGTGGCCCGTGTCCTGTCCAAGCACGCCGACGACCTGCTCACCACCGAAATCCCGGAGAACGTCTACGCCGGCCTGAAGGCATCGCCGGTCACCGACGTTCACGTCTTCGGCCGCCGCGGCCCCGCCCAGGTCAAGTTCACCCCGCTGGAGCTGCGCGAGCTGTCCCACTCCCACGACGTGGACATCGTCCTGTACCCGGAGGACTTCGAGTTCGACGAGGAATCCGACCGCCAGATCCAGACCAACAACCAGACCAAGACCATGGTGGGCACGCTCACCAACTGGATCGCCGAGCAGCCCGAGGACGTCTCCGAGCTGAAGGCCTCCCGCCGCCTGCACCTGCACTTCCTGCACAGCCCGGTGGAGATCTACGATGACGCCGAGACCCCCGGCAAGGTGGCGGGCATCAAGTTCGAGCGCACCGAGCTGGACGGTACCGGCAACGCCCGCGGCACCGGCGAGTTCGTGGACTACCCGGTCCAGGCCGTGTACCGCGCCATCGGCTACTTCGGTTCCGCCCTGCCGGACGTGGAGTTCGACCACAAGAAGGGTGTCATCCCGAACGACGGCGGCCGCGTCCTGGACGCCGCAGGCACCCACGTGCCCGGCGTCTACGCCACCGGCTGGATCAAGCGCGGACCGATCGGCCTCATCGGCCACACCAAGGGCGACGCCCTCGAGACCGTGACCTACCTGCTGGAGGACCGCGAAAACCTGCCCGTCGCCGAGGCGCCCGCGGAGGACGCCGTCGTCGAGCTCCTCGATTCCCGCGGCGTGAAGTTCACCAGCTGGGAAGGCTGGCTGGCCCTGGACGCGCACGAGCTCGCCCTCGGTGCGGCGGCCACCGAGGCCGGCGGCTCGCACGGCGTTGAGGTCAAGCGTGAGCGCATCAAGGTGGTGCCGCGCGAGGACATGGTTGACATCTCCCGCGACGGAGTAGCCGCGCAGGTCTAGCAGCCCGACCACCAGCAGGAGCCGTGGAGCCTTAGGTTCCGCGGCTCCTGCTTTTAACCCTGCCGGGCTATGTTCCGGTGCTCATTTACCGGCGCCGCCGACCGCCATCAGTTCCAGCCTGCGGAGGGTTTCCCGGTTGCGGGCCGAGATCAGGGGGTCGCGGAGGAACTTGGGCACCAGCTTGCCCGGCCCGCGGATGGCGTCCTCGGCGATGGTCACCTTGCAGCCATCGCCGAGTTCCTCAAGGGTGATCTCCACCTTGGCCTCACCCATCGGCCAGCCCCGGGCCACAAGTTCCAGCGAGCGGCCGGGCTGGACGGCGGTCACCTTCGTGCTGTCGTCGATGACCAGCGGCCAGGCCCCCACGGAGTGGTGCAGCCGGGCTCCCACCTGCGGCCATTCAGCGTCCACATCGCGGATCCGGGACGCGCCCACCACCCAGCCGGAGTACAGCCAGCCGTCGGCGATGACGCGCCAGACGTCGGCCGGCGGGGAGTTGAAGTGCTGCGAAACGGTGGACATGGTGTTCCTTCCGGTTGCGGTGGTGCTTTCCTGGCCAAGGTGCGCATACACACCCGGGCGTACGACGGCGGGAGGTGCGGGCCGCTGGGCCGCGCGGTATGACGGCTTCCGCAGGCGCCGGGTCCACCCGTAGGCCTGCGCCCCTGGCGGCTGGTTCCCGAGCGGATCGAAACGCAGGGCTGTGTCCGAGGCATCCGCGCCAGCACGCAGCCGCAGCTCGCCGCACTCCTGCCAAGGTCCGGCCGGCGTGGCCCAGTAGAGTCCCAGCACCCAGTCCGCGGACGTCAGCGACCCCGGTGGAAGGCTCCGCGTGCGCAGGCCCAGCAGCACGGGGCCTTTCCGGCCACGGTACGGCATGAGGGTGGTCATGGAGGCACCGGCAACGTCGAGCCTCGGCTGCAGCAGGAACCGCCCCGGCACATGCCAGCCGGTGGATGCAAAGAGGACGTCCGCCGCCGAAGCCCCTGGCGGCGAAACCCGGAGGGCCAGCCCCAGGATGTCGGGCAGCGCCTCCGGCAGCCCCAGTGACCGGGAGTACCGTGCCTGCACTTGGTCTGTGCCCGCGGAGTCCAGCCACTCGATCCCGCTGGATGCGGCCGGGCTGCCGGTCCGGGTGAGTTCGCCGGTGAGTCCGAGCCCGTGGGGATGGATGGGCCGGTCCGGCCGGGCAAGCTTCAGGAGCCGGAACAGGGAGGCGAAGGCCTGGCCGGCGGCGCCGGTGGCGGCGGGGGCGTCGCTCAGGTGCTGGGTCATACTTTTCTCCCTACCCATAATCGCCACGGCTACATGCGTCCGAACCGGGCCCGGATGAGGGCGAAGATCCCGTACGCGATGAAGCCGGCGCCGATGGCCACCAGCAGGTACGGACCCAAGGGGTGGTCGCGGAGGGCCTTGAGGCTGCCGTCCAGGCCGGTGGATTCCTCAGGGCTGTGCTTCGCGGCGGCGATGATGAACAGCAGTCCGGTGAGGCCCAGCGCGATGCCTTTGGCGACGTGCCCTGCCGCGCCCAGGCTGTCGATGATTCTGCCGCGCCTCGTCCCGTTGAAGTGGAAAAGCTCCTCCTTCTTGAAGCCGCGGGTGACTCCCTTGACCACGAAGTAGGCGCCGATCCCGATGATGGTGAGCCCCACCGCCACGAGCACCCACGGCCCCAGCGGGTGGCCCATCAGCGCGGCGCTGAAGTCGCGCGTGCTGTCCCCGGAGTCCCCGCGCAACCCGACGGCGAACCCGGCAAAGCTGAGCCCCACGCTGCCATAGGCGATGGCCAGGAACCCGGAGGAGATCAATTTGGCCACGCGTTCCTTGCGCGGTTCGCCGCGCATGCGGAGCGTGGCCTCGCTGGCCTGCCACAGTGCCAGCCCGAAGCAGGCCGCTACGCAGGCCCACATGACAGCGGGGCCCCACGGGTTGTCCGCCAGTTGGGCGATGGCACCCGTGGGCTCGGCGTCGCCGGGCTGGCCGAAGGCGATGGCGATCGCGATGGCGCCCACGATGATGTGCAGCAGTGCCATGACGGCGAATCCAGCCCGGGCCAGGACGTCCAGGACCTTGTGGTTGGACGCCTCCTCGACGGCGTCCGCCGCCTGGCTGAGCCTGGATTCGCCGTCGGACACGGTTCAGCCGTTCATGGGCCCTTCGGCCCGCAGCTTCTCGGCGCCGGGTCCCTCGACATGCACGGTGCAGCGGACCACCAGCCGGCCCGGTGCGTTGTCCAGTTCCACCAGGGAGTCGTCCCCGCTGAGGACAGTGAACACTTCGGAGCCCGCCACCACGCCCACACCCTTCGCCTTCGCTGTTTCGCTGGCGTTCCCGAACGCCTCGCGCTGCAGGCCTTCCACGTAGTTTCCGTCGTCTTCACGGGCTGGGTCCCCGAAGGCCCAGCCGAACAATGTCCCTGTGTTTCCCATGGCGACGATATTACGCGGTCGGTCCCGTTCAAGACGGGCTTTCTTAACATTAGTAAGTGTGCTTACCATGGGCGCACCATACCTTGATGGGACACGGCAAGTGAAGCCCGCACCTGCGGCAACCCAAGCAGTTCACAACGTTAGGAATGCACATCATGGCAGGAAATCTCATTGCCCGTTCGGTTCACGACCTGACGGCAGCGGCATGGTTCGGCGGATCCCTGATGGGCGCCATCGGCTTGAACGGGGCAGCGGCCCAGGCCAAGGACCCCGCCGAGCGCACGCGGCTTTCCAGCGCCGGCTGGATGAAGTGGGCTCCGTTCCAGACGGCGGCGTTCGCCTCCCACCTGGTGGCAGACCTCGCCATCGCGTGGGAGAACAAGGGCCGCATCGCCAAGCAGGAAGGCGTGGCACGGGATACCGTCATCAAGACGGCGGTGACGGTGGTGGGCGCCGCGGTGACCCTCTACTCCGGCATCCTGGGCAAGAAGGTGGAGAAGCTTGCGGGCGAGGGGGCGGAAGGGGCCACCGAGCCGCATGCAGCAGCCTCGGACGAACTGAAGGCCGCGCAGCAGCAGCTCAAGATGCTGCAGTGGGCCATCCCCGGTTTCGCCGCATTGGTGATCATCCTGGGAGCCAAGCACGGGGAGATGCAGCGCCCGAAGAACGTGTTCGCCGGCCTGCGCGGCGACTAGCAGCCAGGGGCCGTAGAACGGCAACGTAAGGCGTACGACGACGGTCCGGCACCCTGGTGCCGGACCGTCGTCGTGCGTTCTGCCCATAAAGTGGGAACTAGACGGGCTGGCTGTTGGCCGGAGGCAGGTGCGGGTTCATGTCCTTCAGGTTCGGATCTTCTGCCGTCCACACCTGAATGATGGCCCACGCCACGGCTGCCAGCGGCACTGACAGTACTGCCCCGACGATCCCCGCAAGGATCGTGCCGGCGGTCAGTGCCATCAGGATCACCAGGGCGTGGAGCTGCAGCGATTTGCCCATGACGATCGGCTGCAGCAGGTCGCCCTCCAGCTGGTTGACGGCCACGACGACGGCCACCACGATCAGCGCCACCACCGGCCCGTTGGCCACCAGCGCCACCAGGGCTGCGAGGATCCCGGCGATGGTCGCACCCACGAGCGGAATGAACGCGGTAATGAAAACAACGATGGCGAGTGGAATGGCCAGCGGGACCTGCATGATCAGCAGTGCGGCGCCGATGGCCACCGTATCCACCAATGCCACGATCGCGGTGCCGCGCACGTAGCCGCCCAGGACCTCAAGGGTGCGGCGGCCTGCCCGGCGCAGCTTTGCCTCGCGCTGGCCGGAGAAGGGGCGGAGGAAGAAGTTCCAGATCTTGGCGCCATCCTTGAGGAAGAAGAACAGGATCACCACCATGAGGCTCGCCCCGGCAATGAACTCGGTCACCACGGACAATCCGGTCACGGCGCCAGAGCGGACCTGGCTGCTGGTAGCAAACTGCACTACGGCTTCGCGTGCCTGGTCGAGCTGGCCCTGCTCAATGGGGATGGGTCCCGTCAGCAGAAACTTCTCCAGCTCGTCGAGGCCGGACGATGCCTGTGCCGCCAGCTCGCCCCACTGGTTCCGCACCGAGAAGTAAATCACGGTGGAGACGCCTGCGAGGATCGCCAGCAAGGCTATGAAGGAGATCCCGGTGGCCAAGCCGCCGGGGATGCCGCGGCGGCGCAGCAAGTTCACGAACGGACCGATGGCCGCTGCCAGGATCAGGGCGATCAGGAGCGGGATGACCAGGAGCTTGATCTGCATCAGGGCGAAGATGGATACTGCGACGACCGTCAGGATCAGCAGCACCTGGGCTGCCCGGGTGCCCACCCTGCCCAGGCCGTCAGACCAGAGTGCCGCGGGTGGCCTGCCCGCCTTCGCGCCGGGCTTGGCGGCCTCCCCGGCTGGAGGGCTTGCCGCCGGCTCTGCACCGGCGGGGCTTACGGTCTGCCCACCGGAGGGTTGCGCCGCGGGTTCGGGCCAGCCGGCCCGCTCTGGTTGGGAGGTGCGTGCTGGTCTCGACATGGAAACTCCTCAATCGTCGGCGGTGCCTGCCCGGGCTGTGGGCGGCCACGGATACCTCTGTCAGATAGTAAGCCTACTGACTGGTTTCGTGGGATGTCACCGCCGGGCGCCCCGCCGTACGCGCGGGGGCTATTCGGCGAGCCACTCCGCGCAGGAGTTCAGGTTCCGGTTCACGGTGGCAACCGCCGCATCCTCGTCCCGCTGCCCGATGGCCTCGAGCAGCGCTTCATGCCCTTCCCGGGGGAGTCCGTTGAAACCGGGCCGGCGCTGCTGTGCCAGGAGGTCCTGGTGGAACACGGCGCCGAAGCTGGCGTACAGCTCATGCAGCAGTGGATTGGCGGACGCCTGGGCCACGCGCACATGGAAACCCCAGTCGGCCTCCGCCCAGGCTTCGAAGTCCCCGTTCTTCCAAGCCTGGTCCCGGGTGGCGAGGAGCGCCCGCATGGCTGTGACGTCGTCGTCCGTTGCGTGCCTGGCGGCCAGCCTGGCCGCCTGGGTGTCCAGCCCCAGCCGGACCTCGAGGATGTGCTGCTCAGTGTGGTCCTGGTACATCCTGCGGGCGGCCCCGGACATCTCGCTGGTGGCGCGCACGTACGTCCCGTCGCCGCGGCGGACCTCCAGCATGCCGCCGTGGGCCAGGGCCTTGACCGCTTCACGCAGGGTGCCGCGGGACACTCCCAGCCGGGCCATGAGCTCGGGCTCGGCCGGGATGCGCTGGTTCAGTGCCCACTCACCCGAATGGACCATCGCCCGCAACTTGGCGGTGACTTCGTCGGCAAGCGGCGGGCGCACCGAAGGACTCAAAGACATCTACTTGCCTCCTGTAAAGGCCCGGCCGGTAAGCAGGTGCGCCACCAGAATCTGGACAACGGCCAGGCCCAGCAGCAGGACCAGCGGCAGGGTCCAGCCGCCGGTGGCGCTGTGCAGCAGGCCCATTCCGAAGGGGCCCGCGGTCGCCAGCAGGTAGCCGGAGGACTGGGCCAGTGTGGAGAGGGCGGTGGTTTCGGCGGTGCTGGTTCCGCTGCGGCTGATCATCACCATGACCAGCGGGAAGATGCCCAGGCCGAACCCCATCAGGATGGCCGGGACCACAGCCAGGCCCGTGGGCATAAGGAGCATGGCCGCAATGCCCACCAGCATGGTGATGCTGACCAGGTAGAACGCCGGGCGCAGCATCCGTGGCCGGGAGCCGATGGCAATCAGCACCATCCCGGCCGGCACGGACACCAGCTGCATCACGCCAAACATCAGCCCGCTCTCCGAGGCGCTCAGGCCCATGGTGGTCAGCATGTACGGGAACCAGCTCAACAGCGCGTAGGCGAGCAGTGCCTGCAGGGTGAAGATGGCGGTCAACAGCAGGCCTTTGCGGGTACGCAGCAGCGGCCAGGGGGAGACGTGGCCGGCGCTGGCCCGGACGGTGCTGCGGTGGGCGTGCAGCGCGACCGGAACGAACCCGAGGAAGGCGGCCACGGCGGCGATGCCCAGGGCGCCGACAGCCGCGGATGGGGAGCCGAGCGCCTGGGCCAGGGGCACCACGGCCACGGACGTGAGCGTGCCGCCGGTGGTCATGGTCACCGTGTAGACGGCGGTCATGAGGGAGGTGCGGGCGGCGAAGTGTTCCCGGATGAAGGACGGCATGGCCACATTGCAGACCGCCAGCCCGGACATGCCCACCACGCTGCCCGCGACCAGCATGCCGGTGGACGGGATGGCCCGCAGCAGGAGCCCGCCGGCCAGCATGGCCAGGGCCAGCAGGATGGCCTTTTCGACGCCGAGCCTGCCGGTCAGCCAGGACGTGGTGGCTCCTGCCATGGCGAAGCACAGGGTGGGGATGGACGGGATGATGGCCGCCACCAGCGCACCGTAGCCGAGCACGGCCTGGAGGTCGTGCAGCAATGCTGAGGCGCCCGTGATGCCCGCGCGCAGGTTCAGCCCGATCAGCACCAGGGCGATGACGCCGAAGACGACGGCGGAACGCGGCTTGGCGCGCGGTGTTGCCGGTGCAGGGGGCACGGCGGTGACCGCTGGTGCCGCTGCAGGGCTGCTTGCGGTGGAAGCGGGGGAGGGTGGAGTGGCGGGCATAGTCTCCAGCCTAAAGGTTAGACGTTTGATGTTTCAGGTTTTGTGGCCAAGCTCTCCCGGCCGTCGGGTCCTGGGAATAGACTGCCAAAGGGCCGGCGGATGGCGTGGTCCGGACCATGCCGACGTGTGGAAGGGTGGCTGTGGAGGCTTCCGAGGGACTGGAGATCGAAAAGAAGTACGACGTCGATGCAGGCGCCACGGTGCCGGCGCTGGAGAACGCGCCCGGCGTCGCCCGGGTGGGCAAACCCCACACCGACGTCCTGGAAGCGGTGTACTTTGACACCGAACGGCACGCTTTGGCCGGCCGGCGCATTACCCTGCGGCGGAGGACCGGCGGCAAGGATGCCGGCTGGCACCTGAAGCTGCCGCCGCAGGCTGCGGCCGCCGACGAAGTACCCCGGCGAAGGGAACTGCACGCACCCCTGGGCCGGCCCGACGTCGTGCCGGACAGCCTGCTCACCCACCTGCAGGCGTACCTGCGCGGCGCGGTCCCCGCTCCGGTGGTCCGGCTGGAGACCCGACGCACCACCCATCCGCTCTACGGCGACGACGGCGTGCACCTCGCCGACCTTGCCGACGACCAGGTCACCGCCGAGCGCCTCGAGGGCGGACACCGCCCGGGCGGGCAAGGCAACGCAGGGCCCGGCGAGGACCGCCGGCAGCAATGGCGCGAATGGGAACTGGAGCTGGTGCACGGGGAGCCCGGCCTCTTCGCCCCCGTGGAGGAACTGCTCCTGGCCGCCGGGGCGCGCCCTGCCGGCCACGCCTCCAAGCTGGCCCGCGCCCTTGGCGGCGGCAAAGCGTCGAAGAAGCGCGACGCCGAAAGTCCCGCGGACGCCGGTGCCGGAAGCGGCCGCCCGCTCCTTGCCGGAAAGCGCGCCCCGGCCGCCGCCGTCGTCACCGTTTTTGTGGCGGCGCAGCTGGACGAAATCCTGGCGAACGACGCCGGCGCCCGGCTGGAGGACGCCGAGGCCGTCCACAACATGCGCTCGGCCGCCCGGCGCATCCGCTCGGTCCTGGCGGCGTATTCCAAGCTGTACCGCGCCTCCCCGGTGCGGCGGCTGCGTGACGAACTGCAGTGGCTGGGCAGGGTCCTCGGTGAACCCCGCGACGCCCACGTCCTGCGCGAGGATCTCCGCGGCCAGCTGGCCGGGCTGCCTTCGGGGGAGGGCGCCGCCGCTGCCGCGGAGCGGGTGGAGCGGCGCACCGGCGAGGACTTCGATGCCGCCTACCGCCTCCTGCAGGACGCACTGGGGTCGGCGCGCTACTTCCGGCTCCTCGACAAACTGGAGGACTTCCGCGACAACCCGCCCGTGCGCGCCGATGCTGTGAAGTCCGGCCAGCGGGCGGCGGCCAAAGCGGTGGACAAGTCCGCCAAGCGGCTCCGGCGCTCGCAGAAAGCCGCGCGGGACGCCCGGCGGGGCGCGGACCAGGAACGTGCCCTGCACCAGGTCCGCAAAAACGCCAAGCGCCTGCGCCACGTGGCGGAGGCCGCAGCCCTGGTCCGGGGCAAGCGCGCCGGCAAGGTGGCCAAGGCGGCTCGGCGGCAGCAGAAGATCCTAGGCGGTTTCCAGGACGCCGTGGTAGCGCGCAGCCTGCTGGCTGACATCGCCGCGGACCATACGGAACCGGCCACCGCCGCCGTTTACGCGGGCCTGCTCGACACGCAGGAGGGGCGGATGATGGCGGCGCAGGCCAAGTACCGGAAGGCCCGGAAGAAGGCACGCGGCCTGCTGCGCAGCGGGGTCCTCTGACCCGCGCGTCTGCCTGACCCGTGCGTCTGCCTGACCCGTGCTTCCGCCGGCGGCTACTTGCCCTGCCGCGCCGACAGCCGGGCCACCGCCAGCGCCAGCCAGAGCTGCACCCGGTCGGCGGTGACCGAGGGATCGTACCCGGTGAGTTCGGTGATCTGCGCCAGCCGGTACCGCACGGTGTTGCGGTGCAGCGTGAGTTCCTCCGCCACGGCCGCCACTGAGCCGTTGTTGTTCAGGTAGCTCTCCAGGGTGGTCATCAGCTCGGCGCCGTGCGCCGCATCGAAGTTACGCAGCGGATTCAGGGACTCGTGCGCCATGTCCGCCAGCGGCACATCCTCGCTGGCGAGCAGCAGCGACGTCAGGCTCAGCCGCTCCGGCTCATTGACGGGCAGGCCGTGGCTGGCGGCGTCGCGGGCCTCGAAGTAGCTCCAGCGCAGGCCGTTGGGTTTGGTGTAGGCACCGCCGATGCCGATCGTGGCATGGATGCCCGCCTCGGCGAGGTGGTCGCTCAGCTTCCGTGCCAGCGCTGGTGCCGCCCCGCCGTCGTCATTGACCACCAGCACCAGGTCCTTGCCCACGACGGCGGCCACAGCCTTCTCGAGTTCCTGCGGCACCGAGGTGCTGCCCAGGGCCTTGCCGTGCGCCGCCGACACCGCCAGCAGGACCACGTTCTTGCGGGTGCTGTTCACGCCCACGCCTGCCAGGCGGCGCTGTGCTTCGCTCGTCTCCAGCGCCCCGTGGATCACGTCCTCGAGCACCTGGCCGCAGAGGGCGCGCTGTGCCTGGCGCTGCTTGACCATGTTGTTCAGTTCCACGCTGATCAGGTTCTGGGCGTATCCGATGATGCCGGTGTCCTCGAAGGGCTGCTGGATCCACAGGGTGCAGGCGTCGCGCCGGCCCGTGGGGATCGGGTAGCTGGACCAGGAGTCCGCGGACGGATTGGCTTTGCTGCTGTTGTACAGCTGCGCCGTGAACTGGGTGAGTGCAACGTCCGTGCGCAGCATGCCGCCCAGGTTCTTCAGCAGCTCGGCGAGCCCCCCGCCGGTCAACAGGGCCCGGGCCAGGACCTGGTGGCCGGCGATCAGCCGTTCCAGCTTGGCGTAGTGGTCCGCCGACTGGGCGTCCGCCACCAGCTTGGTGATGGCGATGAACGGGGTTTCATAGGGCACTTCCACCACCGGCAGGCCCCAGCGGTTTGCCTCGGCAAGCAGGGCAGGCGGCACGGCCTCGTGCGAGAGCCCCACGCCGAACCCGATGCCCACTGCGCCGGCGCGCTGCACCTGGCGGACAAAACGCCGCTGCTCAGGGGCCGAACGGAGCCGCAGGCCGGTGGTGAGGACCAGTTCGCCGCCGTTGAGGAACCGCTGCGGATCCTCCAGTTCCGTCACCGCCACCCAGTTGATGTCCTGGTGCCAAGTGGTCTCCGCGATGCCCGCCTTGGACAGGTGCAGCGAGGTCACGCCCACCAGGGCGGCAAGGGAAATGGCCATAAGGAAAGGATAAACGGCTGCTGGGCAAGCGCACTAAAGCCCGCCAACAAGGGTGTGCAGGTGGCTATTCACCGGGGCCTGGTGCTGGCATAGGCTCGAGGCAGTTCCATCCATCCGTCCTGGTGCATTCGCTCCGGTGCCGATGGCTCCTAGAAAAGAGGTTGCACACCGTGGTCCAGACCTTGCAGAACTTCATCAACGGGAAGTTCGTCACCCCCGCCGGCACCACCCTGCTGGACGTGGTCAACCCCGCCACCGGCGACGTCGTGGCGCAGGCTCCCGTCTCGGTGCAGGCCGATGTAGATGCCGCGATGGCCGCGGCGAAGGACGCCTTCAAGACCTGGAAGCATGTGACTCCCGGCCAGCGCCAGCTGATGCTGCTCAAGCTCGCCGATGCCATCGAGGCCAACAGCGACGAAATCGTCGAGGCCCAGCACCGCAACACCGGCCAGGTCCGCTCGCTCATTGCCTCCGAGGAAGTGGCCGCCGGCGCCGACCAGCTGCGCTTCTTCGCCGGCGCCGCCCGCATCCTGGAGGGCAAGTCCGCCGGCGAGTACTTTGAGGGCCACACCTCCTACGTCCGCCGCGAGCCCATCGGCGTGGTGGCCCAGGTGGCCCCGTGGAACTACCCGTTCCTGATGGCCATCTGGAAGATCGGCCCCGCCCTTGCCGCCGGCAACACCGTGGTCCTCAAGCCCTCCGACACCACCCCCGAGTCAACGCTGGTGCTGGCCCGCCTCGCCGGGGAGATCCTTCCCGCCGGCGTCCTGAACGTGGTGCTGGGCACCGGCGAAACCGGGGCGATGATGGTGGAGCACAAGGTCCCCGGCCTGGTGTCCATCACCGGCTCCGTCCGCGCCGGCATTGCGGTTGCCTCCGGCGCCGCCAAGGGCCTCAAGCGCGCCCACCTGGAGCTGGGCGGCAAGGCCCCTGCCATCGTGTTCAAGGACGCCGACATCAAGAAGAGCGCCGCCGCCATCGCCGAGTTCGCGTTCTTCAACGCTGGCCAGGACTGCACTGCCATCACCCGGGTGCTGGTGGAGGAGTCGGTGCACGACGACGTCGTGGCCGCCATGGTGGAGCACACCAGGACCCTGCACACCGGCTCGCAGAACGACGAAGACAACTACTTCGGCCCGCTGAACAACATCAACCACTTCAACGCCGTGACCTCCGTCGTGGAGAACCTGCCGGCCAACTGCCGCATCGAGACCGGCGGCCACCGGGCGGGGGAGAAGGGCTACTTCTTCGAACCCACCATCATCACCGGCGCCAAGCAGACCGATGACGTCGTCCAGAAGGAAACGTTCGGCCCCGTCATCACGGTGCAGAAGTTCAGCACCGAGGAAGAAGCCGTGGCCTTGGCCAACGACGTGGACTACGCCCTGGCCTCCAGCGTATGGACGACCGACCATGGCACCGCCATGCGCCTGAGCCGCGACCTGGACTTCGGCGCCGTCTGGATCAACACCCACATCCTCCTCACCGCCGAAATGCCCCACGGCGGCTTCAAGCAGTCCGGCTACGGCAAGGACCTCTCCATGTACGGCGTGGAGGACTACACGCGCATCAAGCACGTCATGTCCGCCCTCGACGCCTGACCCCACCGGCACCCTAACCTCGCTTCGCTTCGGCCAGGGAACCCGGCCGGCGTGGGCCCACCAGTAATAGAAAGTAACCGCAATGACCACCACCGCATCTGACATCACCTACCGCCTGGAGCAGAAGCGCCGCGTCCAGGCCGACTTCCCCGGCCCCAAGTCCGTAGCGCTGACCGAACGCCGCAAGGCCGTGGTCGCCGCCGGCGTCGCCTCCAGCGTCCCCGTCTACGTTGCCGACGCCGACGGCGGAATCATCCACGACGTCGACGGAAACTCCTTCATCGACCTCGGCTCGGGCATCGCCGTGACCAGCGTCGGTGCGTCCGACCCCGCCGTCGTGGGTGCCGTCAAGGAAGCCGTGGAGCACTTCACGCACACCTGCTTCATGGTCACGCCCTACGAAGGCTACGTAGCTGTCGCCGAGCAGCTGAACCGCCTCACCCCCGGTGACCACGAAAAGCGCACCGTCCTGTTCAACTCCGGTGCCGAGGCAGTCGAGAACGCTATCAAGGTGGCCCGCCTGGCAACCGGCCGGGACGCCGTCGTCGCCTTCGACCACGCCTACCACGGACGCACCAACCTGACCATGGCGCTCACCGCGAAGGCCATGCCGTACAAGAGCAACTTCGGCCCGTTCGCGCCCGAGGTCTACCGGATGCCCGTGAGCTACCCGTACCGGGAGGAGAACCCGGACATCACCGGTGCCGAGGCCGCCAAGCGCGCCATCCTTGCGATCGAGAAGCAGATTGGCGGCGACCAGGTGGCCGCGATCATCATTGAACCCATCCAGGGTGAGGGCGGGTTCATCGTCCCGGCCGAGGGCTTCCTGCCCGCACTGGCCGCCTGGGCCAAGGAAAAGGGCATCGTCTTCATCGCGGACGAGGTCCAGTCCGGCTTCTGCCGCACCGGCGAATGGTTTGCCGTCAACCACGAAGGCGTCGTCCCGGACATCATGACCCTGGCCAAGGGCATCGCCGGCGGCATGCCGCTGTCCGCCATCACCGGCCGCGCCGACCTGCTCGACGCCGTCCACCCGGGCGGCCTGGGCGGCACCTACGGCGGCAACCCGGTGGCCTGCGCCGCGGCCCTTGCCTCCATCAGCTCCATGGAGGAGTACGACCTCGCCGGGCGTGCCCGTCACATCGAGTCAGTCGCCACGGCCCGCCTGCGCGAGCTGCAGTCGGAACTGGCCGCTGCCGGCACCGGCGTGATTGGCGACGTCCGCGGCCGTGGCGCCATGCTCGCCGTCGAACTCGTCCAGGCCGGTTCCAAGGAACCGAACCCGGAACTGACCAAGGCTGTTGCGGCCGCCTGCCTCAAGGAGGGGGTCATCATCCTCACCTGCGGCACCTACGGCAACGTCATCCGCCTCCTGCCCCCGCTGGTCATCACCGACGAACTGCTGGCAGACGGCCTGGAGGTCCTGGCCGCCGCCATCAAGGCACACGCCTAAACCGGAACGACTCCCTCCGGCAACGCCACGAGGGCGGGCACCGCGGCTGCGGTGCCCGCCCTCGTGGGTTAAGGGAGTTGGATTAGGCCACGACGGCGGCCCGTCCGAAGTAGTGGGTCAGGCGGCCGGGTGCAGCGCGGCTTTGCGTGCCAGCGAGTTCCTGCGCGCCGTCCCCAGCATGTCCAGGGTCAGCATCACCAGGGCGAGCCACACCACGCCGAAACCGATCCAGCGTTCAACCGTCATGGTTTCGCCAAACACCAGCAGTGCCACCAGGAACTGCAGCACCGGAGCGAAGTACTGCAGCAGGCCGATGGTGGTCATCGGCAGCCGGCGGGCGGAGGCTCCGAAGAACACCAGGGGGACGGCGGTAATGACGCCGGACGCCACCAGCAGCCAGAAATGCCCTGCGCCCTGGGACGTCAGCGTGGAGTTGCCGGAAGCCCCCAGGACCACCATCGCCACCGCCGCCAGCGGTGCCAGCACCAAGGTCTCCACGCTCAGGCTGGTCACGGCGTCCACTTTCGGCCCCACCCGCTTCTTCACGAAGCCGTACAGGCCGAAGCTGAAGGCCAGCGTCAGCGCGATCCATGGCAGTTGCCCGTAGGAATAGGTGAGGACGCCCACCGCCAAAAAGCCGATGCCGACGGCGGCCCACTGCAGCGGGCGCAGCCGCTCCTTCAGCACGAACACCCCCAGCAGCACCGAGACGAGCGGGTTGATGAAGTAGCCCAGCGAGGTTTCCACGGCCTGCCCGGTGGTGACGCCGTACGTGTAGGTCAGCCAGTTGATGGCGATCAGGAACGCCGCCAGTGCCAGCGAGGCAAAGACGCGGCGGTCCTTGAGCGCGGCCGCAAACAGACGCCAGGACTTGGTGACGGTGATCAGGAGTGCGCAGAACAGCAGCGACCACACCACGCGGTTGGCCACGATCTCGACCGCGCCCGCCGGCATCAGGATGAAGAAATACAGCGGCAGCAGCCCCCACATGACGTACGCGCCGATGCCGAACAGCATGCCCGCAGTCGTGTCCCCGCCCACCTGGTGTGGGCCCGGCTGTCCCGCCGGCGCGACTGCTCGAGTGGAGATGGCTGTTGGGCTGGCGTGGGTTCCTTCGGGTGCTGGCACGGAACCCATAACACCAGCCGGCGGACAGGTATTCCGGGCAGGCACGCGGGCATTCGGGAAAATAGTCAGTAGGCTTGCTTTCATGACACGTGCCCTCCAGCCGGAATATGCCCCATGAGGCTCCGGCGCAGCAACGCCTCGGGCCGCGGCTACCGCAGGGTGGCCGCCGGCAAGGGCTTCAGTTACCGGGACCTTGACGGTTCCACCCTGCCGCCGGGGCCGGTCCGTGACCGACTGGAGAGCATCGGCATTCCACCGGCCTGGACCGACGTGTGGATTGCCCCCTTCGAGAATGGCCACATCCAGGCCACCGGATTCGACGCGGTGGGCCGCCGCCAGTACATTTACCATCCCGAGTGGCGTGAACGTAAGGACCGGGTCAAGTTCGACCGGTCGCTGCAACTGGCCGAATCCCTGCCCGCCGCCCGCCGCCGGGTCACCATGGACCTGCGCAGCGAGGGCTTCACCCGCGAACGCGTCCTGGCGGCGGCCTTCCGGATGCTGGACAGCGGATCCCTGCGAGTGGGATCGGAGCGGTATACGAACGAGAACGGCAGCCGTGGCCTGGCCACCCTGCTGTGCGCCCACGTCCAGGTGCGCAAGGACAGGATTATGCTGCGGTTTCCCGCCAAGAGCGGCAAGGACTGGGAATCGGAAATCCGCGACGCCGACCTCGCCGCCCTCCTGCGCCTGCTCAAGCGGCGGGGATCCAACGCCCGGCTGCTGGCCTACAAGGACGGCAGGACCTGGCGCCCGGTCACCAGCGCCGACATCAATGCCTACGTGAAGGAGCGGACAGGTTCCGACTTCACGGCCAAGGACTTCCGCACACTGCGGGGGACCGTTGCAGCGGCGGCCAGCCTGGCGCGGACCGGTGCACAGCGGACGGCCGCCAAACGGAAGCGGGCCATCAGCCGTGCCATGTACGAGGCTGCGGAGACGCTGGGCAACACGCCTTCCATCGCCCGCAAAAGCTACGTCGACCCCAGGGTGCTGGACCACTACCACGCCGGGGAGACCATCGACCCGAAACGGCTTGATTCGGCGGAAGCCGAACTCCGGGCCCTCCTCTACCGGGAAGGCAAAGTGGTCTCCCTCGCCGCGAATTAGCATGGCTGCCAACTAGAATGGCACGGTGCGCGGCAGATGCTGCGCAGCAGCATGAAACCTCGTGCAGGACCAGTTCAGAAGGGCTCCCGGTGTCCAACCTCAGCGAAACCGCCGCCAACCGTCCCCTCCGCGTCGCCATCATCGGCGCCGGACCGGCAGGAGTCTATGCTGCGGACATCCTCACCAAGTCCAGCGGCGTGAAGGACGGCGACTTCCAGGTCAGCATCGACCTCTTCGAGGCCTACCCGGCGCCGTATGGCCTCATCCGGTACGGCGTTGCCCCCGACCATCCCCGGATCAAGGGCATCGTCAACGCCCTGCACAAGGTCCTGGACCGCGGCGACATCCGTTTCCTGGGCAACGTGACCTACGGCCGCGACCTCACCCTCCACGACTTCCGCGCCTTCTACGATGCCGTGATCTTCTCCACGGGCGCAGTCAAGGACGCGGACTTGGGGATTCCGGGCATTGACCTCCAGGGGTCCTTCGGCGGGGCGGACTTCGTGTCCTGGTACGACGGACACCCCGATGTTCCACGCGACTGGCCGCTGGATGCCCGGGAGATAGCCGTCATCGGCAACGGCAACGTGGCGCTGGACGTGGCCCGCATGCTCGTCAAGCATCCCGAGGAGCTGCTCAGCACCGAGATTCCGGACAACGTCTACCAGGGCCTGAAGTCCTCGCCGGTGACCGACGTGCACGTCTTTGGCCGCCGCGGCCCGGCCCAGGTCAAGTTCACCCCGCTGGAGCTGCGGGAGTTGAGCCACATGAACGACGTGGACATCGTGCTGTACCCGGAGGACTTTGAATTCGACGAGGCCTCTGATGAAGCCATCCGCACCAACAACCAGACCAAGACCATGGTGAACACCCTCACGAACTGGCTGGTGGAGGAACACGCGGAGTCCGAGAACCCCTCCTCGCGCCGGCTGCACCTGCACTTCCTGCACAGCCCCGTCGAGGTGCTCGACGACGGCACGGGCAAGGTGGGCGGCATCAAGTTCGAGCGCATGCAGCTTGACGGCACCGGCAACGCCAAGGGCACGGGCGAGTACGTGGAGTACCCGGTCCAGGCCGTCTACCGGGCCATCGGCTACCACGGCTCCGCGCTGGACGAGCTGGAGTACGACGCCAAGCGCGGCGTGATCCCGAACGAGGGCGGCCGCGTCCTGGACGCCTCCGGCACGCCCGTACCCGGCGTCTACGCCACCGGATGGATCAAGCGCGGTCCCGTGGGGCTGATCGGGCACACCAAGGGTGACGCCCTGGAGACCATTGGCTTCCTGCTCGAGGACCGGCTGCACCTCCCGGCGGCACAAAACCCCGATCCCCAGGCCATCATCGACCTGCTTGAGGAACGCGGCATCGAGTACACCACGTGGGAGGGCTGGAACAAGCTCGACGCCCACGAGGCCGGGCTCGGGCAGGCCTGGACCGGTCCCGAGGGCCTGGACCACGTGGTACGTGAACGCATCAAGGTGGTGCCGCGCGAGGAGATGATCCGCATCTCCCGCGGCTAACCCCCCGGTTCCGCCCCACAACCCCTAGCTGCGGAAACGTATTCGGGTTAGTCTGATTAACATGAATACGGCCCCGGCTGAAACCCGGGCTTACAGTTCGCCCAAGCGGGCTTCTTCCGCCGCCGAGACGGGGCGCCGCATCCTGCAGGCAACCCTGGACCTGTTCATGGAGGGGCCGCTCGCCGACGTGACGCTGAACGCCGTCGCGGGCCGCGCGGGGGTCACTGTCCAGACCGTCATCCGCCGCTACGGCGACCGGATGGGCCTGATCCATGCCACCGCTGAGTTCGCGTCCTCCACGGTCGCCGCCGAACGCGGCGCCGCCCCCTCGGGGGATGTCCCTGCCGCCGTCGACAACCTCCTGGAGCATTACGAAACCACCGGTGCCCTCGCCCTGAAACTGCTGGCCGAGGAGGGAAATTCTCCGGTCCTCGCGGGGATCACGGCAGGCGGCCGGCGCCTCCACCGGGAATGGTGTGAACGCGTCTTCGCGCCGTTCCTGGCGGACGACTATGTGCCGGCAGGGGTGGAACGGAAACGCCGCCTCGCCCAGTTCGTCGCGCTGTGCGACGTCTACACCTGGAAGCTGCTCCGCCTCGATGCGGGACTGGGCAAGGACCAGGTGGCGCTCTCCCTACTCGAAATGCTGGAGCCCTTCACCCGGAGGTCCTGATGTCCACCGTCCTTGCCTACACGTCGCCGGCGATCGGCCACCTTTTTCCGATGGTTCCGCTGCTCCTGGAGCTGAAAGGGCGCGGCCACCAGGTCCACGTGTGCGCACTCCGCCAGCAGATCCCGGTGCTCCGCGAAGCCGGGTTCCAGGCTCAAGCGGTCGATGACAGTCTTCTCGCGGTGGAAGCCGTGGACTACCGTGCAGGGAATGCGCGGGCTGCCTTGGCCTCCAGCGTGGAGACCTTCACCGCCCGTGCCCGCTTCGACGCACCCGATCTCCGTGCCGCCATCGATGCCATCAAGCCGGACCTGCTGGTGGTGGACATCAATTCCTGGGGTGCCCGCATCGTGGCGGAAGCGTCGGGCCTTCCCTGGGCCACGTTCAGTCCGTACACGCCTCCGCTGACGTCCCGCGGCACCCCGCCGTTCGGTCCCGGGCTTGATCCCATGCCCGGGCCCTTGGGGCGGGCGCGGGACGCGCTGGCGCGCCGCCTGGTGCTGGGCGCCGTCGAGAAACTGATGCTGCCGCGCATCAACTCGCTGCGTGCCGACCTGTCCGGGGGCAGTCTTGCCCCGGTCAAGGGTGCCGATGAGATGTTCCGCACCGCTCCGCTGCTGCTCGTCACCACCTCGGAGCCCTTCGAGTACCCGCATCCTGACTGGGGAGATGACGTCCGCATGATCGGGGCGCTGGCATGGGAACCGCCGTCGCCTCCGCCGGCCTGGCTGGGGGACACCGTGGAGCCCGTCGTGCTGGTGACCACGTCGTCCGAGTACCAGGCGGACGAAGCCATCGTGCGGGCCGCCCTGGAAGGCCTGGCTGCGGAGCCCTTCACCGTCGTCGCCACCCTGCCTGCGGCGGAAACAGGCTCCGCCGGTGCCGCACGGGCATCCGGTACCGCCGGCTTCGGCAGCGTTCCGGCGAATGCCCGGCTGGAACACTTCGTCCCGCACGGCCAGGTACTGGAGCATGCCGCCGTGGCCGTCACCCACGGCGGCATGGGTGCCACCCAAAAGGCGCTGTCGAAGGGGGTGCCGGTGGTGGTGGTGCCCTTCGGCCGCGACCAGCACGAGGTCGCGGCGCGGGTGGTGGCGGCTGACGCCGGCGTCCGGCTCAGCCGCAAAAACCTCACGCCGGGCACGCTCCGCGCGGCAGTCCGGAAGGCCTTGGCGAAAAAGGAAGGGGCCCGCCGCGTTGCCGCGGGCTTCACGGCCGCGGGGGGAGCCGCAGCGGGGGCCGACGCCCTGGAAGGGCTGGTCCGGGTACACCCATGACACGGAGTTTTCGTCCAGCTATGCTGGCTTGGGCACCCCCAGCCCTGCGCAGCTGGACAACAGGTCCCGGGCCCTGGGCCGGATGCGCACGGCCGGAATGGCCGCCCCCTGCTTGCACACAACGGGAGTTCGATGACGAACCTGCTCCAGCCTGAACCGCTCCAGCGCGCTGCGCTGGCCGGGCATGAGCACCTGGACGCCGCCTCCGGGGGCACCCCGGAGCTGCCCGGGCTGCGCAACCTCATCAGGGAGTCCTGGCAGCGCTCCGCCAGCCTCCGGGCCAACCCGGACAACCCCGCCGCGCCGCTGGCGCTCGACTGGGACGAGCTGGAGGACTACCGCCGGCAGCACCCCCTGGCCGCGATCATGCCGGTCATCAACAAACTCCTGGTCCAGCCCAGCCACGACAGCGGACTCCTGGTGGCCGTGGGCGACGAAGTGGGCCGCCTCCTCTGGGTGGACGGGGACCCCGCGCTGCAGCGCCGGGCCGAGGGCATGATGTTCGTGCCCGGCGCCGACTGGTCCGAAGCCAGCGTGGGCACCAGCGCCCCCGGAACCGCCCTCGCCCTGGGGCGCGGCATCCAGATCTCCGGTGCCGAGCACTACCAGCGCACGGTCCACCCCTGGAGCTGCACCGCCGTCCCCTTCCACGACCCCGACTCCGGCGCGGTGCTCGGCGTCGTGGACATCACCGGCACGGCCACCGCCGTCGCGCCGCACACCCTGTCGCTCGTGGAGGCCACCGTCGCTGCCGCGCAGGCGCAGCTGCGCGTGGAGCGGCTCCAGCTCGCCGCGGACCTGGCACGCAAGCCGGTACGACGGCGGTCCCCGGCTGCCGCGGCCAGGCAGGGCGCGGGTGCCACTGAAGGCAGCCTCTACCGCAACAGCCTGCAGCTGCTGGGCCGCGACCAGGCGCTGCTCAGCCTGGCCGGCAAGACGGTTGCGCTGTCCGCCCGCCACAGCGAAATCATGGCACTGCTCAGCACCCACAAGGACGGGCTCTCGGCCGAGGAACTGGGCACCCTGCTGTACCCCGGGGAAGGGTCCACCATCACGCTCCGGGCCGAAATGGTCCGCCTGCGCAAGGTCCTCCAGCAGCTCAACCCGGACGCCGTGCCCGGCTCGCGGCCCTACCGGCTCCCGCTCGACGTGGTGCCGGACGCCGGCCAGGTATTGAGCTGCCTCCAGCGCGGGGCCCACCGGATCGCCCTGGAAATCTACCGCGGGGCGGTGCTTCCGCGCTCGGAGGCGCCGGGCATCGTCGAACTGCGGAGCCGGGTCTCCTCCCTGCTCCGCGAGGCAGTCCTCACGGACGGCAGCGCCGAGTCGCTGCTGAAGTACGCCGAACTCCCGGAGGCAAGGGACGACGTCGGCGTCCGCCGGGCCGCGCTCCGCCTCCTGCCGCCGCGCTCGCCCCGGCGGGCCGCGCTGGTCGCGGACCTGGAACGGCTGGAAGCCGAACTCCGCGCCTGAGGCAGCGGGCGCCGTCGTGCGCTCCCATCGCTGCAGTGACGTGCGTCACCCGGTTGCAACCTTGCTGCAACCTGCCCGCTCCTACGCTGGCTCCAACGGCGAAAGCCTGGGATTAGCAAAGGAGCTAGCAATGACCGTTTACGCACAGCCCGGCACCGAGGGTTCGAAGGTCTCTTTCAAGGACCGGTACGAGAACTGGATCGGCGGCGAATGGGTGGCCCCCGTGAAGGGCCAGTACTTCGAAAACATCACCCCCGTCACCGGGAAGGCGTTCTGCGAGGTGGCGCGTGGCACCGCGGAGGACATCGAGCTGGCGCTGGACGCCGCACACAAGGCAGCCCCGTCCTGGGGCAAGACCTCTGTTGCTGAACGCGCCGCCATCCTGAACAAGATCGCGGACCGCATCGACGAAAACCTGGAAATGCTCGCCGTCGCTGAAACCTGGGACAACGGCAAGCCCGTCCGCGAAACCCTCAACGCAGACCTGCCGCTGGCGGCCGACCACTTCCGCTACTTCGCCTCCGCGGTCCGGGCGCAGGAAGGCAGCCTCTCGCAGCTGGACGACGACACCACCGCCTACCACTTCCACGAGCCGCTCGGCGTCGTGGGCCAGATCATCCCCTGGAACTTCCCCATCCTGATGGCCGTGTGGAAGCTGGCCCCCGCGCTCGCCGCCGGCAACGCCGTGGTCCTCAAGCCTGCCGAGCAGACGCCGTCCTCCATCCTGGTGCTGATGGAGCTGATCGGGGACCTCCTGCCCGCCGGCGTGGTCAACGTGGTCAACGGCTTCGGCGTGGAAGCCGGCAAGCCGCTGGCCTCCAGCTCCCGGATCCGCAAGATCGCCTTCACCGGCGAAACCACCACCGGCCGGCTCATCAGCCAGTACGCCAGCCAGAACCTCATCCCCGTCACCCTGGAACTGGGCGGCAAGAGCCCCAACATCTTCTTCAACGATGTGGCCCAGGACAACGACGCGTTCTACGACAAAGCCCAGGAAGGCTTCGCGCTGTTCGCCTTCAACCAGGGCGAAGTCTGCACCTGCCCGTCCCGCGCCCTGGTCCAGGAGGACATCTACGACTCCTTCATGGCCGACGCCGTGGCCCGGGTGGAGAAGATGATCCAGGGAAACCCGCTGGACACGGACACCCAGGTGGGGGCCCAGGCCTCCAACGACCAGCTGGAGAAAATCCTCTCCTACATCGACATCGGAAAGCAGGAAGGCGCCAAGGTCCTCACCGGCGGCGCCCGCGCAGAACTGCCCGGCGACCTGGCCGGCGGCTACTACGTCCAGCCCACCGTCTTCGAAGGCCACAACAGGATGCGGATCTTCCAGGAGGAGATCTTCGGACCTGTCGTGGCGGTGACTAAATTCAGCGACTACAACGACGCAATGGGCATCGCCAACGACACCCTCTACGGCCTCGGCGCCGGTGTGTGGTCACGCAACGGCAACGTGGCCTACCGCGCAGGCCGCGAAATCCAGGCCGGCCGCGTCTGGGTCAACAACTACCACGCCTACCCGGCAGGAGCCGCCTTCGGCGGCTACAAGTCCTCGGGCATCGGGCGGGAGAACCACGCCATGATGCTGGACCACTACCAGCAGACCAAGAACCTGCTGGTCAGCTACAACGAAAACAAGCTGGGCTTCTTCTAGGCCCTGCTGCCCTCCCTCCGCTACAACGACGCAAGGATTTCGCCAATGACGACGACAATGCAAGCAGCAGTAGTAACCACCTTCGGCACCGAGCTCTCCGTCCAGGACATCGCCATCCCCACGCCGGGGCCCGGGCAGGCACTGATCAAGGTACTCACCACGGGTGTCTGCCACACCGACCTCCACGCCGCTGAAGGGGACTGGCCGGTCAAGCCGACCCCGCCGTTCGTTCCGGGCCACGAAGGCGTGGGTGAAGTAGTGGCCCTGGGTGAGGGCGTCACCGACCTCGCCATCGGTGACCTGGTGGGCAACGCCTGGCTGTGGTCCGCGTGCGGCGACTGCCAGTACTGCCGCACAGGCTGGGAGACCCTCTGCGAGGCCCAGCAGAACGGCGGCTACAGCGTGGACGGCTCCTTCGGGGAGTACATGCTCGTGGACTCGCGCTTTGCGGCGCGGATACCGGCGGGATCCGACCCCGTCGAGGTGGCGCCGGTGCTCTGCGCCGGCGTCACCGTATACAAGGGGCTGAAGATGACCGAGGCCCGGCCGGGCCAGTGGGTCACGATCTCCGGGATCGGCGGACTGGGACATATCGCCGTGCAGTATGCGGTGGCGATGGGGCTGCGGGTTGCCGCCGTGGACATCGCCGACGACAAGCTCGCGCTCGCCAAGGCCCACGGCGCCGAACTGACCGTCAACGCCCTGCATGAAGACCCGGCGGAAGTGATCCAGCGTGAAACAGGGGGTTGCCATGGAGTCCTGGTTACTGCGGTGCACCCGTCAGCGTTCGGACAGGCCATCGGGATGGCCCGCCGCGGCGGCACCATCGTGTTCAACGGATTGCCGCCGGGGGACTTCCCGGCGCCGATCTTCGAGATTGTGCTCAAGGGACTGACGGTCCGCGGCTCAATCGTCGGCACCCGGCAGGACCTGGCGGAAGCGTTGGATTTCTACGCCCGTGGCAAGATCCACCCCACGGTGTCCGTGCGGGAGCTTTCCGAGGTCAACGCGGTGTTCGACGAAATGAAGCACGCCAAGATCGACGGCCGCGTGGTCCTGAGGTTCTGATGCCGGCCCAAGGGATCGAGGCCGCCGCGACGCTGCCCGGGGAGGAGTTCTCCCGTGTGGCGCTGACGCCGGACGCCGTGACGCTGCTGCGGCTGCTGTGGGACCGGCACGGCCCGCTGATGTTCCACCAGTCCGGCGGCTGCTGCGACGGGTCCTCGCCCATGTGCTACCCGGCAGGGGATTTCATCACCGGCGGCTCCGATGTCCTGCTCGGGCTGTTCGACCTGTCCGACGGCCTGGCCCCGCGGCCCTTGGAGTTCTGGATGTCGCGGGAGCAGTTCGAATACTGGAGCCACACACACCTCACGGTGGACGTGGTCCCGGGCAGGGGAAGCGGGTTCTCAGTGGAGGCGCCGGAAGGCAAACGCTTCCTCATCCGCTCCATGCTGATGGACTGGCCGGGCTAAGCAATTCGGCCGAAAGACGTTCGGGGCTCTCCATTCGGAGGGCCCCGAACACGTTTCCAGAACAAAGTTCGGAAAATTGACCGTCTCACGATGTGGGACGATTGGGGCCGTCCACTGGATGGACACTATCGTTGATAGGTCTGTTTCCATCACAAACCAGGATTGTGATTCCCCAATGAATCTTCTCCGGACCAAATCCATTGAGCAGTCCATAGCCGACGCCGATGAGCCCGGACGCAAGCTCAAGCGTTCCCTCAGTACCTGGGACCTCATGATTATGGGCGTCGCCGTGGCAGTGGGTGCCGGCATCTTCTCCGTTGGCGCCAAAGCAGCTGCCAACTTCGCCGGTCCCGCCGTGACCGTGTCCTTCGCGGTGGCCGCCGTCACCTGCGCGCTGGCCATCATGTGCTACGCAGAGTTCGCCACTGCCATCCCCGTGGCCGGCTCCGCCTACGTTTTCACCTACGCCACCATGGGCGAGCTCCTCGCCTGGATCATCGGCTGGAACCTGATCCTTGAGCTGTTCACCGCGGCTGCCGTGATCGCCAAGTACTGGGGCATCTACCTCAGCAAAGTGTTTGCCCTCACCGGCCTGGACGTCCCGCCGGCCGTCTCCCTGGGCGGCGTGGACCTGTACTGGGGCGCCTTCCTGATCGTTGCCATCTTCACGGTGCTGCTGGTGCTTGGCACCAAGCTTTCCGCCCGCGTCGGCAACATCTTCACCCTGATCAAGATCGGCGTGGTGCTGTTCGTGATCGTGGTGGGCTTCACCTACGTGAAGTTCGAGAACTACACTCCCTTCGTTCCCGCTGCCGAACCCACCGCCGGCACCGGCGCCGCGGACGTCCTCAAGCAGTCGTTCTTCGGGTTCCTCACCGGGGCTGCACCCGCCCAGTACGGCACCATGGGCATCTTCGCCGGCGCCGCGCTGGTGTTCTTCGCTTTCATCGGTTTCGACGTGGTGGCCACCTCGGCCGAGGAAGTGAAGAACCCGCAGAAGACCCTGCCCCGCGGCATCTTCGGCGGCCTGGCCCTGGTGACCCTGCTGTACATCCTCGTTTCCCTGGCCCTGACCGGCATGGTGTCCTACACCCAGCTCGCCGAGGCCAAGAGCCCCACCCTCACCACTGCCTTCGAGGCGGTGGGTGACACGTCGGCCGCCAAGGTCATCGCCTTCGGTTCGCTGGTGGGCCTGACCACCGTGATCATGGTGCTCCTCATGGGACTGTCCCGCGTGGTGCTGGCCATGAGCCGGGACGGCCTGCTGCCGCGCTCGCTGTCGAAGACCAGCGAGAAGCGTTCGACGCCGGTGCGCCTGCAGGTCATCTGCGGCGCCGCTGTGGCCCTGGTGGCAGGACTGACCAACGTGGACCTGCTTGAGGAAATGATCAACATCGGTACGCTGTCAGCGTTCGTGGTAGTGAGCCTCGGCATCCTGGTGCTCCGTAAGAAGCGCCCGGACCTGAAGCCCGCATTCCGTGTGCCGTTCGGCAAGGTGCTGCCGATCGTCTCGGCCGTGCTGTGCCTGTACCTGATGACCAACCTTGCCGTGGAGACCTGGATCTTCTTCGCCTTCTGGCTGGTCCTCGGCCTGGCGATCTACTTCGCCTACGGCCAGCGGCACTCGCGGCTCAATGAGCGCTTCGCCGAGGCAAGCGCCTCGGTCAACCGCGCACCGCAGGCAGCGCCCGCTGCCACTGCAGGCCGTGACGACGAGGACGAGTTCAGCCGCGCCTGACCTCCTCCGCCCCACCTGCCGTTCTGCCCGCCCGGACTTTGCCCGGGCGGGCAGACGCGTTCCGGCTCCTGGTGGTCCTGGCGTTTTCGGGCTCGGGGGTGCCCGCCTCCTAGGATGGAAGCATGGCACGCCCTACCCGGTCCGAACGCAAGGCCGAACTGCTCACCGCCATCCTCGACTACCTGATGGACAAGACGCTCGCGGAGCTGACCTTCCGCAGCCTCGCCGAGGGACTGGGAACGAGTGCCTATGTGCTGGTGTACCACTTCGGCAACCGGGACCAGCTCATCAACGAGATCGTTGCGTCCATCGAATCCCGGCTGGACTGGATGCGCAGCACCGACGTCCGCGACATCGACCGCGACGCATGGCGGGCCTTCCTGCTGGACTCCTGGCAGTGGACCATGGCGCAGCGTAACCGCCACCTGACCAGGCTGGAATTCGAGGCGACCGCACAGGACATCGTTGCCGGCGACCCGCGCGGGAGTTCGCAGGAGAACTTCCGCCTGCTGCACCACAAGACCCGGGACTGGCTGATGGTGCAGGGGATCGCCGAGGAGTATGCCGACACCGACGCCCGGCTCTTTACGTCCACCTTCTACGGGCTGCAGTTCGACTTCGTGGTGATGAACGAGCCGGAAGCCGCCACCAAGGCGTTCGAGCTGATGCTGGCAGTCTTCTTCAACAACCTCGACACCCGCCTGGCCGCCGCAGCGCAGGGCGCCTGACGCAGGCGGGGCGTGCCCCGGGCGCCGGTCATGGCGCCGCGTACCTCCCCACCCATTCCACGAGGGGCCGCAACTGCCGCCACCTTGCCGCGACCTCGTCCCGGACTGCCGGCGTGGAGACCCACTCGGGCCGGCCCATGTTTACCCCTGCCGACAACGACTTGTGCTTGAGCAACTCGGCGCGCGGGTGGTCCCTGGCGAAACCGCGGGGCACGGTCTTGAGCTTCTCGCCCTCGACGGTGAATCCGGCACCGGCCACGGCATCGACGATCTCCTGCAACGCGGCGCCGCTCGCCGAGGCGTCGGCGGCGGCCCGGAACCTGGCCAGCTGGGCGGGGGTGTGGGAGTGGTAACCGCCGCCGACCAGCAGCCCGTCCGCGCTGACCTGCAGGTAGAACCCCACCCCCTCCTGCCGGGTGGAGAAGGCGCCCTGCGCGGTCTTGTACGGTGACTTGTCCTGCGAAAAGCGGACGTCCCGGTAGGGCCGGAACAGCCTGGCCGGCCCGAATTCGGGTTCCAGCCAGGTGAGGAGTTCGATGAGGGGTTCTTTGACGGCGGAGTCATAGGTGTCTTTGTGCCCCAGCCACCATTCACGGTTGTTGTTCTCTTCCAGCTCCGCGTAGAACCGGAAGGCCTCCGGCGGGATGCCTGCGAATGTGTTCATGGAGGGAGCCTAGAACTGCCTGCAGTGACCGGCCAGACTCCCGGTGCCGTATGTGTAAAACCGCAGGCTTAAACAGCAGGACACCCCGTCCCGGAAGCCCGGGGCGGGGTGTCCTGAAGAGATCCTGGCAGTAACTAGCCGATCTTGTTGGCTGCTTCTGCCTCGGAGAGCGGAGCTGCACCAAGGTTTGCGCGCAGCTTGGCGCCGAGGTCGGCGTCGACGTTGGTCCAGTACTGGATGGCGCGTTCCTTGATGTCGGAACGCTTCACGCCGCCCACGGCGCCGGTGATGGTCTCGAGGAAGCGGGCCTTGGTGGCCTCGTCGTAAACCTCGCGGTACAGGGCGCCAGCCTGGACGAAGTCGCCGTCCTCGGCGTGGAGGGAGTGCGCGGCGAGGGTCAGTTCGCCGTCGTTTTCCCAGCCGCCGGCAGCGTTCTGCGGTTCAACTGCAGCCGGGCCGCCGAACGTGTTCGGTGCGTACACCGGAACGGAAGGTGCGTTGAACAGGAAGCGCCCCTGGCCGTCCTGGCTGTAGTTGTGGACCTCGTTCTTGGGCTGGTTCACCGGGATCTGGGCGTGGTTGGTGCCCACCCGGTAACGGTGTGCGTCGGCGTAGGAGAAGATGCGGGCCTGCAGCATCTTGTCCGGGGACGCGGCGATGCCGGGCACGAAGTTCGACGGCGCGAAGGTGGCCTGCTCGATCTGGGCGAAGTAGTTCTCCGGGTTCCGGTTCAGCTCCATGGTGCCGACCTTGATCAGCGGGTAGTCCGCGTGCGGCCAGACCTTGGTCAGGTCGAACGGGTTGAAGCGGTAGGTCTTGGCGTCCTCGTACGGCATGACCTGGACGTGCAGGTCCCAGGAGGGGAGGTTGCCGGCTTCGATGTTCTCGTGCAGGTCGCGGATGTAGAAGTCGGCGTCGGAACCGGCCAGGGCCTCGGCCTGCTCGGAGGTCATGTTCTTCACGCCCTGGTTGGACTTGAAGTGGTACTTGACCCAGAAGCGCTCACCGGCGGCGTTGATCCACTGGTAGGTGTGCGAGCCGTAGCCCTGCATTTCACGCCAGGAGGCGGGGAGGCCGCGGTCGCCCATCAGCCAGGTGACCTGGTGGGCGGACTCGGGGGACAGGGTCCAGAAGTCCCACTGCATGTCGGCGTCGCGCAGGTGGGTGCCCGGCAGGCGCTTCTGGGAGTGGATGAAGTCCGGGAACTTGATGCCGTCGCGGATGAAGAAGACGGGGGTGTTGTTGCCCACGAGGTCGTAGTTGCCCTCGCTGGTGTAGAACTTCACGGCGAAACCGCGCGGGTCGCGCCAGGTGTCCGGGGAGCCGTTCTCGCCGGCCACGGAGGAGAAACGGATCAGCATCTCGGTCTCGACGCCGGGCTGCAGGAACGCTGCCTTGGTGTACTTGGAGACGTCCTCCGTGGTCTTGAACGTACCGAATGCACCGCCGCCCTTGGCGTGCACTACGCGCTCCGGAACCCGCTCACGGTTGAACTGGGCGAGCTTTTCCACCAGGTAGTGGTCAGTCAGGATGATGGCACCATCGGCACCAACTGACTTCGAGTGCGCGTCGGAAGTAACCGGCGCACCTGACTGGGTTGTTGAAACGGCAGTCATTGTTCTCCTATTTCTTTGTTTCTTGTAAGGGACGACTGGGGAGGAAGTTGTTGGGCCTTCTGGCAGTCCTGGCAGATGCCCTGGTACATGACATCCGCGATCTGGATGGTCATCGGCTTGGCGTCCGGGTTCCAGTGGGGCGTGAGGCAGGGGGCATGGCCGACCGCGCAGTCCACGTCCTCCACCCGGCCGCAGCTGATGCAGATCGCGTGGTGGTGGTTGTCGCCCACCCGCGTTTCGTACAGGGCGGGGGAGTGGGGAGGCTCAAACCGGCGCAGCATGTGCAGGTCCGTCAGGTCGCCGAGGACGACGTACACGGACTGGGCGGTCAGCTCGGGCAGTTCCGCCCGGGCCGCGGCCAGGATGCTTTCCGCCGGGGAGTGGGGGTGTCGTTCGACGGCGGCCAGTACGGCAAGCCGCTGCTTGGTCACCCTGCGGCCATGGGCGCGCAGGGCCGCAGCCCATGCTTCCTGGCCGTCGAAGTGCTCCGTCATGGCTCCATTGAAGCACTTATTATTAGTAAGTCACAATAAGGCGTGGCTAACCTGTCCGCGGCTGCCGCTAGGGTTGCCGGGTGGGGAAGATTCTGGCCGACGTCCGGCCGCTCAAGGAAAGCCCGGCGTTCCGCCGGCTCTGGCTGGGATCCGCGGTGTCCGCCGTCGGCAGCCAGCTCACCCTGGTGGCTGTGAGCCTTGAGGTCTACCGGTTGACGCACGACAGCTTCTACGTGGGCCTGCTGGGCGTTTTCGCGCTGGTTCCCCTGGTGGCGGGCGGCCTGATGGGCGGGTCCATCGCCGACGCCCACGACCGCAGGCGCATCGCCCTGCTGGCTTCCACCGTGCTGTGGCTGACCACCGGCCTCATCGCGCTCCAGTCCTGGCTGCAGCTGGGCAGCGTTTGGGTCCTCTACCTCCTCGTGGCCCTGCAGAGCGGGGCGCAGGCCATCAACCAGCCGGCGAGGAGCGCGATCATTCCGGCGCTCATCCGCAAGGAGCTGCTGCCCGCCGCCAACGCCCTGAACATGCTGGCCATGGGCCTTGCCATGACAGCCGGCCCGCTGCTTGCCGGTGTCCTGGTGGCGTGGCTGGGCTTCGCCTGGACGTACACCATCGACTTCGCCAGCTTCGCGTTCGTGCTCTGGGCGGTCTACCGGCTTCCGGTGATGCCCCCGGCAGGGGCCCGCAGCAAGGCCGGGCTGCGGTCCGTCGTCGAGGGCTTCCGCTTCCTGGGCACCCGCCCCAACCTGCGGATGACCTTCATCATCGACCTCATCGCCATGGTCCTGGCCCAGCCGCGTGCGCTGTTGCCGGCCGTCGCCGCCCTGGCCATCGGCGGCGGGGAGGCGACCGTGGGCATCCTGCTGGCCTGCACCGCCGTCGGGGCTTTCCTGGCCGGACTCTTCTCCGGGCCGCTGGGAATGGTGCGCCGCCAGGGGACCGCCGTCGTCGTCTCCGTCATGGGGTGGGGCGCCTCCATCGGAGCGTTCGGGCTGGTGGTGCTGCTGGCCGGCCACGCGCCGGACGGCGGCGTGACACCGTGGCTGGTTCCCGCCGCCATCTGCTGCGCGCTGGCCGGGATCGCAGACTCGATCAGCAGTGTCTTCCGCAACACGATCCTGCAGGCCGCGGCCCCGGACCACCTGCGCGGCAGGCTGCAGGGCGTGTTCATCGTGGTGGTGGCCGGCGGTCCGCGCATCGGCGACCTGCTGGCCGGCGGCGGGACTAAGATTTTGAGTGAGGGCTGGGTCCTGCTGCTCGGCGGGGCGCTGTGCATCGCGGGGGCGTGGACGGCGGCGAAACTGCAGCCGGGCTTCGGCAACTATGACGCCCGGAACCCGGTGCCGTAGCGGACCGTTCCTTGAGCTAGGAGGAAACGTGCACAACCATCACAACGGCCTGAAGACGGCAGCCCTGTTCGGCGTCCTGTGGGCGGTGCTGCTCGGACTGGGCGCGCTCATCGGCGCAGGAACACGCAACTCCACCCCGATCTGGATCATGGCGCTGATCGGGGTCGGCACCACGTTCTACGGCTACTGGAACAGCGACAAGATCGCGATCCGCTCCATGCAGGCCTTCCCCGTCACCGAAGCCCAGGCCCCGCAGCTCTACCAGATCGTCTGCGAACTGTCCGCCCGCGCCAAGCAGCCCATGCCCCGCATCTACGTCTCGCCCACCATGAACCCCAACGCCTTCGCCACCGGCCGCAACCCGCAAAACGCTGCCGTCTGCTGCACCGAAGGCATCCTGCAGCTCCTGGACGCGCGCGAGCTCCGCGGGGTCCTGGGCCACGAACTCATGCACGTGTACAACCGCGACATCCTCACCTCCTCGGTGGCTGCCGCCGTCGCCGGCGTGATCACCTCCGTGGGCCAGATGCTGCTGTTCTTCGGCGGCGGCGACCGGCGCAACGCCAACCCGCTGGCGATGATCGCGATGGCCCTGCTGGCACCTTTCGCGGCGTCGCTGATCCAGATGGCGATCTCACGCACCAGGGAGTACGACGCCGACGAGGACGGCTCCCAGCTGACCGGAGATCCGCTGGCGCTCGCCTCAGCCCTGGCCAAGATTGAGCGCGGTGTCAGCCTTGCGCCGTTGCCGCAGGACCAGCGGCTGGTCAACGCCTCGCACCTGATGATCGCCAATCCGTTCCGCGGCGGCGCCATCAACAAGCTCTTCGCCACCCACCCGCCGATGCGCGACCGGATTTCCCGGCTGGAACGGATGGCGGGCCGGCCGCTGCAGTAGTCCAACCAGCCCAGTAACCGGGACCCGGCGTCGGACGTGTCCCTCCGACTCGTCCACGCCCATTTCACTTCGACGCGCAAATTCCCCCTCGACTCGCATGTTCACTGGCGCTCCCCAAATATCGGGTGCGCCAGCGAATATGCGTGTCGGAATCAGTTTTGCGCGTCGGGAACGACGGCGGGGCGGCGCCGGCTCAGTCATGCCGCAGCCCCACGCGCCCCTAGGTGAAGAGCCCTTCGCCGATGAAACCCTCCGGCTTCACTCCGCCGGGGACGGCGAACAGGCCCGATCCGGTGTGCTTGAGGTACTCCACGGCCAGCGTGTCGCCCTTGGCCATGGCCATCTGCATGGGGACGTAGTGGGTCCGCGGGTCGGTGACGAATGCGATGAAGAACAGCCCGGCGTCGAGGTGGCCTACGCCGTCGGAACCGTCCGTGTAGTTGTAGCCGCGTCGGAGCATCCGCACCCCGTTGTTCTGGCCGGGGTGGGCCATCCGCATATGTGAATCGAGCGGAATCAGTGGCTTGCCGCCCTTGCCCTGCCGGGCGAAGTCGGGCTCGGTGAACTCCTCGCCGCCGGAGAGGGGGGCGCCCGTTCCCTTGGTCCTGCCGATCAGGCCTTCCTGTTCGCCCAGGGAGGTCCGGTCCCAGATTTCGATGTGCATCCGGATGCGGCGGGCCACCAGGAAGCTGCCGCCGGCCAGCCACCCGTCCTCCGGCCGGGAAGCCTTGGCCCAGACGTGCTGGTCCAGCAGTTGCTGGTCCTCGACCTTGAGGTTGTTGGTGCCGTCCTTGAAGCCGAACAGGTTACGCGGGGTCTGCTGGGCGCGGGAGGTGGAGGACGTGCGGCCAAAGCCTAGCTGGGACCACCGCACCCGCACCTTCCCGAATCCGATCCTGGCCAGGTTCCGGATGGCGTGGACAGCCACCTGGGGATCGTCGGCGCAGGCCTGCACCACCAGGTCACCGCCGCTGCGGGCAGGGTCGAGGTCGTCGCCGGGGAAATGCGGGAGGTCGATCAGCGCCTCGGGCTTCCGCCCTTCCAGGCCGAAACGGGCCGCACCGTCCTTTTCGAACAGGCTGGCTCCGAAGCCGAAGGTCAGGGTCAGCTTTCCGGCGTTCAGGTCCAGCGCCTCCCCGGTGTCCTCCGGCGGCGCGCCGTAGGGCCCGTCCACAGCACCCGTTGCCCCGGCAGGCCGGCCCTGGGTCAGCGCTGCCGCGGCCTCGGTCCAGTCCTTGAGCAACTGGACCAGCTCTTCCCGCTTGGTGGTGGTGACGTCGAACGCCGCCATATGGAGGCGGTCCTGGGCAGCAGTGGTGATGCCCGCCTGGTGGTCGCCGTGGAAGGGGACCACGGGACTGTCGGCGGATGGCGCGGGGGCAGCAGTGGCGGCGACGGCGTCGTGCCCCAGGAAGCCGGCGGCAAGCCCGGCGGCTGCACCGCCCAGCCCGGCGAGGCTGAGCAGGCCGCGCCTGCTGACGCGCGGCCCCGCCGTCGGCTGTTCCGCGCGTGCCGCCGCGCCGGCCGAACCGCCGGCTTCCGAAGCTGCCGCTCCTGCCGGCGGCGGGCCGCCGAACGGGCAGCCGGTCACAGGACCACCGCTGCCGTCAGCTTGGACAGGGGCTCCCCGAGTGCGTCCACGAGGGAGGCGAGCCGCTGGACCTGTTCCGGTGCCAGTTTGTCGTAGGAGGTGAAGCCGTCACCCTGGGCGTGGGTGGCAAGCTCGGCCTGCAGGGCCGCGAACTTCTCGTCCAGCGACGTGGCCAGGGCCGGATCCTTCTGCTGGAGCGCCGGGAGGAGGTTCTCAAAGGCGATCCGGGCTCCGTCGACGTTCGCCTGGAAGTCCCAAAGGTCCGTGTGCGACCAGATCTCCTCCTCGCCGGTCACCTTTCCGGTGGCGACTTCGTCGAGGAGTTCCTTGGCGCCGTTGCCAAGGTTGTCAGCGGTGAAGTCGAGGGTGCGGGTGCGCTCCACGAGGTCCTTGGTGTCGGCCACCAGGCGGTCGGCGATGGACGCGCGTTCGGCAGGGGTCAGGGCGGTGTAGTCCGCGGGCGGGAAGAGGTCCTTCTCCGCACGGTGCCAGCCGGTCCACTCCTGGCCGGGTTCCAGGTCGGCTTCGCGGGCATCGAGCTGCGGATCGAGGTCCCCGAAGGACTCCGCCACGGGCTCGATCCGCTCCCAGTGCTGGCGCGTGGCGGCGTAAAGGGACCGTGCTTTCTCTGCGTCCCCCGCGGCGAAGGCGGCGGCGAACTGCTGCGTGCCGGCGAGCAGCTGTTCGCTCTGGTCCTTGACGTAGGACGCGTACTGGCCGGTGGCGGTGTCAAGCAGGTGCTGGAAGTCCGCGTCCGCGGAGGGCTGGTTGCCGGACTGGGTCACCTCCAGCGCGCCCCTGATTCCGTCGCCTTCCATGCCCGGCTTGCAGGCGGTGGTGTAGGTGCCCGCCGGGGCAGTGACCACGAGGTTGCGGGTGAGTCCGGGGCCGATGTTCTCCACCTCGCCCAGGATGCGCAGTCCGTCCGCTGCCAGCAGGTAGAACTCGGTCACCTCCGTGCCTTCGTTCTTCACGGTGAAGGTGAGGTTGCCGCTGGGCACGCTCCCGGTGGACACCTTGCATTCGGTGGCCGAGCTGACCACCTGGATGGCACCCGGGGAGGCGTCGGCGGCCTTGGTGTTGTCAGTGCACCCGGTGACGAGGAGGGGGACGGCCACGACGGCGGCTGCCAACGAAGCGATCTTTGCGCCGGGAGTGGTGCGGGCGTTTTTGGGCAGGGCGAAGCAAGGCATGGGGATTTCCTTAGGTGCGGGTGGAGGGGGTCAGGCGGCCGCTACGGCCTTGACGGCAGCGTTGTTCCCGGTAGCGGCTGGACTGGGTGGTGACTTGCGGTTGGTGCGCAGGTAGAGGAACAGCACCGGCAGCACGTAGGCGAGCCAGGCGGCGGCCTCAAGCCAGGTGGTGGCGGGGGAGAAGTTCAGGGTGCCCTTGAGCAGCGTGCCGTACCAGGACGACGGCGGGACGGCGCCGCTGACGTCGAAGGCCAGGACGTGCAGGCCGGGCAGGAAGCGGGCCTCCTGGAGGTCGTGGATGCCGTAGGCCAGGACTCCGCCCGCGATCACGACCAGCGCCGCCCCGGTCCAGGTAAAGAACCGGGAGAGGTTCACCTTGAGGACGCCGCGGTGCAGCAGGTAGCCGAGTCCTGCCGCGGCGGCAAGGCCGAACAGGGCGCCGATCAGCGGCTGGGTGGACTCGCCAGTCGCCTTGGCGGCCGCCCAGAGGAACAGGGCCGTTTCCAGTCCTTCGCGGCCAACGGCGATGGCGGCGACGACGGCCAGGCCCCAGCCTGCTCCGCCTGCGGACCTGTCGACGCGCGACTTGAGGTCGCTGCCCAGGGTCCGCGCCGTGCGCGCCATCCAGAAGACCATCCAGGTCACCAGGGCAACAGCGACGATGGACAGGCTGCCGCCGATGGCCTCCTGCGCCTCGAACGTCAGGCCCTGGGGTCCGAAGGTCAGCAGGGCGCCGAAGCCGATGGAGACGGCAATTGCCGCGGCCACGCCTGCCCACAGGCGGGGAATGAGGTGGCGCCGGCCGGTCTTGGCCAGGTAGGCCATCAGCAGGACCACCACCAGGGTAGCTTCGAGTCCTTCGCGCAGGCCGATCAGGAAGTTGGCTGTCATGGATATTCTTTCGCTCACGCGGCCCTACTTAGGCAGGCCTAAGGAAGAGGTTACCCGGCGGTGGCTATTACGCAAACTAAACGTGCGTTAATTCCCGGGAGGTTACCTTTGGCGACGCGGGCGCTCCACCGGTGCGCGTGGTCATCCCCTGTATGCAAAAAGGCTGACGCCCCCCTTATTCGGGGTGCGCCAGCCTTTTCGGAGCGGCGGAAGCTAGCTGCGGAAGTTCACAAACTGCAGGTCCGCTTCCTCGAAGTCCTTCAGCAATGCCATCGTGGCCTGCAGGTCGTCGCGTGACTTGGATGAAACGCGGAGTTCGTCGCCCTGGATCTGGGACTTGACGGACTTGGGGCCTTCGTCGCGGATGAGCTTGTTGATCTTCTTGGCCAGGTCCTGCGCGATGCCTTCCTTGATGGAGGCTTCCAGGCGATACTCCTTGCCGGATGCGTAGGGCTCGCCGCTGTCCAGGGACTTCAGCGAGATGCCCCGCTTGATCAGCTTGGACTGGAAGACGTCCAGGACAGCCTTGACGCGTTCTTCCGAATTGGCCTTCATGAGGATCTTTTCGCCGCTGAAGTCGATCTCGGCGCCAACGCCCTTGAAGTCATAGCGCTGGGCAATTTCCTTCTGGGACTGGTTGAGCGCGTTGGCCACTTCCTGCTTGTCCACTTTGCTTACGACGTCGAACGTTGACTCGCCTGCCATGACTCTCCTTTTTGCCGGTGGGAGCCCTGTGCGGGACAGGGCATGGATCTCTGCGTTCCAGCCTAATACGGATGCTCCGGCTGGTGGGGGTGCGGTATTCACAGTTCCCTCTCAGCGGACGTACCGGGGGAACGAAGGAGGCCACGGAAAAGTTGGAGCAGCTGGACCAGTACGAAGGGAACTCCATGCACCGCAAAGCCGCCCGCTACGTCACCCGGACCACCGCAGCCGCAGCAACATCGGTGGCGGCGGCCGCGGTGGCGGCCTCAGTCGTTTTCAGCCCCGTCGCGGACGCCTCTTCCCGGCTGGAGGGCGTGCGGGCTGACCTTCAGCGGGCAGTGCAGCTGAACCAGATCACCGCAGAGCAGGCACTCAGCTTTGAGGCGAAGCTGGCCGGGCGCATCCTGGGCGAGGCCTGAGCTGCTTTTCCCCGCCGTTTCAAGGATTTTCGGGTCAGGCGGGTCCCGATTCGATTCTTCGGCGGAAGTTCTGTAAAGTTGTCTTGCCCGCGGTTACTGAAGCGGAACGGCCCGGAAACGGACGCTCCGCAGACTGCATCAGCGGGTACTTCTTTTGAAGTTCGGCAGATTACCCGAGCGGCCAAAGGGGGCTGACTGTAAATCAGCTGGCAACGCCTACGGGGGTTCGAATCCCTCATCTGCCACCCAAGGAAAGCCTCCGGAACCACCAGGTTCCGGAGGCTTTTTCGTGCCCCGAAACCACCTCCGGCGCACGTCCCGGAACGCGCCATCACCTCGTGCCCTGAATCCACGAACGCGCCATCAGGTTTTGTCGGGAATCTGCGGGTCGTGCTGACGCGTCCTCGAGGAGCCGGAAGAAGGCGCCGAATCCCCGTCGACACCGTGTTGGAGCGGGCGTAGTCTGGCAGCATCGGCGCATGAGCCCCGATGCCCTGCGTCGATATTCCTATCGATGAAGGAGGATTCAATGAGTGCTGTACGCGAATTCATGACCACTGATGCGCGATGTATCAGGGAAACTGAGTCCCTCGCGGAAGCGGCCCGGATCATGCGCGACATGGACTGCGGCTCGCTGCCGATCTGTGGAGACGATGGCAAACTCCAAGGCATGATCACGGACCGCGACATCGTGATCAAGTGCGTTGCCGCCGGCCGCGACCCGAGCCAGATGATGGCCCGCGATCTCGCCTCCGGCAAGCCGCACTGGATTGATGCCGACGCCAACGTCGATGCAGCGATCGACATGATGGAGAAGCACCAGGTCCGCAGGCTGCCCGTGATCTCGGACCACAAGCTGGTGGGCATCATCAGCCAGGGCGACATTGCGCGCAACTACTCAGAGCAGCGCGTGGGCGAACTGGTGGAGCACATTTCAGAGCGCCACGGGATGTAGCGCCCCAGCACAGCATGGCCTTGTCCACGGGTCCCGGCCTGGAAGGTTCGGACCCGCGGACAAGCTTTGGAAACTTCGCCGGTCAGTTCAGTGCGATCAGCAGCATCTGGCTGGTGCCCGGGATGCAGGTCTGCAGTATCGCCCGGGGGAAACCGCCGAAGACCGCGATGACGTCGTTGGTGGTTCCTGGATTGGGGACCTGGCCGCGCGCCGTCACGGTAAACGTGCCGTAGCCCGGAATGCTCACCGTTTCTCCGACACCGATTCCGGAGAAACGCGCCCAGCCACCGCAGAAATCATGTTCGGTGATGAACAGCGAGTAGCCGTCGTTCGGTGTGTAGTGGATAGGCCCAATGCAGGCATCCACCATGGACTGTCCGCCGGAGCCCGCGACGTAAATGGTACGCACGGCAGGGGCGGCAACGACGGGTGCGGGTGCGGGAGCGGGAGCGGCGGCAGGAGCCGGGGCGGGCGCGGCGGCCGGAGCAGGTGCCGGTGCGGCCACCTCGACGGCGGGTCCGATGAGCAGGAGCGTCTGGCCGGGGTAGATAGTGCTGTAGGGCCCAAGGCCGTTGGCCGCGAGCATGGCATTCATGTCCACGCCATGGCTGGCAGCAATTGCGCCCACTGTGTCACCCGGTGCCACGGTATAGAGGTTGGGATCGCCCGCCGGGGCAGGTGCCGGTTCGGGCGCCGGCGCGGGTGCCGGTTCCGGTGCGGGCGGAGCCGCAGGAGCGGGCTCGGCCGGCGCTGCGGGAGCCGTTTCGCCAGCAGGAGCCGCCGCGGAAGCGGCCGGGTCTGCGGAAGGGGCGGCGGTGCTTGGTGCCGTTGGCAGTGCGGCCTCGGCAACCTGGACCGCCGTCGTCGCGCTTCCAGTATGCGAGGCTGGCGGTGCTGCCAGGGCCCCCACGCCCACGGCGGCCACCACAGCTGCCGTGGCCATGCCCGCCCAAAGCTTGTTGCTGATGGCGGGGCGTCCGGTGTTGAGGTCGGTGCGGGGTTCGTCGGTGGCGAAGCTTCGGCTCACGCCGTCGGGGGAGGTGGAGACTTTCTGGTTCATGGGTAGCCCATCCGGGGACGGTCCGGCCAGGCAGTGCAGGGGCATGCCAGGTCGCCGGACGGATCGAGATGTTGTGGCGCCGCAGGCCCCTGCAGCTGCGGGGGCCGCGCGCGGCGCGGGATGGAGGCATCCGCATACCCAGAAAATACGGAGCTCCGCGTGAAGGCAGGAATCCCGGAAGCCACCCGGGGGACCTGCCCAGTGCGTGTTTGGTCCTAGGAATCCCGAGTCTAAAAAGGCGGGACCAAGCCGGGCACCAGTAGGAATTACCCGAGTTTTTGCTCTCAGTACCCGGCCGCTTCGGCCCGGCTACTCAAGCCCGGCAGGGCCCACTACTTGCTTCAAGCGCCTGCATGGCGGCTTCCGCCCGCAGATGTTACCGGCGGGTAGCATTGGGTCATGCACCTGCTCCTGAGAACCCTGCTTCTGCTGTTCCGTTCCTCCCGGCGGCCGTCCCTGGCAGCCTGGGATCCCTCGTCCCTGCCGCTGCGCGTCCTGCCGACGGACATCGACATCGCCATGCACGTCAACAACGGCATGTACCTGTCCCTGATGGACCTGGGCAGGTTCGACCTGATGGTGCGCAGCGGCGTCTGGAAGCGGATGCGCCGCCGCGGCTGGAGCCCGGTGGTGTCCGCGGAAACCATCTCCTTCCGCAAATCGCTGCAGCTGTGGCAGGAGTACACCATCGAAACCCGCATCATCGGGCTGGACACCAAGGCGATTTTCTTCGAACAGCGCATGGTGTCCGACGGCGAGATTTACGCGCGTGCCTACATCGCCACCCGGCTGGTCACCAAGGGGCGTCCTGTCAGCCAGCAGGACATCCTGGAAGAGTTCGGCGCCCCGCCGGCGGACCTGGAGCTCCCGGAATGGATCCACGAGTGGCGGGCCTCCAGCGCCCTGCCCGGCAGCCGCACAGCGGCCCCGCACCTCTGGGACGCCAGCGCCTGAGCCGGGTGCCGCCGTCGTTGTTCCCAATGACGCGGGGAGCGAACAGCCGCGACAGGCGGCACCGGGACGCGTACCGTTGACACATGGCTACCCTTGACATCACAGGTGAACAGTTCGCATCCACCATTGAAGGCAACGACATTGTCCTGGTCGATTTCTGGGCAGAATGGTGCGGCCCCTGCAAGCAGTTCGGCCCCACCTACTCGGCAGTCTCCGAGAAGCACCCTGACGTCGTCTTCACCAAAGTGGACACCGAGGCCGAGCAGCAGCTCGCGGCGGAGGCTGGCATCACTTCCATCCCCACGCTGATGGCTTTCCGCGAAAAGGTGCTGGTCTTCTCGCAGCCCGGCGCCCTGAATGCCCAGCAGCTTGAGCAGGTGGTGGACGCGGTCAAGGCACTGGACATGGACGAGGTCCACGCCCATGTGGCCCGCCAGCGGGAGGAAGCGGCGGCCGCGGCCAGCAAGCCCGCCGGATCCCAGGGCGGCACCCAGGACGGCACGCAGATCCCCGACTTCTAAATCTCCTTAAACACAAAATGCGGGACTCCCCACCGGGGTCCCGCATTTTGTGTTTAAGGCACGCTAGACGCGCTCCACCTTGACCGGTTCGGCCAGCAGGGCGCTCAGCGATTCGTTCAGGTCCTGCACCGCGATGCCTTTGGAGTGCCTGTCCAGGTCCTCCTCGGAAGCCCACTGCTCGGTGAGGACCAGCTTCTCCTCGGTGGCTTCGGTCAGTTCGTACTGGATGCAGCCTGGCTCCTTCACCACCTCGTCGATGGCAATTTCCAGGGCCAGTTTGACGCGGTGAAACTCGCCCTCGTTGGGGATGAACGTTGCTATCAGATCAATCGGTGCACTCATGGATTTCACAATACCGGGCGACGCCGGCCGCTCCGCTTCTGTTGCGTCCGTTTCCCTGCCTGTCGTCCTTCTCCTGCCGGGATCCTGTTGGTAGCGTGCCAGCATGCGTGCTTATACAGCCGGGGACACTGACGTCCCGCTCCTGGAAGAGACCATTGGTGCGAACTTTGAGCGCGTTGCCGCGCAGTTCCCCCTGCATGACGCGCTGATTGAAGCCGCGCCTGTGCCGGGCGCTGACGCCCGCCGCTGGAGCTACACCAAGCTGAACGACGACGTCGACCGGCTCGCGCGTGCGCTGCTCGCCCTGGGCGTGGCCAAGGGCGAGAGGGTGGGCATCTGGAGCCCCAACTGCGCGGAGTGGACGCTCCTGCAGTACGCCACCGCCAAGGCAGGCGCCATCCTGGTCAACGTCAATCCGGCGTACCGCAGCCACGAACTTGAATTCGTGGTCAAGCAGAACGGCATGCGGATGCTGGTCACGGCCCCCTCGGACCGCACCAGCGACTACGTGGGCATGGCACGCAGGGCGCTGGCGGTATGCCCTGACCTGCGCGAACTCGTCTTCCTGCCGGACCATGGCCTGGACGGGCTGGAAGCTGGCGCGCCCCAACGGGACGCGGAACTCACGTACGCCGAACTCCTCAACCGGGCGGACGGCGTCGGACACCCCGTCCTCAGGGCCCGCATGGCCGAGCTCAGCCCGCACGACCCGATCAACCTGCAGTACACCTCCGGCACCACGGGGTTCCCCAAGGGTGCGACGCTGACCCACCACAACATCCTCAACAACGGCTTCGCGATCGGTGAGCTGCTGGGCTACACCGAGCACGACCGGGTGGTCATTCCGGTGCCGTTCTACCATTGCTTCGGGATGGTGATCGGCAACCTGAACGCGCTCAGCCATGGCGCCGCCACCATCATCCCGGGCCGCGGATTCTCGCCGGCGGCGGCGCTGGAGGCGGTGCAGGACTTCGGCGGGACGTCCCTCTACGGGGTGCCCACCATGTTCATCGCGGAGCTGGCCCTGCCCGACTTTTCGTCGTACGAGCTGTCCACGCTGCGCACGGGGGTGATGGCCGGCTCGCTCTGCCCCGTCGAGGTGATGCGCCGGGTGATCTCGGACATGCACATGGTGGACGTGGCCATTTGCTACGGCATGACGGAGACGTCGCCAGTGTCCACCATGACCCGCAAGGGTGACACGCTCCAGCAGCGTACCGAGACGGTGGGCCGGACCATGCCGCAGCTGGAAAGCCGGATCGTGGACCCGGCCACGGGCGAGGAGCTGGAACGCGGGCAGATCGGCGAGCTTTGTACCCGCGGCTATGCGGTCATGGCAGGGTACTGGAACCAGCCGGACAAGACGGCCGAGGCGATCGACGCCGAGGGGTGGATGCACACCGGCGACCTGGCACGCATGGACGACGACGGGTACGTGGTGGTGGAGGGCCGGATCAAGGACATGGTGATCCGCGGCGGCGAAAACATCTACCCGCGCGAGATTGAGGAGTTCCTTTACACCCATCCCGCCATCCAGGACGTCCAGGTGATCGGCGTCCCGGACAGCAAGTACGGCGAGGAACTGATGGCCTGCATCATTCTCAAACCGGGAGCCGAACCGCTGGATGCGGCCGCGCTGGCGGAGTTCTGCCGCGGAAAGCTGGCGCACTACAAGATTCCCCGCTACGTGGAGGTGCGTGAGAGCTTCCCGATGACCGTCTCGGGAAAGATCCGGAAAGTCGAGATGCGCGAGCAGGCGGTGGCCCGGCTGGGGCTTTAGGGAGTACGGGTCCGGCGGGCGGATCCGGCCCGCACCGCAACAACGGCCACGACTGCGGCCGCCACCAGCGCTGCCACCGCCAGGACGGTGCCGCTTTCCCACCGTGCCAGGGTGACGGTGCGGGTGCTGCCGCGGGTGGCCTCCCTGCCCGGAAGGTTCCAGTCTTCCGGGGCGGGGAAGATCCCGGCTGGCAGCTTCTCCTGCTGGAGCTGCCGCTGGGATGCGAGCCGGGCCCGGACCTCGTCGTTCGGGGCGGGCACGATCTCGTCCGCCACTACAGCCGCGGGGAGGTCCACGATGTACGGTTCGCCATAGAACGCCGAGGAGGCCACCGACTCCACCCAGGTCCCAGGGGGCGGCTCTACGCCATGCCGGGCAAAAGCGGTCAGCAGCATCTCGCGGATTTCGCCCAGCCCTTTGCCGTCGGCGACCCGCGTGACCTCGAAAATGGCCAGCTGGAGCCGGACCTTCTCGTCAGTCACGCTTCCTGCAGTGGAGCTCATGGGTGTCCTTTCGGTCATGGTGCCGCCCGCCTCGGAGGAGGCTTCCATCCTTGGCGTACCCATTGCCCCGCGGCTCAAGCGGTTGTGGGCGGGGAGGCCGTGGGGGCGCCTGAATTCTGTTATTCGGGATGGTTGCCCGCCCTCCCGTTGATGGTGAACGGCGTGGTGATCCCTTCGTACATCACATGTGCAACGAGACCGTCCACCGCATGCTCGAGCGTATGGCAGTGGTCGGTCCAGATTCCGGGATTGTCAGCAACGAACGCCACGTCGTAGGACTCGCCTGGATGGATGTCGAGGGAATCAACCCACCAGGGGCTTCCTGTCGCGGAAAGTCCATCACGAGAGAGCACAAGGACATGGTGGCCATGGAGATGCATCGGATGAACCTCACCCGATTCGTTCCGCAGATGCATCAGGACCACATCGCCCTGACGCACGCTGAACATAGGTGCGTCGGGGTAGAGCCGGCCGTTCACGGTCCAGAAGTTGCCGGGCCGGCCGTCGATGACGCCGAGGCGACGTCCAATGGCGTAATCGAACGTGCGGTCGGGCGCCGCCGCCTCAAAGCCAAGCGGGGCGGGGCTTCCGTAAGCCAGGAAGTCGAGCGTCTCTGACGGCTGCCTTGCCCCCGGCTCATCGCCCGCTGCGGAGCCAATGAAGACACTGCGGGCTCCTCCGACGTTGAGCCGGGCAGCCCCGTGCGCGGGTGCCTGCAGCGTGATGTCCACCCGGCCGCCCGCAGGAACCAGCACTGAGCGGTCCTGGATGACCGCAGGGGCCTTGACCTCCCGTCCGTCAATGGCAGCAACCCGAAAAGGAGCGGCCGACCAGACCGATGCGGTTCCCTGGTCGGTGTTGATGACGCGGATCCTCACGGTTGCCCCCGGCTCTGCCGGGACGTGTTCGTCCAGGACCCGTCCGTTCAGGGTGTGCTGGCCGCCATAAACGTGCAGTAATGCCACGGCCTCTGTGGTGCCACCATTGACTGGTGGCACGGCTGGCTCGACCACCACGGCGCCCAGGAGCCCGCGCTCCACCTGCTCATGGGAGAGTTGGTGGGAGTGGTACCAATAAGTGCCGGGATCTTTGGCAACGAACCTATAGGAATGCTGTCCGCCTACGGGTACTGCGTCCTGGGTGATGCCGGCAACGCCGTCAGCCGCGTTTGGCACGTCCATCCCGTGCCAGTGCAGGGTGGCGCCGGCACTAACGGATTCGTTGACGAACACAGCCTCCACGAGGTCGCCCTGGCGGGCACGGATGGTCGGCCCCGGAGAAGTGCCGTTAATCGTGTACCCCTGGACCGGGTGACCGCCAGGCACCTCAATGGTCTGCGAACCTGCAACAAGCCGGATCCGTACGTCGGGTTTCCGGAGCGGGTCTGCCGCCAGCTCAGTGACGCTGATTGAACCGGCGGCTGCCCCGGTGCCCATCGCTGCGTCGTGGCTGGCGTGCCCCCCGGCCAAGGCTCCGGCCCGCCCCATCGTCATGACCGAGTATTCGCCCAGCAGTGTCGAACTCCATGCGACCGCGGCGAGCCCGGCGGCCGCCGTCAACGCGCAGGCGGCGGAGACCCGGCGCACCAGGTCAGGTCGTGACGGCATTGGGGGAAGCTGGCTTCGGTACCTTGGCGGTGGCCGTCGGCCTGGTCCGGAGCGCCGCGTGGATGGCGGTCACCAGCACGGCCAACGCGTTTGCGCCATGGACCAGGCCCAGGTACGGCATGTCCGCGATCGAATAGCCGAGGGTGGCCTGCAGGGCGACAAGGGCAAAAACGACGCCGGCCCACAAGCGTGCGCCGCGCAGGTGCACTCCTTGGTAGGTCACGAAGAACGACAGAATGAAGAGCAGGAGGGCGGCCACGGGGATGACCATTCCGCCGACGATTCCATGGATGGGGAACCCGAGTTCCCCGGTGAACACCGCCTGCCTGCTCTCCACGAGCGCCTTATCGACAACACCACCCTCCTGGACGAAGTGTGCAATCCCACCGAGCGCGAAGGCGATCGACGCGGCCTGCACCACCACGCCCCCGGCCACAATCCAAGCGAGAACTGCATAGATCCTGCGCATAGTGCACTCCCATCGGTCCCGGCGCCGGCCCTGCGGCGTCTTTCGACCCACGGTAGGCGCGCCCGGGCGGTGCGGGAACGCGGCAGGCCACGGGGTGCATGGAGGAAAGCCGCAGGGGTGGTCCGGTGCACCTACCCCCTCCCGGGAATGGCGGGGAAGGCGGATCATAGGACTGTGCTCCGCAGATGGGGATCATTGGCGCTGCTGGCTCCGCTGGGAGCGGCATCGCTCGCCTACGTCGTCATTGTCCGCGGACTCGGGGATTCCCCTGCCGACCATGCCCTCGCCTGGCCGCTCCTCGGAGTGCTCCCCACGTTTGTCTTTGGCATCTGGCTGCTGACCGTATCCCTGTCCCGATCCGCTGTCTTCGTCGCCCTGGCGGCTACGGCGATGGCTGCCGGTTCGGCCTTCGAAACCCTGGTCCAGCGGAATGCCGGGCTGCTCCAGGAGCCCGGATTTCCGTTCATCAATGCGATTGGCCTGACCGCCGACGCGACGGCGACAGCCAGTTTCCTCATCATGTTCGCTACCTATCCCACTGGAACGCCGGAACGCCGATGGCAGCGGACCGCCCTGAGGTTCCTGTGGGCACCGCTGCTGGTGGGACCCCTGACCTTGCTGACAACCCCCCACGTGGTGACGCAGGCCTATAGTGGCGTCAGCGGGGAATCCATTCCGAATCCGTTTGCCGTCCCTTGGCTGGAGTGGGCAGCGCCCGCCGTGCATTACCTGCTCTACCAGCCGTGGCCGAGTGTGGCGCTGGGGTTGGCGGTCCTGTATTCGCGTGCACTCTTCGGTGATCCGGAGATCCGTGCCCGGATGCGCTTGATGACTTGGGTGGTCACGGTATCGCTGGCTGCCTTCATCTTCTGGACGTTCGGCCGGACCCCTTGGGACACCATCGTGGCCGTCGCCGTCTACGCCAGTCTCCTGGCCATTCCGCTCGCCGCCATCCATGGCATCTTCCGGTATGGGGCATTCGACATCGCAGCCGTGGACCGGGGACGGCACGTGGCCCGCTCCTCCAACCTGCTGATCACGGTTCTCTACGGGATCGGTGCGGCTACTCCGGCGGTGTTGCTGGCCGACAGGCTCACCGTGCTGGGGGCAGTCCTGTTGACCGCGCTGCTGGCTGTCTGCCTGCTGCCGGTACGGGGCTGGCTGCAGGCGTGGATCCAACGCGCGGTCTTTGGCGACCGGGACCGCCAGTTGGCACTCCTCAGCGAGCTCGGGTCGCGCCTGGAGCAAGCGGTTGAGCCCGCCGAATTGCTCAACCGTCTTGCGGCCGCCGTGCGCGATGGGCTTGACGCATCCTGGGTGCGGATCAGCCTGGCGGGAGCTGAGGGCAGGCTCGCGGAGCAGCCCGCCGGCGTGGCAGGCGATGTCAAGGGCGAGGCCCGGCTCCAATGCGGCCTGTCTCGTGCCGACGAAAACCTTGGACATATAGAGGTGGGCCCGCGACGCCGAAGTGATTACAGCGAGGCCGAACGTGCCCTGCTTGGAACTGTCGCCGGCCAGGCCGCGGCATCGGTCGCCAACGTCCGGCTCAGCGCCCAGCTCGCCGAGCAGCTCAGTGACCTGACTGCATCGCGCGTGCGGCTCGTCGCAGCGCAGGATGACGAGCGGAAGAGGCTGGAGCGGGACCTGCATGATGGAATCCAACAGAACGTGGTGGCCCAAATTGCCGGGCTCCGCCTGGCCCGCAACCGGTTGCAGCGCGGCGAACTGAGGGTGGACGAGTTGGCGGGCCTGCAGGACCAGGCCCGGGAAATCCTGACGGACCTGCGCGAACTCGCCCACGGGATTCACCCGCCGGTGCTCAGCGACAACGGCCTGGTGGCGGCAATTGAGTCAAGTGCAGCCCGGTTCCCCATCCCGCTGACCGTGGAAGCGGACGAAAGGGTGCGTGCCGAACGGTTCCCGGAAGATGTGGAGACGACTGCGTACTACGTCGTGCGGGAGGCCCTGGCGAACACCGCCAAACACTCGCACGCGACCCTCGCTACTGTGGGGCTCGCCCGAAAGAACGGGCATCTGCACATCGCGATCACCGATGACGGATGCGGAATTCACGCGCGGGTTCCCGCGGCCCGCGGCGGTCTTGCGAACATCCGGGACCGGGTGGCAGCACTGCGGGGCAGCATGGACGTCCTCGGCCATGATCCTTCGGGTACAACCGTCATGGTGGACCTGCCCGTCGACCGTACGGGGGAATCCGTTGGATGAGCCTGGCGTCCTTCGCGTGGTGATCGCAGAGGACAATTACCTGGTGCGCGAGGGGCTTCGCCGCTTGCTGGAGGACTCCGGTGAAATTGATGTCGTCGCCTCCGTGGGGAATGCCCTTGAGCTGTTTGACGCCGTCCGCAGGTTCGCGCCGGACGCAGTCCTGACCGATATCCGGATGCCGCCTGGCCACCATATGGAAGGGATTGAGGCGGCGCGCACCATCCGTGCCGCGCATCCTGGTACCGGGGTGGTGGTGCTCTCCCAGCATGCCGACCAAAGCTATGCGCTCGCGCTCTTCGCCGACGGGTCGGCCGGACTTGGCTATTTGCTGAAAGACCGCATTGGCGACCTCGAGGACCTGGTGCATGCCCTTCGCGAGGTGCGTTCGGGTGGTTCCGTCATCGACCCCCAGATCGTGGACACCTTGGTACGCCGCCGAAGTGCGGGTGCAACAAGTCCGCTCTCCGAACTCTCGCCCCGGGAGCTGGACGTGCTGCGCGAGATGGCGCAGGGCAAGACCAACGCCGGCATCGAACAGTCGCTGTTCCTGTCTGCGTCCACCGTGGAAAAGCACGTGAATTCGATCTTCAGCAAACTCCGGCTTCCCTCAACCGGGGTGCACCGCCGCGTTGCCGCCGTGTTGGCGTTCCTGCAGAGCAGCAGCACACCGGCAGGCGGTGACCCCTCAACAGCAGGGCAGTAGCGGCCCGGGTCAGTGCCCGCGGTGGTCCTGGATAGTCATCCGGGGGCCGAACGTGGGCTTCCGGAAACCCGTGCTCTGGATCATCCGGACCACGCGCTGCCGGTGTCCCTTCCATGGCTCCAGCAGCCGGAGCATGCCGGCATCGTCGGTCCTGCGGCCGGTCAGAGCGGCGCCCACATAGGCCGCTAGATGGTAGTCGCCCACCGAAATCGAGTCTGGGCAGCCGTGCGTGCGCTGCACCACCTCCGCCGCCGTCCAGATACCGATGCCAGGGATGACCTGCATCTTCTCGGCTGCTTCAGCGGCAGGCAGCGCAGCGAGCCGTTCAAGGGCGACGGCGGAGCGCAGCGCCCGCATGACGGTCGCCGAACGCTGGGGGCCGACGCCGGCTTTATGCCACTCCCAGCTGGGGACCTGCAGCCACTGCATGGCCGTCGGTGCGACCAAGAGGCCGGGCGGCGTGGAAGTTCCGGCCGGTGGCGCCGGCGTTCCATAGCGGTGCACCAGATACCGGTACGCGCGCCGCGCCTCGATGACAGTGACCTTCTGCTCCAGGATGATGGGCACCAACTGGTCCACCATGCGGCCGCTGGACGGGAGCCGCAGCGCCAGGCTCCGCCTGCGTGCTTCCCGGACCATGCGCGGCAGCGTGGCATGGAAGGCAGGTTCATCGAAACCCCGCCAGTCGTCGTCGCCCCCCAGGAGCCGCGGCACTGCCCTGATCGCGTCCGCGGCACCGGGCCCCCAGGCCTGGGCGTCCACCACCGCCGGACCTGCACCGCCGCCGCCCGCGGAGGCGAGGCGCAAGGTAGCGGGACCGCCCGGCGTCGTAAACGCGTTCCACATGACATCGCCCTGGACGCTGAATGATGGATCGCTGTTGCCGCGCAGCAGCGGTCCAAGGGTGCGGACCAGGCTGTAGGGACCCTCCGGATACCACCGCAGCGACGCGTCCGCGGCGGCCGCCAGCCGGGGAGGTGCCTCTGCGATGGTCATGTCTTCCATGGTCCCACGGCCCGCTGACAACGACGGGACCATCGGCCCTTCTCCGCCGTGCAGGCCCCGGCTAGGATCACCGCGTGCGGCGCCGGACCACCGCGCCGCAACCTGACAAACAGGAGGACCGCCATGGCCGGAGTAGTGCATTTCGAAATCCCCGCGGACGACCAGGAACGGGCCCGGAAATTCTACCGGGACGCCCTCGGCTGGCGGATCGAACCGGTGCCGGGAATGGACTACAACATGGTCATCACCACGGGCATGGATGACGCTGGCCAGTCAACCACCCCCGGCGCCATCAACGGGGGCATGATGGCCCGCGAAGGGCAGATCACGAGCCCCGTCATCACCGTCGATGTGCCGGACATCGACGCTACGCTCAAGAGCGTGGCGGAATCCGGCGGTTCCGTGGTCATCCCCAAGAACGAAGTCCCAGGCATGGGGTACACGGCCTACTTCAAGGATTCCGAAGGCAACGTGATGGGCCTGTGGGAGAACCTCCCAGCCGGGGACGCCGGTGCGTAGCAGCGGACGTCGCGGCAGCGCCGGGGCATCGCCATGAGTACGCTAATTCAGGTGCTCGCCGTCATCACCGCGGCGGCCCTCATCACCGTCGGCCTCCTTGAAGCCTTCCGCTACAAGGACCAGCGCCTCCACCCGATCTTCCTGATCAAGCCGGAAGACACCGCGGCGGTACGGCTATGGACGGTCAACGTGGGCTTCTACAACATCGTCTGGGGTTTGTTCGGGATCTCCGGAGTGGTCCTCGCCAACACCGGCGAAGCCACGGTGGGGCGCACCATCGTGGCAATGATGGCCATCGCGCACGCCATCCTGGGCATGGTGCTGATCATCAGTGAACCCAAACTGTGGATCAGCGGCATTGGCCAGGCCTTCCTCCCTGCCGTCATCCTCTGGCTGATGTTCGCCGGGTAAGCGCAGTCCGTGCTCAGTGCGTTCCGGTGACCACCCAAAGGGCCAGGACGGCAAGCGGCACGGTCAGCGCAGCCGCCACCAGCCCTGCCACAGCGAACCCGCCCCACCGGATGGGAACATTCAGGACGCGGAGCCGCTCGTGCCAGAGCAGCGTGGCGAGGGAAGCCCACGGGGTCACCAGCGGGCCGAGGTTGACCCCGATCAGCAGGGCGGCAAGCCGGGCAGGCGAACCGGCAACAGGCTCCAGGGCCAGGTAGGCGGGCAGGTTGTTGGCGGTGTTGGCCGCGCCTGCACCCAAAGCGGCCACCTGCAGCAGCGCGGGCAGGCTCTCGCCGGAACCGGCCACCGCGGCCAGCAGGGAGGCCAGGCCCTGGGCATGCAGTGCCTCCATGATCATGAAAAGGCCCACGGTCAGCATGAGCGGCCGCCAGGGAACCATGGACCAGCGCAGTGCTGATCGCCGGCGGCGCAGGAAGACCGCCAGCAGCACGGCGGCCGCCGCCAGCGCCGGGTACTGGACAGGCACCCCGGACACGAGTGCGGGCAGCAGCACCAGCAGCGTGCCTCCCGCGGCCTTCAGGAGGGTCCGGTCGCGGACGGGATGCGCCGGCTGCGGCCCGTACCTCCCGTGCAGATCGCGGCGGAATGCCAGCCACAGCAGGACAAGGGGGACAAGCAGGCCCACCAGGGCGGGTGCCCACACCAGGCCCGCGAAGCGCCACGGGCTGAGCCCCAGCCGGTCCTGGGCCAGCAGGTTGGTCAAGTTGGAGACCGGCAGCAGCAGGGAAGCGGTATTGGCCAACCAGATGCTGGTCAGCGCGAACGGCAGCGGCGGAATGCGGGCATGCACCGCCAGGAGGACCACCACGGGCGTCACCAACACTGCCGTCGTGTCCAGGGACAGGAACACCGTGGCCACCGTGGCCACCGCCACCACCAGGAGCCAGAGCAGGAACACCCGTCCCCTGCCCAGGGCAGCCAGCCGGTCGGTCACCACCCGGAACAGCCCGGCCTCGTCCACCAGTTCCGTGACCAGGGACATCGCCAGCACAAAGGCCAGGATGGGAATGGTCCGGGACGCCAGCTCACCAAAGGCGGGAAGGGGGAGTGCCCCGGCTGCCAGGGTGGCCGCTCCGGCTGCCAGCGCCGCCCCGGGCAGCAGGTAGCTCCGGGCCGTTTTTGACCATGCGAACTGCTTCACCGGCCTATCCTCGCATCCTCGCCGGGGCTGGGCCTGCAGGAAGCGGTAGCTTTGTACCTATGAAGTACGCCAAGTCCGTCCTGGACCTCATCGGCAATACCCCGCTCATCAAGCTCAACCATGTGACCGACGGCATCAAGGCCACCGTTTTGGTCAAGCTGGAGTACCTGAATCCTGGCGGATCCATCAAGGACCGCATCGCGGCGCAGATGATCGAGGACGCCGAACGCGACGGCAAGCTCAAGCCCGGCGGCACCATTGTGGAGCCCACCTCGGGCAACACCGGCGTGGGCCTGGCCCTGGTGGCCCAGCAGAAGGGCTACAAGTGCGTCTTCGTGGTCCCGGACAAGGTGGGCGAGGACAAGCGGGCCGTGCTGCAGGCCTACGGGGCTGAAGTGGTGGTCACACCCACCGCCGTCCCGCCGGACAGCCCGCAGAGCTACTACGGAGTCTCGGACCGGATCACCCGTGAGACGCCCGGGGCCTTCAAACCGGACCAGTTCTCCAACCCTGCAGCGCCCGGCAGCCACTACAAGACCACCGGGCCGGAAATCTGGCGGGACACTGACGGCAAGGTCACCCACTGTGTCATTGGCGCGGGCACGGGCGGAACCATCACCGGCACGGGCCGGTACCTCAAGGAGGTATCGGCTGACCGGCCGGAGTCCGACGGCGGGGTGGTCCGGATCATCGGCGCCGACCCCGAAGGCTCGGTCTACTCAGGCGGTACCGGGCGCCCCTACTTCGTGGAGGGCGTCGGCGAGGACATGTGGCCGGCGAACTACGACAAATCCGTCCCCGACGAAGTGATCGCCGTCAGCGACGCGGACTCCTTCGCGATGACGCGCCGGCTGGCACGGGAAGAGGGCCTGCTGGTGGGCGGATCGTCCGGCATGGCGGTGGTGGCCGCCCTGAAGGCGGCGAAGGACCTGCCGGAAAGCGCCGTCGTCGTGGTCATCCTGCCCGACTCCGGGCGCGGGTACCTGGCCAAGATCTTCAGTGACCAGTGGATGCGCTCCTACGGCTTCCTTTCCGGCGGCGAGGAAACCTCCGTGGGGGAGGTCATCAAGTCCAAGAATGGCGAGCTGCCGGACCTGGTGCACATCCACCCGAACGAATCCGTCCGCGATGTCATCAACGTCATGAACGAGTTCGGTGTCAGCCATATCCCGGTCCTGTCACAGGAACCGCCGGTGGTCATGGGCGAGGTCCTCGGCGCCGTGGACGAGCGCACCCTGACCGCCAAGCTGTTCCGCGGCGAGGCAAAGCTCACGGACAAGATCTCCGAGCACATGGGCCCCAAGCTGCCCGTGATCGGATCGCTGGAAAGCATCTCGGCCGCCCGGGAACTGCTCTCGGACGTGGACACGGTGATGGTCACGTTCGTGGGCGCCCCCATCGGCATCCTGACCCGGCACGACCTGCTGGCATACCTCAGCAACTGAATTGCGTTACCCATAAAGGAGCACCATGACCGCCTCTGAGAACCAAGGCTTCAACACCCGCGCCGTCCATGCCGGCCAGGCCTTCGAACCACGCACCGGCGCAGTGGTCCCCCCGCTGCACTTCAGCTCCACCTACGCCCAGGACGGCATCGGCGGGCTGCGCAGCGGATACGAGTACGGCCGCGGCGGCAACCCTACCCGGGATGCCCTGCAGGAACAGCTGGCCGCGCTGGAACTGGGCACCCACGCCTACAGCTTCAGTTCGGGGCTTGCGGCGGAGGACGCCCTCATCCGCGCGCTGACCCGGCCCGGGGACCACATCGTGCTCGGCAACGACGCCTACGGCGGGACCTACCGGCTGATCAGCCGTGTCCTCGGTGACTGGGGGATCGGCAACACCCCCGTGGACATGGCCAACCTGGACACCGTCCGGCAGGCCGTCGCCGCCAACAAAACCCGCTTCGTCTGGGTGGAGACGCCGTCCAACCCCCTCATGAAGATCACCGATATTGCGGCGCTCGCAGGCATCGCGCACGACGCCGGGGCCCTCCTGGTGGTCGACAACACCTTCGCGTCGCCCTACCTGCAGAACCCGCTCGCCCTGGGTGCCGACGTCGTGGTCCACTCCACCACCAAGTACATCGGCGGCCACTCCGACGTGGTGGGGGGCGCCGTCGTGGTCAAGGACGCGGAACTGGCGGAAAAGATCGGCTTCGTCCAGTTCGCCGTGGGTGCCGTGTCCGGGCCCATGGACGCATTCCTGACCACCCGCGGCCTGAAGACGCTGGGCGTGCGGATGGACCGGCACAGCGAGAACGGCCAGGCCGTGGCCGAGTGGCTGCTGGAGCGTCCCGAAGTGGAGGCCGTCCTGTACCCGGGGCTGCCCTCCCACCCCGGCCACGAGCTGGCCAAAAAGCAGATGCGGAAGTTTGGCGGCATGGTGTCCGTGCAGTTCAAGGGCGGTGAAGCGGCAGCCCGGAAGGTGGCCGAATCGACGTCCGTGTTCACGCTGGCCGAGTCCCTGGGCGGCATCGAATCGCTGATGAACTACCCGTCGGAGATGACGCACGCGTCGGTCAAGGGCACCGAGTTGGCCGTGCCGGTGAACCTGCTTCGCCTGTCCTGCGGCATCGAGGACGTGGAGGACCTGATCGCGGACCTGGAGCAGGCCTTCACCTCGATCCCGTAGTTACAGGGGAATCAGTACCAAGGGAACCCTGGCTTTCTTGAGAGAAGTCAGCTAGGGTTCCCGTATGCCCCTTCGATCTGACTGGTCCCAACGCACCTGCAGCATGGCCCGCGGCCTGGACATCCTGGGCGACCCCTGGAGCCTGCTGGTCCTGCGGGAGGTCTTCTTCGGCAACGGCCGCTTCGACGCCATGAAGACCCGGCTGGACGTGGCGGACTCGGTGCTGACCAAGCGTCTTGCAGGCCTGGTCGAGTCCGGGCTGCTGGCCAAAAGGGCGTACGACGACGGCGGCCGCACCCGCCAGGAGTATGTCCTGACACTGATGGGCGAAGACGCCCTGCCGGTCCTGAACGCGGTCACCATCTGGGCGGAGAAGCACCTTCCGGCACCGTCGGACAGGGCACACATGTACGTCATCCATGCCGGCTGCGGGCAGCGCACCACCTCCGCCGACACCTGCACCGAATGCGGGGAACGGCTCACCGCCGCCAATACCAGCTGGCACAGCCAGGCCAGGACGGAGCACCCTGTCCCGCTGTCCACCGCATCCCCGAAAGGGTCCGCCGCATGAGCACTCTTCCCGGCAAGGCAACAGCACCGGAAGAAGCCGCGGCACTGCAGCCCTCACCCGGTCCACGCCGCCTCCACCCCGCCTGGATCGTCGCGGCCGTGGCCTTCCTTGCCTTGGTCGGCGCCGCCGGATTCCGGGCAGCGCCCGGAGTGCTCATGGTCCCGCTCCAGCAGGAGTTCGGCTGGTCCACCACCGTGCTGTCCGCGGCAGTCAGCATCAACCTGGTGCTCTTCGGCCTCACCGCCCCGTTCGCCGCCGCCCTGATGGAACGGTTCGGCATCCGGGCGGTCACGGCAACCGCCCTGGTCCTGATCGGGACGGGCAGCGCACTGACGGTGCTGGTCAACCAGTCCTGGCAGATCCTGCTGACGTGGGGCCTGCTGATCGGGCTGGGGACAGGCTCCATGGCGCTGGTGTTCGCGGCAACCATCGCCAACACCTGGTTCATGAAGAGCCGGGGGCTGGTGATCGGCATCCTCACGGCCGGCAGCGCGGCCGGCCAGTTGGTCTTCCTTCCCTTTATCGCCATGCTGGCCCAGGATCCCGGCTGGCGCCAGGCCTCCCTGCTGATCGCGGCCGGTGCCCTCGCCGTGGTCCCGCTGGTGCTGAAGTTCCTCAAGAACTCGCCGGCCGACGTCGGAGTGTTGCCATACGGCGGCGAAGCCGAAACAAGCGCGCCGGCTGCAACCCAGGCCGGGGCACGCACCAACGCCGCAGTCCGCGCCCTCCAGGTACTCCGGCGCGCCAGCAAAGTCCGGACGTTCTGGGCCCTGGTGGCTGGCTTCGCGATCTGCGGGGCCACAACGAACGGCCTGATCGGCACCCACTTCATCCCCTCCGCCCACGACCACGGCATGCCCGAAACCACCGCGGCCGGCCTGCTCGCCGTCGTCGGAATCTTCGACATCGTGGGCACCATCGCCTCCGGCTGGCTCACCGACCGTTTCAACCCGCGCGTCCTGCTGGCCGTCTACTACCAGTTCCGCGGCATCGGCCTGCTGGTGCTCCCGCTGCTGCTGAACGCCGAGGTCCAGCCGAGCATGATCGTCTTCGTGGTGATCTACGGCCTGGACTGGGTGGCCACCGTGCCGCCCACGGCAGCCATCTGCCGCGAGACGTTCGGTGCGGACGGCAGCGTGGTGTTCGGCTGGGTCTTCGCCGCCCACCAGTTGGGCGCGGCGGGTGCCGCGCTTGCCGCCGGCGCCCTCCGCGATGCCACCGGCCACTACACGTACGCATGGTTCGGCGCGGCCGCCATGTGCACCATCGCCGCCGTCATCAGCGCCACCATCCGGCGGCACCGGGCCCCGGAACCCAGCAACGCCGGTGAGACTGAGCCGGCAGCCGCCTGAATCCGGGGAGCAACGGCCAACGCTAGGCTGGTCCGATGGAATCCGTCGTACCTGTTCCCGTCCGCCCCGTTGCCCTGATTACCGGAGCCGGACGGCTGGCCGGCATCGGCGCCGGCATTGCCCGCCAGCTGGCGGCCGACGGCTGGGACCTCGTGCTGTCCTACTGGGCTGATTACGATGCCCGCATGCCGTGGGGGAGCGAGCCCGAGGACGTGGTCCGCCTCACCGCGGAGCTGGAGGCCATCGGTGCCAGGGTCCATGCCCTCCCGGCCGACCTGCAGGATCCCGGCGTCCCGGACCGGCTGGTCGCCGAAGCCGTGCAGCTTGCCGGTCCCCTCCAGGCGCTGGTGCTCAGCCACGCCGAATCCGTCGATTCGGGGGTACTGGACACCACCGTGGAGTCCTTTGAGCGCCACTTCGCGGTGAACACCCGGGCCAGCTGGCAGCTGATTTCCGCCTTCGCGCGGCAGGCAGCGGACGACGGCGGCGCGATCGTTGCGCTGACCAGTGACCACACAGCGTTCAACCTTCCCTACGGCGCCTCGAAGGGGGCCCTGGACCGGATCGTGATCGCCGCCGCACGGGAGCTGGGGCCGCAGGGCATTTCCGCGAACGTCCTGAACCCGGGCCCGGTTGACACGGGCTGGATGGACGACGAGGTCCGTGCCGCGGTCCTCGAGCGGCAGCCGACGGGCCGGCTGGGCACGCCTGCCGACGTCGCGGGTACGGTGGCCTTCCTGCTCTCACCGGCCGGCCGGTGGGTGTCCGGGCAGCTGATCAAGGCCGACGGCGGCTTCTCAGCCTAAGTGCCGCCCTCCGGCCCGCCCTCAGTGGAAGGCGCCCAGGCCGGTGATGTGCCGGCCGAGGACCAGGGTGTGCACCTCGTCGGTGCCCTCATAGGTCCGCACCGACTCCAGGTTGGCGGCGTGCCGCAGCGGGGAGTAGTCCGTGGTGATGCCGTTGCCGCCCAGGATGGTCCGCGCCTCGCGGGCCACCGCAATCGCCTCACGGACGTTGTTCAGCTTGGCCAGCGAGATCTGCTCGGGCCGGATCCTGCCGGCATCCTTGAGCCGGCCCAGCTGCAGCGCCAGCAGGGTGCCCTTCTGGATCTCCACCAGCATGTTCACCAGCTTCTCCTGCGTGAGCTGGTAGCCGGCCAGCGGCTTGCCGAACTGCAGCCGCTCCAGCGAGTACGCCAGGGCCGCCTCGTACGAGTCGCGGGCAGCGCCCATCGCACCCCAGGCGATGCCGTAGCGTGCCTCATTGAGGCAGGTGAAGGGACCGCGGAGCCCCCGCGCCGCCGGGAGTAGCGCCTCCGGACCCAGCCGGACGTCGTCGAACACCACGTCACACTGGATGGAGGCGCGCATGGACAACTTCTGTTCAATCGGCGTGGATGTCACTCCGGGGGTCCCCGCCGGCACCAGGAATCCGTGCACGCCGTCGTCTGTCATAGCCCACACCACCATCACCCCGGCCACCGAGGCCAGCCCGATCCACCGCTTGGCACCGTTGAGTACCCAGCCGGCATCGTCCCCGCTTCCGTCCCGCTGGGCGAAGGTGGCCATGGACGCGGGATCGGATCCTGCGGTGGGCTCGGTCAGGGCGAAGCAGCCGATCACCTCGCCGGCGGCCATCCGCGGCAGCCACTCCTGCTTCTGCTCCTCCGAGCCCCACGTGTGGATGGCGGTCATGGCCAGGGAGCCCTGCACCGAGACGAAGGTGCGGATCCCGGAGTCCCCGGCCTCCAGTTCCATCGCCGCCAGGCCGTATTCGACGGCGGACCGGCCCGGGCAGCCGTAGCCCTCCAGGTGCATGCCGAGGACCCCGAGCTCACCCAGTTCCTGGGCGAGCTCTACGGGAAAGACGCCGTCCTCGTACCAGCGGGCGATGTCCGGCCTGATCCGTTGGTCGGTGAAATCGCGGACCGTCTGGCGGAGGCCCAGTTCCTCCACGGACAGCAGGGAGTCCAGGTTCAGGACGTCCGACGGGTCTGCCGTCATGGCTTCGCCTGCCATTTCTTCCCCCATCATTTCTTGGCCGGTCATTTCGTCATCAGGAAGTAGCCGCGGGTGGCGGGCAGGAACCGGCAGACCGCGGCGAGCACTACGCCAAGCGCCAGCAGCAGCACACCGCTGACGAAGGCGCCGCCAACACCGAAGATTTGCGTGTCGCCGTACGCCGGGTCCCACATCTGGACGGCCGAGACGAAGAACGCGCCGGTCAGCAGCAACGCACCCAGCAGGGGCAGGATGCCGCGGAACCAGAGGTTGCGGGTGGATTCACGCAGGGTTCCCCGGAAGTACCAGAAGCAGGCGAACCCGGTCAGGGCGTAGTAGAACGCGATGAACAGGCTGATGGCGCTGATGGAATCCGCGAGGAGGTTCTCACTCAGGAAACTCATGGCCACGTAGTAGGCAGCCGCCGCGCCGCCCATCACCTGGGTGGAGAAGCCCGGGGTCTGGTTCTTCGGATGGACTTCACCGAACTTCGCCGGCAGGGCACCGTGGACGCCCATGGAGAGGGTGCCGCGCGCGGTGGGCAGGATGGTGGTCTGGGTTGAGGACAGGACGGAGGCCAAAACCGCGACGACGATCAGCCAGCCCCAGGGACCCAACACCACGTCCTTCATGGCGAGGAAGACGTCGTCCTGGTTGGCTTCGTTGCCCAGCCCGATTCCTTCCGAGCCGACGGTTGCGTACATCATCACCAGCAGGGCCACGGAAACATAGATCGCGACGAGCACGAAGGCCGAGATCACGGCGCCGCGGCCCGGGGTGGTGGATGGGTCCTCGGTTTCCTCGTTCACCGCCAGGCAGGTGTCCCAGCCCCAGTAGATGAACAGGGCCAGGAGGGCGCCGTGCACCACGGCACCCGGGTCAGCGAAGGCGCCAACGGGGTTGAACCACTCGACATCAAATGCCTGCCCCTCTGGTGCCCCGCCCACGATCCGCACCACGATGGCCAGCGCGAAGATGCCGAGCGCGATGTACTGCACATAGGTCAGCACCCGCTGCACGTGCTCGCCCAGCCGGATGCCACGGTAGTTCACCAGCGTCATCAGCACGATGAACAGCAGTCCCGTCCCCGTGACCAGCACCTTGTTCTGCGCCAGCGATCCGTCGCCCACCAGCAGCCACAGGTACTGCCCCGCCACCTGCGCGAGGTTGGCCAGGACCACGATCCCGGCGAGCGCCACTCCCCAGCCGCCCAGCCAGCCCGCCCAGGGGCCGAAGGCCTGGCGGGACCAGGTGAAGGTGGTGCCACAGTCCGGAATGGCGCTGTTGAGTTCGCGGAACGCGTAGGCGATGAACAGGACCGGGACGAAGCCCAGCAGGAGGATCAGGGGGGTGTAGTTGCCGTTGACGGCAACGATGAGGCCCAGGGTGGCGGCCAGTGAATACACCGGTGCGGTGGACGCCAGCCCCAGCATCACGGAGTCGCCAAGGTCCAGGATGCCGGCGCGCAATCCCTTGGCCGGCACCGGGGTGCGCGGCCCGCCTCCGGGCCCTCCCGCCGTCGTTATCTCTGTACTCATAGGGCGATACCTGCCTGGGTGGTGTTGGCCACGGCCGAGAGCGGCGCCGGCGCGTCAATGGTGTTGGGCACGAAGCGGCAGAAGTAGTCAGTGACCGGCCCGTCCGATTCCCGGATGCCGCAGCCCACGGACTCACCGTCCACCACCCACAGGCCCAGGACCGGATGGTTGCCGTCAAAGTCCGGCAAGGGGTGGTACTGCTGGTAGCACCAGCCCTCCCGGCCATAGCCGCCGGGCTGGTTTAGGTTGATGCCGTCGGCATGGATGCGGATGTTGTCCCCTTCGCGGCCATGCAGCGGCTTGCCCACCCATTCCTTCAGCGGCCCCGGATCCGTGAGGTAGGCGGGGAGCAGGTTGGGGTGGTTGGGGTAGAGGTGCCACAGCGCGGCGAGCAGGGCCTTGTTGGAGAGCAGCATCTTCCAGGCCGGTTCCACCCACCGCGGGTTGTGCGCCCGCTCCAGCAGCCGGGGGCCGAACGGCTCCCGCATCATCAGTTCCCACGGGTAGAGCTTGAAGATTGTGCTGATCATAAAGTTGTCCAGGTCCACGAAACGGTTGAGGTTGGGGTCCCAGCCGATATCGGACATGTTGATGCCGATGGTGGTCCACCCCGCCTGGCCGGCGACATCGCGCATGTAGGCGGCGGTCATCCAGTCCTCGCCGGACTCCTCCACCTCGCAGTGCGCCACGTGCAGGGTGCTCATGCCGGTGCGGTACTGGAACTTCTTCCACTGCCGGATCAGCGCCTCGTGGATGCCGTTCCACTGGTCTTTCTCCGGGAACACGTCCTGCAGCCAGAACCACTGGGCCACGGCGGCCTCGATCAGCCCGGTAGGGGTGTCGGCGTTGTACTCGAGCATCTTGGCCGGGCCGCCCTGCCCGTCATAGATGAAGTCGAACCGCCCGTAGACGTCCACATCGCCGGCCTGCAGGGACTCCGCCGCCAGCTCGAGGGCCTGGGGTCCGATGCCGATGCTGCCCATGGCCCCGGTGGCCAGGAACCTGGCCGCCTCCAGGCACATCCGGTGCATCTCCTCGGCGGCCACCTCCAGGGTCTCCACCTCGTCCATGGTGAACTCGTAGTAGGCGGACTCGTTCCAGTACTCGATTTTCCGCCCGTCATCCATGGTGGTGGTGGAGAAAACCAGGCCCTGCTCTTCGATCTTCTGCTTCCAGCCCGACCGGGGCTCCGAGAGTAGTCTTTTCACCGCTCAGCCACCCGAGACCTTGCTGCCGCCGCCGCTGGAGCCGCTCTTGGCGCTGGTGCCGAAGCCGCCGCGGCTGACGGTGCCGCCCTTGGTGCTGTACCCGGTGGAGGCCTTGGCCCCGCTGGGGATGGTCCGGGTGTAGTTGGGCGCGGTGGAGCGGTTCTGGCCGATGGATGGAACACTGGCGCCGCGGGAGTAGAAGTACCAGGCGTAGATGCCGCCGCTGCGGCCGGCGGAGCTGTCGCAGTTGGTGTCCGCCACGCGCTCGCCGGTCTCGTCGTTGAAGCACACCTGCGCGTACTCGGGGTCATCCTCATTGCTGGCAACCACGGCCGTGATGGTTCCGGCCAGCAGCGCGGTGACACCCAGCCCCACCACCACGGTGCGCCGCTGGGAACGCTTCTTCCGCGCTGCCGCTTCGTTGAGCTGCTTTTCCCTTTCCCTCGCGAAGGGGTCAACCGGCGTGACGGGCTCGTTCAGGAGCTCCGGGCGCAGCTCAGGTTTGGGGACCTGCCAGGGAGGAGGCTTGGGCGTGTCCTCCCCGCCGGATCCGCCGGGCGGCGGCGTTCCGTCCGGGTCTTTTTGGTTCGAGTCCACGGTGTCCCCTTCGTCGTTCAGGTGAATCGGGCACAGCGCTGCACCCCCCAATGCAATCCTCGCTTCAGCGTAGTACCTGGCGGTGCGGCCTGCGAGCAGTACGGCGCTTGGCGGCAGGGGAGAACTGCCCATCTTCCGGCCGCCGGGGGCGCAGCACCGCCGAACCCTAGACTGATGCCATGGAAACAGCTTCAGTCCTTGCCGTCTGCCGCGTCCACCAGCTCCTGCCGGACGCTTCCAACGTGGGCGTCACTGCCATCGACAAGCGGCCTGCCGAAGGGCCGGTCAAAGTGCACAGGCTGGGACTGCAGGGTGATATCCAGGCCAACCGGGTCCACCACGGCGGCCAGGACCAGGCCATCTACGCCTACTCGCAGGCGGACGCCGACTATTGGGCCGGCCTGCTGCAGCGGGACGTCCCGCCGGGAGCGTTCGGCGAGAACCTCCGGGTAGCCGGCATCGATGCAACATCGGCCGTCATCGGCGAGCGCTGGAGGATCGGGCTGGACGTCGAGCTTGAGGTCACATCGCCCCGGACCCCGTGCGCCACCTTCCAGCGGCGGCTGGGGGAGCGGCAGTGGGTCAGGCGCTTCACCGAGGAAGGCCGGGTGGGAGCCTACCTGCGTGTCCTGAAGACCGGCACCATCCAGGCCGGCGACCACATCCACCGGACCTACGTTCCGCAGCATGGGATCACGGTGGGTCAATGGTTCAGCGAGCCTGACGCCGAGTCCATGGAGGCGCTCAAGGACGCGGATGCCGAGGGCCGGATCCGCCTGCAGCAGCCGGAGTTCAGCAACAAGTTCGCGGCCTTGGAACGGCAGCTGGGTCTCTGACGGAAGGAAGTACGACGGCGGTAGGTGAGGGTGTGCCCAAGCTCACCTGCCGCCGTCGTCCGCTCAATTAACGGTCCGGGGGCCCGGTGCCCTACACTGGATACATCCCCCACTCCGGAAATCCCTTATTCCTGCCCAATTTTTGAGGCAGGACTGGCAAGTGTTGGGGCCCGCGCAAGCGATGCGGGCATTTTCATAGGGAGAGCCGGCTAAAGAAAACGCTGTACAGACTGCTGGGATAGCAGCCAAGAGATGCAGCGCGAAGTCCTGCCACGGGATTGCGAAAGCGCCGGACTTCTGTGACCGGCCGGTCAACGTTTGCCCGGCACCATCGGCACGTGTACTGCGGCCCCGCTCACCTCGGGTAGTGCCGCCTGGCCCCCTATGGATGAGGAATAACTCCCTATGCCCGAAAACCAGAATGAATCCGCCGCTGTTATCGAGGACGCCCCCGTGGCTGCTGCCGAGGCTCCCGTAACCGCTCCCGCCGCTGAGGCTCCTGACGCTGCGCAGAACGACGACGAGAACACCGTGAAGTTCGCCGACCTCGGCATTGACGGCCGGGTCCTGGCCGCCCTGCAGGACGTCGGGTACGAAAAGCCGTCCCCCATCCAGGCAGCCACCATCCCGCTGCTGCTCGAGGGCCGCGACGTTGTTGGCCTGGCACAGACCGGTACCGGCAAGACTGCAGCATTCGCAGTGCCGGCACTGTCCCGCCTGGCCGAACTCCACGACCTGAACGGCCCGTCCCGCAAGACCCAGGCCCTGGTCCTGGCCCCCACCCGTGAGCTCGCGCTGCAGGTGGCCGAGGCGTTCACCTCCTACGCCAAGCACATCGACGACTTCACGGTGCTGCCCGTCTACGGTGGCTCCGCCTACGGTCCCCAGCTTGCCGGCCTGCGCCGTGGCGCCCAGGTGGTTGTTGGTACCCCCGGCCGCGTGATCGACCACATCTCCAAGGGCTCCCTGGACCTGTCCGAACTCCAGTACCTGGTGCTGGACGAGGCTGACGAGATGCTGCGCATGGGCTTCGCCGAAGACGTGGAGCAGATCTTCCAGCAGACCCCCGAGGACCGCCAGGTGGCGCTGTTCTCCGCCACCATGCCGGGCCAGATCCGCCGCATGTCCAAGCAGTACCTGAACGACCCCGCCGAGATCTCGGTCAAGACCAAGACGTCCACGGGCACCAACATCCGCCAGCGCTACCTGCAGATCATGGGCCCGCAGAAGCTGGACGCCATGACCCGCATCCTCGAGGTGGAAGAGTTCGACGGCGTGATCGCCTTCGTGCGCACCAAGATGGCCACCGAGGACCTGGCTGACAAGCTGAAGTCCCGCGGCTTCCAGGCTGCCGCCATCAACGGCGACATCCCGCAGCAGCAGCGTGAACGCACCGTTGACGCGCTGAAGGAAGGCCGGATCGACATCCTCGTGGCCACCGACGTCGCAGCCCGCGGCCTGGACGTGGAGCGCATCAGCCACGTCATCAACTACGACATCCCGCACGACACCGAGTCCTACGTGCACCGCATCGGCCGCACCGGCCGCGCGGGGCGCAACGGTGACGCGATCCTGTTCATGACGCCGCGGGAGAAGTACCTGCTGCGCGCCATCGAAAAGGCCACGCGCCAGCCGGTGGAGCAGATGCACCTGCCCACCGCGGAGACCGTGAACACGCTCCGCCTGGGCAAGTTCGCCGACCGGATCACCGAGACCCTCGCCTCCGAGGACGTCTCCATGTTCCGCGACCTCATCGCTTCCTACGAGGAAGAGCACAAGGTGCCGGCAGCAGAAATCGCCGCGGCACTGGCAGTCATGGCGCAGGGCGGGCAGCCGCTGCTGGTCAAGGAACTGCCCGCTGCTCCCGAGTTCCAGAAGCGCGAACGCTCCAAGGACGGCTTCGGCTCCCGCGGGCCCAGCCGCCAGCTGACCGAAGGCAACGCCACCTACCGGATCGCTGTGGGCCGCCGCCAGCGCGTCATGCCCGGCTCGATCGTGGGCGCCATCGCCAACGAGGGCGGCATCTCGTCCTCGCAGATCGGCGGCATCGACATCCGCTCGGACCACTCCCTGGTGGAGTTGCCCGCAGACCTGAGCCAGGACCAGCTGCGCGCCCTGTCCCGCACCCGGATTGGCGGCGAACTGATCCACCTGGAGCTGGACAACGGCCGCAGGCCTTCCGGAGACCGCCCCAGCTACCAGGGCAACCGCGGCGGCAACTTCAAGGGCAGCGGCGGGTTCAAGAAGGAATTCCGGAAGAACGACGGCGAGCGGTCCTCGGCTGACCGCGGCGGCCGCTCGTACAGCGAGCGTTCCGAGCGTTCCTTCGGCCACGGTGACGGGTCCCGCAAGCCCCGCCACGGCGGCGACAGCGGACACCGCGACTTCAACCGCAAGGGCAAGTGGTAAACCTTCCGCGGGTATGAGTGATTGACGACGGCGATGGGCCGGCTTTCGAGCCGGCCCATCGGCGTTTAACGCCAAGCCGCATGTGGGGCTGGACACATTCCGACCGCGGAATGGAGGCGGAGGGCGCCGGAAAGTGCTTGTCGCCGTCGTCCGTCCTGCCTCCCGCCAGCTCTACAGCCCCGGAATTCCGCGGAAAACGGAGCTTCGGGGCGGCCGGGATGCAACTGTTGCAGTGTCCGGGAGTGGCGCCGGACGCCGATTTGTTGGTGCGGAAATCTTCCGGTAGAGTATTTACTCGTTGCCCCCCTAGCTCAGTGGTAGAGCGCGTTCTTGGTAAGAACGAGGTCACCGGATCGATTCCGGTGGGGGGCTCTGAATGAGGGCCTGTGTCAAGGCGGTTTTGACCGGCTTGACACAGGTTTTTCTCATTCGTGGCGGTGTAGCTCAGTTGGTTAGAGCGCACGACTCATAATCGTGAGGTCGGGAGATCGAGCCTCCCCACCGCTACAGGACAAGCCCCTTGGATCGCACGGATCCCGGGGGCTTTCCTGTTTCCCCAATCCGCAGTAGCTTGGCAGCAACTGGCGGACAGGGGATTCGGTGGACTTCTTCACAGCGGTCATGGAACCGTTCCGGTGGCTGGTGTCGGTCATCATGGTCGCTTTCCACGACGGCCTGGCGGGCCTGGGCATGCCGGCGTCGGACGGCCTCACGTGGACGCTGTCCATCATCGGGCTGGTGCTGGTGATCCGCGCCGCCCTGATCCCCGTATTCCTGGCCCAGGTCAGGGCGCAGCGCCGGATGCGGCTCCTCCAGCCTGACCTGATGGCACTGCAGGAAAAGTACCGCGGCAAGACGGACCAGCTGTCCCGGCAGGCCATGGCCCAGGAACAGATGGCCCTGTACAGGAAGCACGGCACCAACCCGCTCTCGGCCTGCCTGCCCCTGCTGATCCAGGCCCCGTTCTTCCTGGGGCTATTCCAGGTGCTGTCCGGGATTTCGAATGCCGCCGGGCGGGGCGAAGGCATCGGAGCGATGGGCCGTGACCAGGTGGCGCAGTTCGACGCGGCGAGCATCGCCGGCGTGCCGCTGTCCGCTTCGCTGCTTCACGGCAGCGGCAACCCTGCAGCCCTCGCCGTGCTCGCCGTCGCCATGATCCTGGTGATGACTGCCTGCCAGTTCCTCACGCAGAAACTCGTGGCCGCCCGGACCCTGGACGGGCAGGACGCGGACAGCCCCCTGGTGCGCCAGCAGAAGGTCCTCCTGTACGTCCTGCCGGTCGTCTTCGCCGCGGGCGGGGTCTTCTTCCCGATCGGCGTCCTGGTCTACTGGACGGTCTCCAACCTGTGGACCCTGGGGCAACAGTTCCTGGTATCCCGGCAGCCTAGGCGCGACTGAGTTCCGGCGGCAGAATGGTCCCCATGGGCCATTTGATCTACTCCGGAATCGCCTCCCTCGACGGCTACACCGCGGACAAGGCCGGGAACTTTGACTGGGCTGCCCCGGACGAGGAAGTCCACGCCTTCATCAACGACCTGGAGCGTGATGTGGGCACCTCCCTCTATGGCCGGCGCATGTATGAGGTGATGAAGGCCTGGGAGACCATGGGCACGCCCGATGACCCGCCCGTGATCCAGGACTATGCACGGATCTGGCGCAGCGCGGACAAGGTGGTCTACTCAAGCTCCCTGGGCGGCGTCTCCACGGGCCGGACCCGCCTGGAACGGCAGTTCCTTCCGGATGCCGTGCAGGACCTGAAGAACGCCAGGGAGGGAAGCATCAGCATCGGCGGCCCCACCCTGGCCGCCCATGCCCTCAGGGCGGGGCTGGTGGATGAGTGCCAGGTTTTCGTGACTCCTGCCGTGGTGGGCGGCGGCCTGCGGTTGTTTCCGGACGGCTTCGACGCCCGGTTCGAACTCCTGGACGAGCGGCGGTTCTCCACAAGCGGCGTGGTGTACCTGCGCTACGGTGCCCGCTGAACCGCGGGCGCGCCTGACCGGGCCTGCACCGCGAAGAGGGTGAAGAGCAGTGCCACCAGGGCCGTGCCCACCAGCAGGAGCAGCCCGATCGAATAGCTGCGCGTCGCGGCGTCGTAGGTAGCGCCCATGACCAGGGGCGGGAAGTAGCCGCCCAGGCCGCCCGCTGCGCTGACGATGCCGCTGATGCTGCCCACCTTTCCCGCCGGCGACAGGACGCCCACCCAGGCGAACACGCCACCCGTTCCCAGGCCCAGCGCCGCGGCCATGGCGACGAACGTGGCACCTGCCGGGACTTCGCCGTCGGGCCGCAGGTTCACCACCCAGCCCAGCACGGCGACGGCGGCCAGCGAGACGAGCACCACGGGCTTGGGGCCCAGTTTGTCGGCCAGCACCCCGCCCACGGGACGGGCAAGCACCGCGGCCAGGGCAAACCCTGCGGTGCGGGCTCCGGCGCCCGCAGGATCGAAGCTGTAGACGTCCCGCAGGTAGGTGGGCAGGTACGTGGCGAAGGACACGAAGCCGCCGAAGACCACGGCGTAGAGGAAACACATCTTCCACGTGACCGGGGTCCTGGCCGCGTCCAGGAGCTTTGGCATCACGGGGGCGTGGTTGGGCGCCCAGCCGGGGGACTCCTCCATGAAGAACCAGACCAGCGCCGCCATTGCCGCCAGGACACCGGCGATCAGCAGGTGCGTTGGGAAATAGCCGATCCCGGCCACGAGCCGCGGGTTCAGGAAGGCGGCCAGCGCGGTCCCTCCCATGCCCGCCCCGAACACACCGGTGGCGAAACCCCTGCGGGCAGGTTCGTACCAGGCACTGACGAAGGGGATTCCGACGGCGAACACGGTCCCGGCCACGCCCAGCAGCAGCCCGGCGCCGAGCACCAGCGCGAAGGAGCTGACCAGGCCTCCCACGGCCACCAGGAGGATCGGGAGGATGGCGGCGAGCAGGACGAAGGTGAACATTACCCTGCCGCCATACTTGTCGGTCAGGGTCCCCACCACGATCCGTCCCAGGGAACCCACAAACACCGGCATGGCCACGAGGATCCCGGTGGTGGCGGGCGTCAGTTCCAGGTTCTGCGTATAGAACGCACCCAGCGTCGCCACCGAGTTCCACGCCCAGAAACCCGCGACGGACGCGGCGGTGGCCAGCGCCAGGTTCAGGCCGCGCCCCGTGGCCGCGGAGGTTGTTGTTCCGGACATTGCTGACTCCTTTTGTGCGGCCTGTGGAGGCGCGGGGCTGGGGCGGGGCGGGCTAGCGGTTGTGGGTGTCCCGGTCCGGTGTTCCCACCGGCGACCAGCCGCGCCGGGCCGCAACCTGCGACCGCGTGCCGGCTGCTGTCCGGTCCCTGCTGCGGCCCCCGGTCCGCTGGATACGCCGGCCATTGGCGGTGTCCCGGGAGCGGTAGACGATGTACGGGCGGAACAGGTAGTGGAGGGGAGCGGTGAAGGCGTGCACCAGCCGGGTGAAGGGCCAGATGACGAACAGCGCCATCCCCACCAGCGTGTGCAGGTGGAACGAGAACGGTGCGGCCGCCATCGCCGCGACGTCCGGCTGGAAGATGAACAGCGAACGGAACCACGGCGCCACCGTTTCGCGGTAGTTGTGCCCGCGCTCGCCTTCGAAGACGCTGGCCAGGGTGGTCCAGAGGCCGAACACAATGGCCGCCGTCAGCACCACGTACATGGTCTTGTCGTTCCTGGTGGTGGCCATGAACACCGGCCCGGTGGTGCGGCGGCGGTAAATCAGCAGGGCGATCCCGCCCAGGGTGGCCACGCCCGCGATGCCGCCCACCAGCAGCGCGTTGAAATGGTAGAACTCCTGGCTCATCCCTACTGCCTGGGTCCATGCCATGGGGATCACCAGGCCGAAGAAGTGTCCGGCGATGACCGCCAGCAGGCCGAAGTGGAACAGGGGCGAGGCGATCCGGAGGAGCCGTGATTCGTACAGTTGCGAGGACCTGGTGGTCCAGCCAAACTGGTCGTACCGGTAGCGCCACACCAGCCCGCCTACCAGCACCACCACCATCACGTACGGCAGGACGCCCCACAGCACGGTGTCCCACGTGGTGATGACGACGGCGGCTCCGGGCCCCGTCTGCAGCGCCGCTTCGAGTGCGTGCATGGTCAGGTCCTCCATACGGGCAGCAGCCGGGGGTCATAGGGGTCCAGCCCCACGGCTTCGGTGGGCGGGCCGAGTCCGGCCATGCGCATGACGGCCTGCTCGTCCTCGGGTGACTTCCCGGGAAGCGTGCCGCAGACGGCGGCGAGGATCCGGGCGTGCGGCAGCCGGTCCCTGAGCAGCCCGAGGCGGAGCATCTCCAGGCTGGGGCGGTAACTGGCCAGCAGTTCATGGCCGGCGGCGAAGTCCACCCTGGCCGCATATTCGAGCACCATGGGCAGGTAGTCCGGCAGTTCGCCGTCCAGGTCCACCAGGACGTCGCTGCGCCGGTACGCCTCCTTGAACGCGGCCAGCACCTCTCCGCGCCGGCGGGTGTCCCCATCCGTCCAATAGCTCAGGTGCAGGGCGTGGCGCCGGCCCAGGTCGAACTCGCTGACGTACTGCGCCTGCAGGTCCATCGCGGGCGTGCGTTCCAGCAGGTCCAGCACCGGTGCGAAGTCCGGCAGGGCGCCGTCGAACTCGGCCAGGGCTGCCCGCATCAGCGGCACCCGGGCCACCAGCTCCTCGTCGGGGTAGGACAGGCACCAGGCGGCAGCCAGGTACACCACCCGGTCACGGCGGCTCATGGCCGCTCTCCTGGACCGGACCCGGCTCCGGGCGCTGTGGGACTGTCCGGGAACAGCCCCGGCGGCGCTCCCCGGCCGTCCCAGTTCAGCAGGTTCACCCGGCCGCGCAGGCCCGGTCCCGACGCGATCTCGTCGGTGGTCTGCCGCTCGCGCAGCGCGTGGAACGTGTCCACGGCCACCGGGACGGGCCTGCCGCTCGCCTCGCCAAGCGGCGAGGAATCCTGCATGCCCGGACCGCCGTCGAAATCCAGCGAGCAGCCCAGCTCCTCCAGGTTGTGGGCCTGCTCCACATGGGCCTTGGGGATGACGTAGCGCTCGCTGTACTTGGCGATGGCCATCAGCCGGTACATCTCGTACATGGACTGCCCGTCCATGCCCACCGCTTCGGCGATCGATTCGTCCGGGTCCTCGCCCAGGCTGATGCCCCGCATGAAGGAACGCATGGCCGCCAGCTTCCGGAGCACGGCGGTGACCCGGGACGTATCCCCGGCGGTGAAGAGTTCGGCGAGGTATTCCACCGGGATCCGCAGCGCGTCGATGGCGCCGAACAGGTTGCCGTGGTCCTCGCCGTCGTGGCCCTGGTCCCGCAGCAGGTCCACTACGGGGGACAGCGGCGGCACGTACCAGACCATCGGCATGGTGCGGTATTCCGGATGCAGCGGCAGGGCCACTTTATAGACCTTGGCCAGAGCGTAGACGGGGGAGCGGCGGGCGGCGTCGATCCAGTCCTCGGGGATCCCCTGCGCCCGCGCCTCGGCCTGGACGGCGGGGTCGTGGGGATCCAGCAGCACGTCCATCTGGGCGTCGTAGAGGTCCTGCGGGTCAGTGACGGATGAAGCCGCGGTGACGGCATCGGCGTCGTACAAAAACAACCCCAGGTACCGCAGCCGGCCCACGCACGTCTCGGAACACACCGTGGGCAGGCCCACCTCCACGCGCGGGTAGCAGAACGTGCACTTCTCGGCCTTGCCGGTCTTGTGGTTGAAGTAGATCTTCTTGTACGGGCAGCCGGTGACGCACTGGCGCCAGCCGCGGCACCGGTCCTGGTCCACCAGCACGATCCCGTCCTCCACGCGCTTGTAGATCGCCCCGGACGGGCAGGAGGCCATGCAGGACGGATTCAGGCAGTGCTCGCAGATCCGGGGCAGGTAGAACATGAAGGTCTGCTCGTAGGCGAACTTGATCTTGTCCTCCGACTCGCGCCGGACCCTTTCCACCAGCGGGTCCAGGTGGCCGTTGTCCCGGGAGCCGCCCAGGTTGTCGTCCCAGTTGGCGGACCAGGTGATTTTGGTGTCCTCGCCGGTGATGAGTGATTTGGGCCGGGCCACCGGGAAGTCGTCGCCGAGCGGGGCGTCCACCAGGGTCTTGTAGTCGTAGGTCCAGGGCTCGTAGTAGTCGTTGAGCTCGGGCTGGACCGGGCTGGCGAAGATGCCGAACAGCTTCTTCACCCGGCCGCCGGCCTTCAGGACCAGCCTGCCGCGCTTGTTCAGCGACCAGCCCCCGTACCAGCGGTCCTGGTCCTCGTAGCGGCGCGGGTAGCCCTGCCCCGGCCGGGTTTCCACGTTATTGAACCAGACGTATTCGGTGCCGGCACGGTTGGTCCAGGCCTGTTTGCAGGTCACGGAGCACGTGTGGCAGCCGATGCACTTGTCCAGGTTCATCACCATGCCCATTTGGGCCATCACCCGCATCAGTACTGCACCTCCTGGGACCGGCGGCGGACCGTGGCCACCATGTCGCGCTGGTTTCCGGTGGGGCCGAGGTAGTTGAAGGCGTAGGCCTGCTGCGCGTAGCCGCCGATCAGGTGGGAGGGTTTCACCAGCAGCCTGGTGACGGAGTTGTGAATGCCACCGCGCCTGCCGGTGGCCTCCGACTTGGGTACGTCGATGGTGCGCTCCTGGGCGTGGTGGACGTACACAACGCCGGCAGGCATCCGGTGGCTGACGATGGCGCGTGCCACCAGGACACCGTTGACGTTCACGCACTCCACCCAGTCGTTGTCCCGGACCTTGATCGCGTCCGCGTCGGCGGGGCTCATCCAGACGGTAGGGCCGCCCCGGGAGAGCGAGAGCATCAGCAGGTTGTCCTGGTACTCGGAGTGGATGGACCATTTGGAGTGCGGTGTCAGGTACCGGACCGTCACTTCCATGGACCCGTCGGAGCCCAGGCGCGGTTCGCCGAAGAGCCGGTGCATGTCCAGCGGCGGCCGGTAGATGGGCAGGGCCTCGCCGATGTCGGTCATCCAGTCGTGGTCCAGGAAGAAGTGCATCCGCCCGGTCAGGGTGTGGAAGGGCTTGAGCCGTTCGATGTTGATGGTGAATGGTGCGTACCGGCGCCCGCCCGTCTCCGAACCGGACCATTCCGGGGACGTGATCACCGGCACCGGGCCGGCCTGGGTCTGGGCGAAGGTGATGGATTTCTCCTCGGAGCCTTCCGAGAGGTCCGCCAGCTTCCTCCCGGTGCGCGCCTCTTGGTCCTTGAACCCCTGCACGGACAACGCGCCGTTGGTGGTCCCGGAGAAGGCCAGGATCGCCTCGGCCATCTTCGCGTCGGTGTCCATCGCGGGGCGGCCGTCCGCGGCGCCGCCCAGCATCACGCCGTTGGACCGGCTGAGCCGTTCCAGCGGTCCGGCCAGTTTGTAGGTGACGTTCTTGACGGTGAAGCCCAGTTTGTCAGCCAGGGGTCCGACGGCGGCAAGCTTGTCCGCGATGGCCGTATAGTCCCGCTCCACCACAGAGAAGACGGGCATGTTCTGCCCGGGCACGGCCGGTATGTCCGGATTCCGCCAGTCCCGCACCACCCCGCCCGGCTGGGCGAGCTGGCCTGGGGTGTCATGCTGCAGGGGCACGCTCACGAGGTCTCGCCGCACGCCGAGGTGGGTCCTTGCCTGGCGGGAGAACTCGCGGGCCAGCAGGTGGAAAGTGTCGAAGTCCGTCTTGGTTTCCCAGGGCGGGTCGATGGCCGGGCTGAAGGCGTGGACGAACGGGTGCATGTCAGTGGAGGAGAGGTCGTTCTTTTCGTACCAGGTGGCCGCCGGGAACACGACGTCGGACAGGAGCGTGGTGGAGGTCATGCGGAAGTCGGCGGACACCAGGAGGTCCAGCTTCCCTTCCGGCGCCTGGTCGTGCCATGCCACATCCTTGGGTTTCAGTTCGGCGGCACTGTCCGGGCCCATGACGTTGTGGTGCGTCCCCAGCAGGTTGCGGAGGAAGTACTCGTTGCCCTTGGCGGAGGAACCGAACAGGTTGGAGCGCCACAGCACCAGGGTCCGCGGCCAGTTTGCCGGGGCGTCCACGTCCTCGATCGCCGGGTTGAGGGTGCGGTTCTTCAATGCTTCGGCGATGTAGGCGGGGGCGTCGGCAGCGGTGCCGGCGGCGACGGCGGCCTCCGCCTCGTCCGCGACGTCCAGCGGGTTCCGGTCGAACTGCGGGTAGAAGGGCATCCAGCCGAGCCGCGCGGACTGGGCCAGCGCGTCCGCGGTGTGCATGCCGTCCAGGTTGCCGGTGGACAGCGGCGACTTCAGCGCGTCCGCGGAGTAGCCGTCCTGCCGCCACTGGTCCGTGTGCATGTACCAGTAGCCTGTGCCGATCATGGTGCGCGGCGGCCGGGACCAGTCCAGGGCGTTGGCCAGGGACACCCAGCCAGTGATGGGCCGGGTCTTCTCCTGCCCCACGTAATGCGCCCAGCCGCCGCCGTTGCGGCCCATGCAGCCCGTGAGCATGACCAGGGCCAGGACTGCCCGGTAGGTGGTGTCGCCGTGGAACCACTGGCAGATGCCGGCGCCCATGATGATCATGGACCGGCCCTTGGACTGTTCGGCGTTGCGGGCGAATTCGCGGGCCACCCGGATGCAGGCCTGGGCCGGGACGCTGGTGATTTCCTCCTGCCAGGCGGGCGTGTAGGGGGTGGCGGCGTCCTCGTATCCTGCGGCCCAGTCGCCGGGCAGCCCCTCGCGGCCCACCCCGTACTGGGCCAGCATCAGGTCGAACACAGTGGTCACCAGCTCGCCGTTGACCTCGATCACCGGCACGCCCCGCCGCAGGATGCTGCCGGCACCGCCGGGGTCCTCGAAGCAGGGAAGGAGGATTTTGGCGCTCGCCGCGGACACGTCCCGCAGGGACAGGGCGGGTTCGATTCCCTCGAGGTCGAGGTTCCACTTGCCCTCCCCGCTGCCTGAGTACCGGAACCCCATGGATCCGTTGGGGACCACCGGCCGCCCGGCCTTGGTGTCGAACAGGACGGTGCGGAACGCCGCATCCTCCGCCGTGGACTCCCCGGGGACGTCCAGGGCGGTGAGGAATTTCGACGGCGTCAGCGCGCCGTCGTCGTTCCTTGCCAACCGGACCAGGAACGGAAGGTCCGTGTACTGCTTCACATAGCCGGTGAAGAAGGGCACCTGCCGGTCCACGAAGAATTCCTTGAGCATCACGTGCCCCATGGCCATGGCCAGTGCGGCGTCCGTGCCCGCCTGGGCCGGCAGCCATTCGTCGGCGAACTTGGTGTTGTCCGCGTAGTCCGGGCTGACGGTCACCACCTTGGTGCCCCGGTATCGGACCTCCGCCATCCAGTGCGCGTCCGGCGTCCTGGTGACCGGGACGTTGGAACCCCACATCATCAGGTACCGCGCGTCCCACCAGTCCCCGGATTCCGGGACGTCGGTCTGGTCCCCGAACACCTGCGGGCTGGCGACGGGAAGGTCGGCGTACCAGTCGTAGAAGGAGGTCATCACGCCGCCGATGAGCTGGATGAACCGGGTTCCCACCGCGTGCGACACCATGGACATGGCCGGGATGGGGGAAAAGCCGGCGCAGCGGTCCGGGCCGTAGGTCTTGATGGTGTTCACGTGGGCCGCGGCCGCGATCTCGATGGCTTCCTGCCAGGAGACCCGGACCAGTCCGCCCTTCCCGCGGGCCTGCTGGTAACGGCGCCGCTTTTCCGGGTCCGCCGCAATCTCGGCAAAGGCCAGCACCGGATCACCGAGCCGGGCCTTGGCTTCCCGGTACATCTCCACCAGGACCCCGCGGGCGTACGGAAAGCGAACCCGGGTGGGGGAGTAGGTGTACCAGGAAAAGGCTGCCCCGCGCGGGCAGCCCCTGGGTTCGTATTCCGGGCTGTCCGGGCCCACCGACGGGTAGTCGGTCTGCTGGGATTCCCAGGTGATGATGCCGTCCTTGACGTACACCTTCCAGGAACAGGACCCCGTGCAGTTCACGCCGTGGGTGGACCGGACCACTTTGTCGTGGCTCCAGCGGTCCCGGTAGAAGATGTCGCCCTTGCGGCCGCCTTCCCGGAACACCGCCCTGCCGTCCCCGGTCTGGTCCCATTTCGTGAAGAAACGGCCCAGCTTCAACATTGTCTCTGATGCGGGTCCGTCCAACCCCGCTGCGGGTCCGGCAGCCATTCCTTCAAGCTAGGGTGGTGCCGGAAAGCCGGGCTAGGGCATAAAGGCCCTGTTCAGGGCCGCCTGGCCCTTGGAATTGTCCCCTGGGCGGGCAGAATGGGTGCATGACACGCATCGCCATCATCGGCGGCCACGGCAAAGTGGCCCTCCTCCTGTCCGCCATGCTTGCCGACGAGGGACACGGCGTCACCTCGTTTATCCGGAACCCGGACCATTCCGCGGACGTGGCGGATACCGGTGCCACGCCGGTGGTCCTGGACGTGGAGAACGCGACGACGGCGGACATCGCCGCGGCGCTGGAAGGCCACGACGCCGTGGTCTGGTCCGCAGGCGCCGGCGGTGGCAACCCGGGACGCACCTACGCAGTGGACCGGGACGCCGCCATCCGGTCGATGGATGCCGCAGCCCAGGCCGGCGTGGACCGGTACGTCATGGTCTCCTACCTGGGCGCGGGCAAGAACCACGGCGTGCCGGAAGACAACAGCTTTTACGCCTATGCAGAGGCCAAGGCGGCCGCGGACGAATATTTGCGCGGCAGCAGACTGGCGTGGACCATCCTCGGTCCCGGCGCGCTCACGGACAAGCCCGGGACCGGGCTGATCGACATCGACCCGGCCCCCGGGGGTTCCCGCGAAACCTCCCGAGCCAACACTGCGATCGTGGCGGCGGCAGTGCTGGACCTGCCGCAAACCGCTGGGCGGACCATTGAGTTCCGGGACGGCACGCTGCCCGTGGCAGCAGCCTTGGAACCGCGGCCGTAGCCGGTCCCGGGAGAGTCCGTCCGGATCCCGTCCGGGCATGCTGTTGACCTTCCCCTGCAAGGCGCGAATAATGGATCCGGAAGTAAATTTAGATTCAATATAAATATCTCCGCCGCTGAAGAAAAGGATCAAGCCTTGTCCACCACTGCCACCTTGGCAACCCTGTCCGACTCTGACCGTCTGGCTGACCCGAACTGGTGGCGCCAGGCGTCCGTCTACCAGATCTACCCGCGCAGCTTCGCCGACTCCAACGGCGACGGCATCGGCGACCTCAAGGGCATCACGGCTAAGGTCCCGTACCTGAAGACGCTGGGTATCGACGCCGTCTGGCTGAGCCCGTTCTACCCTTCGGCCCTGGCTGACGGCGGCTACGACGTTGACGACTACCGCGACGTGGACCCCAAGCTGGGCACGCTGGCGGACTTCGATGAGATGGCCAAGGCCCTGCACGAAGCCGGCATCAAGCTGATTGCTGACATCGTCCCCAACCACTCCTCGAACCGGCACAAGTGGTTCCAGGAAGCCCTGGCCTCGCCGAAGGGCTCACCTGCCCGCGACCGCTACATCTTCCGCGATGGCAAAGGCCCCAACGGCGAGTTCCCGCCGTCGGACTGGGACTCCGTGTTTGGCGGCCCCGCCTGGGAGCGCATCACGGAACCGGACGGCACCCCGGGCCAGTGGTACATGCACATCTTCGCCAAGGAGCAGCCGGACCTGAACTGGTCCAACCGGGAGATCCGCGAGGACTTCCTCAAGACCCTGCGCTTCTGGTCCGACCGCGGCGTTGACGGCTTCCGCGTGGACGTTGCGCACGCCCTCACCAAGGACCTCACCGAGCCGCTGCTGTCCAAGCTGGAACTGAGCGCAGCGAACACCGGTGTGGACGGGTTCGACGATGGCACGCACCCGTTCTGGGACCGGGACGAAGTGCATGAGATCTATGCCGAGTGGCGCGAGGTGTTCAACGAGTACAACCCGCCGCGCACTGCCGTCGCCGAAGCCTGGGTGCACGCTACCCGCCGCGCCCGCTACGCGAGCCCCCAGGGCCTTGGCCAGGCGTTCAACTTCGACCTGCTGCAGGCCGACTTCGACGCCGCGGAGTACCGGGAAATCATCACCCGCAACCTCGCCGAAGCCGCGGCCACCGGCGCCTCCTCCACCTGGGTGTTCTCCAACCACGACGTCGTCCGCCACGCCACGCGCTACGGCCTGCCGCAGGTGGCCAAGGAAAAGGCGGGCGCCAAGGGCCAGGACGGCAAGGACTGGCTGCTCGCCGGCGGCCCGAAGGACCAGCTGGATGTTGAACTCGGCGAGCGCCGTGCCCGCGCTGCCACGTTGCTGATGCTCGCCGTCCCGGGTTCCGCCTACCTCTACCAGGGTGAGGAGCTGGGCCTGCAGGAAGTGGCCGAAATTCCGGACTCCGAGCGCCAGGACCCGTCCTTCTTCCGCAACAAGGGAGTGGAAATCGGCCGCGACGGCTGCCGCGTGCCGCTGCCGTGGAAGGTGGAAGGCACCTCCTTCGGGTTCGGCGACGGCGGCTCGCACCTGCCCCAGCCGGACTGGTTCAGCAAGTACGCGGTGGAGGCCCAGGACGGAACGGAAGGCTCCACCCTGGAGCTCTACCGGACCGCCCTCAAGCTGCGCCGGGAACTGCAGACCAATGAGGACCTCGAGTGGGTCGAAAACGCCAATCCTGACGTACTGCACTTCAAGCGCCCCAACGGCTGGCAGTCGGTGACCAACTTCGGGAACGCCACTGTGGACCTTCCGGCCGGAAAGGTCCTGGTCAGCAGCGCGCCGCTCGAGGACGGCGAGCTGCCCGCGAACACCACCGCGTGGCTGCGCTGATGCACGGCCGCGGCGAAGGCACAGGCCGCTGATGCAGGAGCTGATCTACGGGTGCATGGGCCTGGGCGGCAGCTGGTCCGACGAGCCGCATGGCAGCAGCCATGTGGACGAGGCCGCGGCTGCCGTCCAGGCTGCCCTGGACGCCGGAATCACCTTGTTCGACCACGCGGACATCTACCGGAACGGCAAATCGGAGGCGGTCTTTGGCGAGGTCCTTGCGGCCACGCCGGGGCTCCGGGAACGCGTCAGGCTGCAGACCAAGTGCGGCATAAGGTTGAACGAGCGCGGGCTGCAGACGCACTACGACCTCAGCCGCGAAGCGATCCTTGAGCGGGTCAACGGCAGTCTCAAAAGGCTCCGGACGGACTACGTCGACATTCTCCTGCTGCACCGCCCCGACCCCCTGGCGGACCCCGCGGAGGTGGCTTCCGCCGTCGGGCAGCTGATGGCGGAAGGCAAGGTCCGGCAGCTGGGTGTGTCCAACATGTCCGGCCCGCAGATTGAGGCGCTGCAGGACCGGCTGGAGACGCCGGTGGTTGCCAACCAGCTGGAAATGAGCCTGCTCAAGCGGGCGTGGCTGGAAAGCCAGGTCCTGGTGAACCATCCCGGCCACCTGGACTACAGCTTCCCGCACGGCACCGTGGAGTTCTGCGCGCGCAACAAGATCACGCTGCAGGCCTACGGCTCACTGGCCCGCGGGGCCTACACCGGCGTGGAGCCGGAGAGCCCGGCGTCCCCGGAGGCGGCCACCACGGAACTCGTGGCGCAGCTGGCAGCGGAATACGACGCTACCGGCGAAGCTGTGCTGCTGGGCTGGCTGATGAAGCACCCGGCAGGCATCGCCCCGGTGATCGGGACGGTCAATCCGGACCGTATCCGCGCCTGCCGCGACGCGGCCAGGGTGGCTGAGGCCATGACGCGGCCCGACTGGTACAGACTCTGGGTGACTGCGCGCGGCAGCAACATCCCCTGACCCCTCCTCACCAGGTAGCGCCAGGCGTCGTTGTGAACCCCAAAACGACGCCTGGCGCTACCTGCTTTCCCCCAGCGGGCCGGTCACAACCCGTTTAGTTCGTATTGATCCTCACAAGCTGGCCGTTTTCTTCGCCGCGCCGCTTGCGGGCCCGATACGGTAGATACATGACGTCTACCATCGCCGCCGAAACCGTAAGGCCGGAACGCAATATCCCCGCAGAGATCGCCCGCTCCTGGCTGCTGGTCAATGCCATGAAGCCGGAGCTCTTCGACCAGTCGGCCGTGTCCCGTGCCGACTCGATCATCCTGGATATTGAAGATGCCGTGGACCCCTCGCAGAAGGACCAGGCCCGGAACAACGTGATCGACTGGCTGACCGCCGGCGGCAAGGCCTGGGTCCGGATCAACGACGCCACCAGCCCGTTCTGGGCGGACGACCTCGCTGGCCTGCGCGGCACCCCCGGCCTGCTGGGCGTCATGCTCGCCAAGACCGAATCCGCCGACCAGGTGACCGAGAGCTACCACCGCATGGACGGCAAGACCCCCGTCATTCCGTTGGTGGAGTCCGCCGTCGGCATCGAGGAAGCCAACAACATCGCCAAGGCACAGGGCGCGTTCCGTCTGGCCTTCGGCTCCGGCGACTTCCGCCGCGACACAGGCATGGCCGCCACCCCGGAAGCCATGGCTTACCCGCGGGCCAAGCTCGTCGTGGCCAGCCGCGTGGGCAACCTGCCGGGTCCCATCGACGGCCCCACCGTGGGCACCAACCACCCCATCCTGCGCGAGCAGACCGGCATCACCGTGATGATGGGCATGACCGGCAAGCTGTGCCTCGCCATCGACCAGACCCCGGTGATCAACGAGGTCATCAGCCCCACGCCGTCCGACGTCGCCTGGGCCACCGACTTCATGGCTGATTTCGAAGCCAACGGCCGCGTCATCCGCGACGGCTCCGACCTGCCCCGCCTGGGCCGCGCCGAGAAGATCATGAAGCTCGCGGTAGCCTTCGGGGTGCAGCCCGCCCTGTAGTGGCGCCCAGCTTTTTCCAGGAGGCCCCGTTGACCGATACCCGCTATCTGGTCCACGGGGTCTTTTGGGATGGGCCGGCTCCCAAGGCAGCGGACGACGGCGACGCACCGGTTTTATGCCTCCAGTCACCGGACGGGGACTTCCGGCAGTTGCGCCTGCACGCCGGCGCGCGCCTGGGCTTCGAGGTGGTCCAGCCGGGCAGGTCCTGCCTGGGGCACGTGGTGGTTCATTCCCCATCGCGGCGGGAACACATCCTCTGTGCGGCCGGTACGCCCGCGTCGAAGGGCAAGCAGTGTGAGCGGTGCTTCATGCTGGACGAATCCCGGCTGATGCACGACTTCCACCGCGGCGGCCGGGTCACTCCGGGGCTGCGTGACTACCTGATGCAGGAACACTGGCTCTATGTCGCCACCTTCGCCGGCGGTGCCACCAAGGTGGGGACGGCATCCGGCCCACGGAAGTGGAACCGGCTCGCGGAGCAGGGCGCCGCGGCCGCGAGGTACGTGGCACGGGCAAAGGACGGCCGGGTGGTGCGTATCCTCGAGGACCTGGTGACGTCCGAAGCCGGGCTGACGCAGCAAATCCGGTCCGCAGCCAAGGCGGACGCCCTGCTGGAGCCCCTTCCCGCCCAGCGCCTGGACGCCATTAATGTCCACGCCGCCGCAGGGGCCCGCGCACTGCTGGCCGGCACCGCCGTCGACGGCTTCGAGACGGTGGAGGAGCGGTGGGTCCGGCCGGCCCGGGCTGACGCCCTCTATGGGACTGACGCTTTCCGCCACGCGTACCCGCATCCACTGGACGCAGGCCGGCACGGCTTCGGCATAGCCGCCCTGAGCGGGCCCAACGCCCTGGCACGGCTGGACGGCACCGATGCTGAGTTCGTGGTCAACCTGTCCCAGCTGGCTGCCCGGACCATTGTCCTGGGGAACTATGCGTCCGTGGTGCCGGCGATCCAGGAGTCCCTCTTCTGAAGGCCCGGTAAACTGGGTGGGTGCTGAACGAATTCTGGGCCGCCGCGCCAACCCGCTACAAAGTCCTGGTCTTCAGCGCGATGGGACTGATCGCCGTCGGCATCATCCTCAACCTGGTGGGCAACACCAGCGGCAACCAGGGGCTGGCCATGGCCTCGCTGCCGCTGATCGGTCTGGGCCTTGTCCTGCACGTGGCCGGCATCGTGGTCCGCGGCCAGGCAATCCGCAAGAACCTCCGCCGCTAGCCGCCGCCGGAACGGTACCGGCGGGCTTTTCCGGCCGCCACTGACCGGGCGATAGGCTGGAGGCCATGACTATCAATCCGGACCTGCAGGGGCGAAGCTACCCTGCCGCAGAGGTGTACGACGTCGGCCGCGAGAAGATCCGCGAGTTCGCCCGCGCCGTGAAGGCCACCCACCCTGCACACTTCGATCTTGACGCCGCCAAGGCCCTGGGCCACCGCGACCTCGTGGCCCCGCCCACGTTCGCCATCATCATCGCCCAGCGCGCGGACGCCCAGCTGATCGAGGATCCGGCAGCCGGCATCGATTTCTCCCGCGTGGTCCACGCCGACCAGCGCTTCACCCACCACCGTCCCATCGTCGCCGGGGACCGCCTCGTCGCGGAACTGCACGTCGACGGCGTCCGGGCCATGGGCGGCGGCGCCATGATCACCACCCGCTCCGAGATCTTCGCCCTTGGCGACGGCGACGCCCGTGAACACGTCACCACCACCACGTCATCCATCCTGGTCCGCGGAGAGGGACAGTAACCATGAGCCCCAGCTTCAACGAACTCAGCGCCGGCCAGGAGATCGGCAGCCGCACCATCGAGGTCACCCGCACCGACCTGGTCAAGTACGCCGGCGCGTCCGGCGACTTCAACCCCATCCACTGGAACGAGGCCTTCGCCACGAGCGTGGAACTGCCCGGCGTCATCGCCCACGGCATGTTCACCATGGGCTCCGCTGTCCAGCTGGTCAGTGACTGGGCGGGTGACCCGGGCGCCGTCGTCGATTTCCAGACCCGCTTCACCAAGCCCGTCCTGGTCACCGACACCACGGGCACGCAGGAGCCCGGCGCCACCATCGAGGTCAGCGGCACCATCGGCAAGCTCGACGCCGATGCCGGCACCGCACGTGTCGACCTCACCGTCGTCTCGGCCGGGCAGAAGGTCCTGATGAAGGCCCAGGCGCTCGTCAAGCTGTCTTGAGTATCCACCCTTGAGCGCAGGCGCCGGAACCGAGGCCACCTCCCTCCAGGTGAGGCAGTGGCGCAACGCGGTAGTGGTGGCCTATGCGGCCAGCGGCCTTGCCTTCGCCTCCTGGGTGTCCCGGCTTCCGGCCATCCGGGACGCCCTGGACCTCACTCCTGGCAATGTCGGGATCCTCCTGCTCTGCATGACGCTGGGGTCCTTCGCCTCCGTCTCAGCATCAGGGCTGGTGGTGCTGCGACTGGGATCCAAGCGGGCCATCCGGACCGGAAGCATCATGGTGGGCGCCGGCCTGCTGGCCACCGGTTTTGGCACAACTGTGTTATCCAGCCCGGTGGCGACCGCCGTGGGGCTCGCAGTCATCGGACTGGGTACCGGCAGCTGGAACACGGCGTCGAACGTTGAGGGCGCGGCGGTGGAACGGGCCGTGGGCCGGCACATCATGCCGCGGCTGCACGGGGCGTTCAGCCTGGGGACCGTTGCGGGCGCCGGACTGGGCGCAGGTGCCGCGGCAGTGTCCCTGCCGGTGTTCTGGCACCTCGCTGCGGCAGGTGCGGTGGTCGCGGTGTCGGTGGCGACGGCGGCGGCCCGGTTCCGTGCCGACATCACCCCCGCGGCGGGGGAGCGCGCCTACGTTCCGGACAACTTCGAGGACCCGGTCACCGGTCCCATCCCCGTCATTGCCGCCGGAACCGCATCCGGTGGCGCACCGCTGGACAACAAACGCAAGATAGCGCAGGCGTGGCGGGACCGGCGGACCCTGCTGCTGGGCGTCCTGGTGCTGGGCCTCGCACTGGCCGAGGGCGCGGCGGGGGACTGGGTGGCCCTTGCCCTGGCGGACGGCCACGGGCAGACCGATGCTGCCGGCGCCGCCGGCTACGGACTGTTCGTGACTTTCATGACCATCGGACGCTTCGCCGGAACAGTCGTGCTGGACCGCTTTGGCCGCGTGCCGGTCATGCGATGGTGCGCCGCCCTGGCTGTCGTGGGCCTGGGCGTGTTCGTCTTCGCCACCGCGCCCTGGTTGGCCTACGTGGGACTTGCCGCCTGGGGGCTGGGCGCCTCCCTCGGCTTCCCGGTGGGCATGTCCGCCGCGGCCGATGACCCCGCCATGGCCGCCGCCCGGGTCTCAGTGGTGTCCACCATCGGCTACGCCGCGTTCCTCTGCGGGCCACCGCTGCTGGGCCTGCTGGCCGAACACGTGGGTATCCTGCATTCGCTGCTTGCCGTCATGGTGATGCTTGCGGTGAGCTTCGTCCTGTCGCCGGTGGCCCGGAAAGCTGCCGGTACCTAAAGGAACTGCGTTACGTAAGTATCTTCAAGTACTGTGGATCGGTGACTTCCACGCTGCTTTCCTCCCTGACCACCTCCGCCGTCGGTGGCCCCGCCGGCAAGTTCATCGAGGCCCGGACCGAGGCTGAAATCATCGATGCCGTACGGTCCGCGGATGCTGCGGGGGAGCAGGTCCTCATCGTCAGCGGAGGGTCCAACCTCCTGGTGTCCGACGACGGGTTCCCCGGGACCGTCGTGAAGATCGCCTCCGAGGGGTTCACGGTCAACGCGGAGGACTCCTGCGGCGGTGTCGCCGTGGTGGTGCAGGCCGGCCACAACTGGGACCAGTTGGTGGAGCACGCCGTCCGCCACGCCTGGTCCGGGATCGAGGCCCTGTCCGGCATTCCGGGCTCCACCGGGGCGACGCCGGTGCAAAACGTTGGTGCCTACGGCGCCGAGGTCTCCCAGACGATCGCAGCCGTCCGCACCTGGGACCGCGAACAGAACGCTGTGAAGACCTTCACCAACTCCGAACTGAAATTCGGCTACCGCGACTCCATCCTCAAACAGACCACGGTCAACGGCTCGCCGCGGTACGTGGTCCTTACGGTGGAGTTCCAGCTGCCGCTGGGCCGGATGAGCGCGCCGATCCGCTACGCCGAGCTCGCCCGATCGCTTGGCGTGGAGCCGGGCAAGCGCGCGTACTCCAACGACGTCCGCCGCGAGGTCCTCCGGCTGCGTGCTTCCAAGGGCATGGTGTGGGACGCTGCGGACCGGGACACGTACTCCACCGGTTCGTTCTTCACCAACCCCATCGTGCCCGCGGACGTGGCGGACAGGCTGCCGGAAACGGCACCCCGCTACCCGGCCGGAACTGATGGCCTGGTAAAGCTCTCCGCGGCTTGGCTGATTGACCAGGCAGGATTCGGCAAGGGCTTCGGCCTGGAGCCCGACGGCGTGTCGGGTGGCCGGGCCTCATTGTCCACCAAGCACACGCTCGCCATCACCAACCGCGGCTCAGCCAGCGCTGCAGACATGGTGGCCGTCGCGCGGGAGGTGCGTGCCGGCGTCGAACGCTGCTTCGGCATTTCGCTGCACCCGGAGCCGCTGCTGATTGGCCTCGAACTGTAGGCATTCCCGGCCGTAACCAGGCCTAGGATGGGGCCATGGCTCCGCACGCTTCCCTGCGCGACCGCAGGATACTGGGACGGCTTCGGCTGGCATCCCAGCGGCTCGTGGGCGAGGCCGCGGCGACCGTACCTGAGCTGGTCCGCTGGATGACCGCGATGCAGGCGCAGGACCCGCCGGCAGCGCTCTGGGCCGTGGGCGTCCGGGTGCCCGCGGCAGGACTCGCCGACGTGAGGGACGCCATCAATGCCGGAACTGTGGTCCGGTCGTGGCCGATGCGTGGAACGCTGCACCTGGTGGCTCCGGAGGACCTGCGGTGGATGCTGGAGCTCACGGCTGAACGGCTCACCAAAAGCATTGCAGGCCGTCACCGGCAGCTGGAGATCACGTGGGCGGATGTCGAAAAGGCCCGGGACATCGCGCTGGAGCACATCCATGCGGAAGGCCCCGTCGGCCGGGCGGACCTGTTCCGGGTCTTCGACGCCGCCGGCCAGCCGACCCAAGGCCAAAGGGGGATCCATCTGCTCGGCTCGCTGTGCCGGCATGGTTGGCTGGTACTGGGTCCGCTGTCGGGAAACCAGCAGCTGATCGCCGCCTTCGAGCAATGGATCCCAGAGTCCCGCAGCCTCGGCCGCGAGGAGGGGATCGCGGAGTTCGCGCTCCGCTATTTCCGCAGCCACGGCCCGGCAACGCTCCGCGACTTCGCTTGGTGGACCCAGCTGCCGCTGACCGAGGTGCGGGCTGCTTTTGAAAGCGTCCGGGGCGCCTTGGTGGAGCTGGAGTTTGAGGGCACCAGTTACTGGATGTCGCACGACGTGGCAGCCTTGCTGGACGCCGGCGTGCCCGGGGCCCGGTCCGTGCACCTGCTGCCCGGATTCGATGAGTTCGTCCTCGGCTATACAGACCGGTCCGCCGTCCTGGCGCCGGAGCACTCCGACTTGATCGTTCCCGGCGGAAACGGCGTGTTCAAGAAGACGGTGGTCGCGGCGGGGAAGGTGGTGGGCACCTGGGCGCTGCAGGGCTCGGGGACTGGCGCCGCCGTCGTACCTGAACTCTTTGACGGGACCGCGACGCTGGGCCCCGCAGCGCAGGCAGCCCTCACCAAGGCCGCCCGGCGGTACACGACGTTCCTGGCCTCCTGATGCGGGCCGAACGCACGAGCGGCCCTGCCCCGCACGAACGGTGCTGCCCAGCACCGGTTATGCGGGGCAGGGCCGCCCTCGGCCGGTCACTGTCCACATAGGCCGATCCGTCCGTGTCCGGCGTCTTCCCGCCACGCCACCCTTTAACCATGGAATCGGGACAAGTGCGGGCCTTGGTCGATGCGAAGTGGCCGGATGCGCCCGTCGCATCGTTGCGGCAACTGGCCGCGGCAAGCCTGGACGACCGTGTGCTCACCGCCGCGGTCCGCAACGGCATCCTAATCCGATTGCGCAGAGGGGCCTACGTGAGGCAGCGGGAGTGGCAGGCCGCCACACCGTGGGAGCGCGATCGTCTGCTGGTCACCGCACACTACGAATCCACGGGTGGGCTGTCGCGCTACAGCCACCTGAGCGCCGCCAGGCTGCATGGGTGCAGTGTCTGGAGGTCACCACCGCTGATCCACGTCACCACTGGATACTCGAATTCAGGGTCCAGTGCCGGGACGGATGTCCGCACACACCAGCTTCCCCTGACGGATGAAGAGCGCATATCGCTGTGGACCGTGGACGGGCGCGAAATTTTCACTACCAGCCTCGAACGGACGGTCCTGGATTGCGCACGGATCTTGCCGCTGGACGAGGCTGCGGTGATCGGCGACCACGCACTGCGGAAGGGTGCAAGCCTCGAGTCCATGCAGCGGTTGCTCGATGAGAGCCCGACTAAGCGTGGCAGCCGAAGGGCCGCGAACCTGCTGGCCGTGCTGGATGGCCGGTCAGAATCGGCGGGGGAGACGCGGACCAGGCTGCTGCTGCATTCGTTTGGCCTTCAGGCTTTCGCTCCCCAGGTGGAGATCCATACGCATGAGGGTCTCTTCAGGGCGGACTTCGCGGATCCGGAGGCCCGGGTCATCATCGAATTCGACGGCCGGGCGAAGTACACCGACTACGCTCCCACCGAAGATGTTCTGCTTGCCGAGCGCGGCCGGGAGAACGCGCTGCAGGAGCTGGGGTGGGCGGTTTTCCGGATCAATTGGAAGCAACTCGAGCGGCCGGGAGAGCTGCGGCACAGGTTGTTGGCTTTTCTGGTCATGCAAAAGCGGCCCTTCCCCGCATAACCGGTGCAGGGCAGCAGCGGTTATGCGGGGGAGGGCCGCTCGTGAAGCAGCTGTAGGCGTTACAGGTTGCCGGTGGCGATGTTGAGCATGCGGCGCAGCGGCTCGGCGGCGCCCCAGAGGAGCTGGTCACCCACGGTGAAGGCGCTGATGTACTGCGGGCCCATCTCCATCTTGCGGATGCGGCCCACGGGGATGTCCAGGGTGCCGGAAGCCGCGACGGGGGTCAGCTCGGCCATGGAGGCTTCCTTGGTGTTCGGAACCACCTTGGCCCACTGGTTGTCCTCGTCCAGCAGCTTCTCGATCTCGGCCACGGACAGGTCCTCGCGGAGTTTGAGGGTGAGGGCTTGGGAGTGGGAGCGCATGGCGCCGATGCGGACGCAGAGGCCGTCCATGATTACCCGGTTTTCGTCAGTGGTGCCCAGGATCTTGTTGGTCTCCACCCCGGCCTTCCACTCTTCCTTGGACTGCCCATTGCCCAGGTCGGCGTCGATCCAGGGGATCAGGGAGCCTGCCAGGGGGACGCCGAACTGGGTGGCGTCGATGTCGGTGCGCTGGTGGGCCAGGACCTTGCGGTCGATGTCCAGGATGGCCGACGCCGGGTCGTCCAGTTCCGTGCTGACCTCAGCGTTGAGCGTGCCGAACTGGCTGAGCAGCTCACGCATGTGCCGGGCGCCGCCGCCCGAGGCTGCCTGGTAGGTCATGGAGGTGCCCCACTCGACCAGCCCGTTCTTGAACAGTCCGCCGAGGCCCATGAGCATGCACGAGACGGTGCAGTTGCCGCCGATGAAGTCCTTGGTGCCGTTGACCAGGCCCTTGTCGATGACGTCGCGGTTGATGGGGTCCAGCACGATGATCGAGTCGTCGTTCATGCGCAGGGTGGAGGCGGCGTCGATCCAGAGGCCGTCCCAGCCGCGGCTGCGCAGGTCGCCGTGGACCTGCTTGGTGTAGTCGCCGCCCTGGGCAGTGACAATAATCGGCAGCTTCGCCAGGGTGTCGAGGTCGAACGCGTTCTCGAGCTTGCCGGCACCATCAGCGAAGGAAGGCGCGGCACCTCCCGCGTTGGAGGTGGAGAAGAACACCGGGTTGATGTTGGCGAAGTCGCCCTCGTCCTGCATGCGCTGCATCAGGACGGAACCGACCATGCCGCGCCATCCGACCAGGCCGACGGAAGGGGTAGCTGCTGTAGTCATTCGATTATTTTAGACGGCCCAACCGGAAGGGCGCAGTCGGTTACGTCACGCCCGGGCTGGGATTAATTCGCGACGGCGGCACGCGCTTTAGGCGTTATTCCACCGGCCGCGGAAGATCCCTGGCCTTGCGCAGCTTCTCCGCCTTGCGTTCCCGGAAGTATCCCGACCAGCCTGCAAACAGCGGGTAGAGGACCAGCAAGTACATCCACCAGGTTCTGCCCAGGATTTCCCACTGGTCGGTCAGTGCCATCTGGACGATGGCGTAAAGCATCAGACCGAAGAAGGCCGTCATCAGGAGGGAAAGGAACAACAGCCCGCCCGCGGAGTTCACGGGCTTGGTGATGCCGAGGCCGTCATCCTTCCTGACCCCGTACTCGTCTTCTCTGTAGGCAACCACCTCCCCATTCTCGGCGAGGCGATGCAGCACGCGCTGTCGAGGCGGCGGGTAGGGAACGTAGCCCGGTTCCTGCGGCACGCCCTTGCTACGCCTGGCCATGCCGGTCCTGGCCCCAATCAAGCTGGCGGGCGCTGGGTTCCGGGATTCCCCGTTCCGCCCGCAGCCGCTTGGCCCTCGAAGCCACCTTCGCCATGCGAAGGGCGTACACGGCACCGCCGACTCCGGCTGCCGTTAAGAACAATGCGCTCCACATCGGGTCTCCACCCCTTGCGGTCGGTCCGGCAACCAGGAAAACGGAGAAGACTGCCACGGCAGCAAGGAAGACCGCCATCACGAGGAATCCGCCCGCCGACCGTACCTGTGCGTGCGAGCTCGCTGTGACTATGCCAAGTTCTTCCCTTGAATAGCTGTGCAGTTCGCCCGTCACGGTGCCGTGGAGGATCCGCTTGTCATTCTTTGCAAGGGACGCTTGGCGCTTGTTCGGTGAATCACTGGTTGACATGTCCTGCTCCTGGTTCCGGTGCGTTCCGTTCTTTGCGCAGCTTCTTGGCCCGATATTCGTCCCTCGCCATGCCGAAGGTATACCAGGCTCCCAGGCCGGTCATGGCCGTCAGGAATAATGCACCCCAGAACGGCTGCTGGCCGCGGCCCAACGGGTCCAGCAGTAAGCCCAAGGAAAGAATGACCAAAAACCCGAAAACTGCAGTGAGGATACCCATGCCCCACCATGTCCGGACCTGTGCCTGTCCTCGGCCCGGGGAAAAGCCGATCTCATTTCCTGGATAACTGTGCACTTCACCGGTATTGGTCCTGCGCAGTACCCGCTTTTCCCCCCCGGCGAGCGCTTCCTTATGCCCGGCGTAAACGGCGTCGTTGTGCCGCTCCTGGTCTGAGCTGTCCATCAAGGCCGCTTACATCCTTGTCGTTGGCGGGGGCATCGGCGACGCCTCCTCGGGAAACGGGCGCGTGCTGTCCGGGAAGTTGTCGCGGGTTCATGGCGATGGTTGAAGGATTGGCTGGAAGCCGCCGATGCCCATTCTTCCCTTGTGAAGGAATGTACGGTGCGTTCCATTCCCGTTGCATAGAAGTATGGGCGCTCGATAAGCAACTTTTGTATTGCGGAACCAGACGACGAGCGCCACGCCGCTGAATCATCGTTTTTCATGGTGGCACCCAACCTGGCTACCAGTCCGCTTGCCTTGAGCGGCGGGTAGGAGGCTCAAGGGTTTTTCCCGCTGCCTTCCGGAGGCGCGTCGCTTTACGTTCTTTGAAGTAGTAAATCCATGTCGTTGGGACGATCCAAAGCCCGAAGGCAATGGCGAACACCAGTTGGCCCCAATTCGGTTGTTCTGTACCGTCCACAAATAACTTGACGATAAGCACCGCTACCACGGCCATGATCGCTGTGATCAGGATGCTCAGGAAGAGTAAGCCGCCAGCAGAGTTAATCGGCTTGACGGCGCTGCCGACGTCTCCTTTGTAGACCCCGTATTCCTCAACGGTAAGGCCCTGGCGTGCTGCCTCGGCCTCCACCTGACGGGCGTAGTAGCCCTTCTTGCGGCCAATTTGAGGCCGGTTGGTGCCCTCGCTCATTCCGCTTCACCGCGGGTAGTCGTGATCCGGCGCAAGAGATCCTCGCTGTCGAGGCCCGTAGTTTCAACGACATCCTGGGTGGGATCAAGGACTTTGCCAACTGCCCAGCCGCCGGCGTCAGGCCGGATGAGGAGGTGATCATCATCGCCCATCCTGCGCACGCGGATGAAGGCGGTTCCCTCCGGGTGGTTGCTCACATGTTCTTTGATGATGGACAACTCGGCCTCCGCGCCGGGGACTGTGGGGTCTTGGGCGAACACAAACCAGGTCTCCAGCGTTCTCGGCTGGAGCAGCAGGGAGACCTCGTCCGACTCAAGGTGGACCACAGTGTCTGTGACGTCGGGGGTAATGAGGCTGATTTCCGTCCAGCGATGCGCTTTTGCCAGCGTGTATGCGACGGCAACAGCGGGTCCTTCGAGTTCGAGGTCTTCACCTACAGTGGCGAAGCCTCGCCCGAGCAGGGAGGAAGCGCCGGCAGCGCAGAGGCGTTCAGCGCCTACCTCCACTTCGAGCCGAAGGACTTCAGCCGACTTCTTGGCAGGAGCCGTCCCAAATAGTTTGAGCATGAAGGCCATCTCGGCGAAGCCGAAACCAACGGCTGAATCTGAAGCCGTTTCCCCTTGCATCGTGCGGGTCATCCTCAAGCTCCTTTGATTTGCACTAACCGATTCCAAGGAAGTTCGCTGCACTCTTGCCCAAGTCGGCCAGGTTCTTCCCGGTCTCCGCGACAAACGCTGCGCTTTCAGCAGCCTTCCTCGCCACAATTTCGCCGGCATCCTTTGCCGATCCGTTGACGAACGTCTTAACCGCCGGTATCTCGTAGAGCGCGATGCCAGCGCTGGCCACCTGACAGACGGTCCCGGCTGGAGGCGGAAGGAAGCATGCTACACCCAGTCCCGTTTTCACTCCGGACCAAATGGCGTCGCCCGTTTTGCCTTCCTTGATGTAGTTCGCGGTGTCCAGGCCACTCAACCCGATACCTAGCCACCCCACCCCCCGGCCCAGGCCGCCCTTGCCCAGCGCCTCCAGTACGGGGCCCTTTCCTTTGAAGAACAAGGGGGCCTCCTCGAAGAAACCCCTGAATTTGCTGAGGGAAGGGAAATATTTGAAAAGGTTTTTAGCGCCCAGAAGATCGGAAGGTGACTCCAAAAGGTTGTAAGTGACGCTTCGGGCAGGGAACATCTTCCATGCCCTGGCATCCCGAAGGGCTTCAGCACCGTGGCTCCCCAGGACTGCCAGCCCAAAGACGTTCTTGGGCAGGTCAAAACCAGCCTTGATCTGACCGCGCAAGCCCCAGCCGTCCCGGAACGGTGAGCCCTTGGCCAGCCAATCAGGCCCCCATGGATTCACTAGAGATCCGGAACCAGGCCCGCCGAAGCCGGGGATCCCAGGAACCGGACCGCCGCCCGAGCCCGCGCCGTCGGTGCTCGCCAGTTCCTGTTCATCCGCGTTCTTGAGCAGAACCTTCGATTCCTGCTGCAGCCGGGATGCGGTTTGCTGAAGAAGGGCCCGGTGGTTGCCGTTCCAGTCAGAGCGGAACCGCTGGGCGTCGGCGCCTTTCCAGGCCGGGGTGTTGTTGATCTGGCTGCTCAATTGTGTCGACTGCTGCTGCAGCAAGTCCGCTGTCTTGCTGAACTGCTGCGCCAGAGTCCGCAGCTGCGCCACGTCGGCGCCCCACACGTTTCCTGTCACCAGGCTTCCCCCAATATTTATCCAACAGCCCCCACAGTGCTGTGTGCCCCCAGCCTAGGGCAGGACCGGGCCGCCCGCGATGGGGCGGTCTCCCCATGCGCGGCCGGAAGCGCTAGCTCCGGTCCGACTGCTCCAGCACCGCTGCCTTGCGAGCACGCAGGGCGAAGAAAGCACCGAACGCGAAGACCTGCGTCACCACCACCAGCACGATGGCCCCGGCGATCTTGTTGCCGCCCAGGATCATGGTCAGCCCGACGATCGCGGACAGCAGCGCGAGCAGCGGCAGCAGCATGTAGCCCAGGACGAACAGGGTTTCCGGTTTCTTCAGCATGTTCCTAGCCCTCGGTCCGTGACCATTTGGTGAATCGGTAGCGCGTGCCGTTGGCGGCGGTCAGCCAGCCGTCCGGCGGGACGGAGGCGGACGCCTCCCAACTGGTGCCAAGCTCCGGGGCGAACGTGTCGCCGTCGGCCTTCACGTCGATGGTGGTGACCACCGCGACGTTGGCGAGCTCGGTTGACTGGCGGAAGACGTCCCCGCCGCCCAGGATCCAGACCGTCTCGCCGCCGTCGACGAACTGCGACTCAAGCAGCGCATCATCCAGGGAGGGAACCACGACGGCGCCCTCCGCCTCGGGCGTGTTGGCCCAGTCCTTCTGCCGGGTGATCACGATGTTCGTGCGCCCGGGCAGGGGACGGTACTTGTCCGGAAAGGACAGCCACGTCTTGCGGCCCATGATGACCGGGTGCCCGGTGGTCAGCCGGGTGAAGTGCTTCAGGTCCTCCGGCAGGTGCCAGGGCATGTCCCCGTCCTTGCCGATGACGCCGTCGGAAGTCTGGGCCCACACCAGGCCGACGCCGGTCACCGAAGCGGCCAGCTCCTCCGTGAAGGACTGTGGATCCGTGGAATTTTCGGTGCTCATACGGCGATCGGAGCCTTGATCGTGGGGTGGTGCTTGTAGCCCACCACTTCGAAGTCCTCCAGCGTGTAGTCGAAGATCGACTCCGGTTTCCGGTTGATCTTCAACTGCGGGTATTCGTAAGGCTCGCGTTCCAGCTGCTTGAGGACCTGGTCCATGTGGTTTTCGTAGATGTGCACGTCACCGCCCGTCCAGACGAATTCGCCTGGTTCGAGCCCCACCTGCTGGGCGACCATGCAGGTGAGCAGAGCGTAGGAGGCGATGTTGAAAGGCACACCCAGGAACATGTCCGCGGAGCGCTGGTAGAGCTGGCAGGAGAGCTTGCCGTTGGCCACATAGAACTGGAAGAAGGCGTGGCACGGCGGCAGCGCCATGTCGTTGAGCTCGGAGACATTCCAGGCGGAAACGATGTGCCGGCGCGAGTCCGGGTTGGACTTCAGGTTCTCCACCAGCTCCGCGATCTGGTCGATGTGGCCGCCGTCCGGCGTGGGCCAGCTGCGCCACTGCACGCCGTAGACCGGGCCCAGGTCGCCGTCCTCGTCAGCCCATTCGTTCCAGATGGTGACGCCCTGGTCCGTCATCCACTTGATGTTGGTTTCACCGCGCAGGAACCACAGGAGCTCTACTGCCACGGACTTGAAGTGGACCCGCTTGGTGGTGATCAGCGGAAAGCTCTTGGAAAGGTCAAAGCGGATCTGGCGGCCGAAAACACTGGTGGTTCCGGTGCCCGTGCGGTCCGACTTATGGGTGCCGGAGGCCAGGACATCGCGCAGGAGGTCTTCATAGGGCGTTGGGATGCTCACGCCCCAAGTCTACTTGGCCTACACCGGCGAAATGCGAAGCTCCTAGTCGTCAAACGGCTTGAACTGCTCCACGGCCACGATCTTGTTCTTGCCGCCGTTGGCCACGTGGCACACCACGGCTTCCCCCGGCGACAGGTAGGGCTCCTTCGACGGGAGCAGGCTCGCCAGCCGGGCCGGCATGTGCTCGGCCACCTGCCGGAGCACCGTGGGGAGCGCAGGCCGATGGGTGCAAACCACCACCGGCCGCTGCTTGTCGAACAGGGCCTTAACGGTGTTGGCCGTCTTCTTCGGACTGCGGTGGTGCCGGTGTTCGGTCAGCGCCTCTACCAGCTTCACCTTCGCCCCTGACGCCTTGGCATAGGGCGCCACCGTCGCCACGCACCGCAGCCAGGGGCTGGTAACCACCCGGGACGGCTTCCATGCCTGAAGCATCCGGCCCACCGCCTGCGCCTGCCGTGTTCCGGTGGCGGCGAGCGGACGTTCCCCTTCGGCCTTGCTCCAGGACGACCGGGGTTTGGCTTTGGCGTGCCGGAGGACGATCAGCGGCCAGGTGTCCAGCTCGCGGCGGACGTGGGCTTCGCGCAGGTATTCAAGGGGTACGACGTCGGACGGGTTGGACAGCAGCGAAGCGGCCCTTTCGGGGCTGCACCACATGACGCTGTCCACTTCCTTGCCGTCGGGAACCAAGCGGGCACCATTCGCCTTCACCGCCCAGTAGTGCACCACCTTCAGGCCCGACGCCACGTGGTAGTGGATGGGCGGCAGAGGGATGCCCAGCGGCGCGTCGAGGCCTATCTCTTCGCGCACCTCACGTACGGCGCACTCAGGGACGGTCTCGCCGTCGTCGATTTTCCCCTTCGGCCAGGACCAGTCGTCATACCGGGGCCGGTGGATCAGGAGGACTTCCAGCCGGTCCTTGGTGACCCGCCACGGCAGGGCGCCGGCAGCGACGACCGCTATGGGTTCCCCGGGATGGTCTGTCTGGTCAGCTACGAGTGCATCGCTCGACAACGCCGGGTCCTTTATCGCCGGCTCAGGCTGCGCTGGCGCGGCCGGGAGGCCAGGAGCCAGGACTGGACGTCTTCAAGCGGCTTCCCGTCCTCGGACAGGTGGTGCCGTGTCCAGTTCCCTTCGTTGTCCAGGTGCCAGCTCGACGTCTCCGGCGCCATGTAGCGCTGCATGAGGTCAAGGACGTACGCGATGTCGTCGGGGCTGGCCAGCTGGACCAGGGCCTCCACCCTGCGGTCCAGGTTGCGGTGCATCATGTCTGCGGATCCGATATACACCACGGGGTCCCCGCCGTTGGCGAAGGCGAACACGCGGGAGTGCTCCAGGAACCTGCCCAGGATGGAGCGCACGGTGATGTTGTCGCTGAGGCCCGGAACGCCGGGGCGCAGCGAGCAGATTCCGCGCACCACCACGTCGACCTTCACCCCTGCCTGGGAGGCGCGGTACAGGGAGTCGATGATGGCTTCGTCCACCATGGAGTTCACCTTGATCTGTACGCGTCCGGGCACGCCGGCACGGGCGTTGCGGATCTCCGTTTCGATCCGGTCGATCAGCCCGGACCGCACGGACCGTGGTGCCACCAGCAGCCGCTTGAACGTGGATTTGGGGGCGTAGCCGGAGAGCTGGTTGAACAGCTTGGACAGGTCCTCGCCCACCTGGTCGTTGGCGGTGAGCAGGCCCAGGTCCTCGTAGTAGCGCGCGGTGCGGGGGTGGTAGTTGCCGGTGCCGATGTGGCAGTACCGGCGCAGCCCGTCCACCTCCTGGCGCACCACCAGCGAGAGCTTGCAGTGCGTCTTCAGGCCGACAATGCCGTACACCACATGCACCCCGGCCTGTTCCAGCTTCCGCGCCCAGGAAATGTTGGCCTGCTCGTCAAACCTGGCCTTGATTTCCACGAGGGCCAACACCTGCTTGCCGGCCTCTGCGGCATCAATCAGGGCGTCGACGATGGGGGAGTCGCCGGAAGTCCGGTACAGGGTCTGCTTGATGGCCTGCACTTTCGGGTCCGCCGCGGCCTGCTCCAGGAAAGCCTGGACCGAGGTCGAGAACGAGTCGTACGGGTGGTGCAGCAGGATGTCCCGGCGGCGCATGGCGGCGAAGACATTCGCTGCCTTGGAGGTCTCGGACTCGTTCAGGTACCGCGAGGTGTGCGGCATGTGCTTGGGGTAGTGCAGGTCGGCCCGGTCGATCCCGGCGATCACGGACAGGCCGCGCAGGTCCAGGGGAGCGGGGACCGAGTACACCTCGGATTCCTCCACGCCCAGCTCGCGGATCAGCAGCGACCGGATGTTCGGGTTGATGTCCGTGGTGACCTCAAGCCTGACCGGAGGCCCGAAGCGGCGGCGCAGGAGTTCCTTTTCCAAGGCCTGGAGGAGGTTCTCGGCGTCGTCCTCTTCCACCTCGACATCCTCGTTGCGGGTGACGCGGAAGCTGTGGTGCTCCAGCACCTCCATGCCCGGGAACAGCTTGTCCAGGTGGACGGCGATGACATCCTCGAGGGAGATGAACCGTGCCACCCGGCCCGGCACTGCGCCGGCGCGGGGACCGTCGATGGAAATCAGCCGGGGCAGCTGGTCCGGCACCTTGACGCGGGCGAAGAGCTCCTTGTCGCTGACCGGGTTCCGGACCACGACGGCGAGGTTCAGCGACAACCCGGAGATGTAGGGGAAAGGGTGGGCCGGGTCGACGGCCAGCGGGGTGAGGATGGGGAACACTTTTTCGGCGAACATCACGCTGAGCTGCTGCTGCGCGGCGTCGTCGAGCTCTTCCCACTGCATCAGGTGGATGTGCTCGTAGGCCAGGGCAGGCCGGATCTGGTCCGCATAGACCTGCGCGTGCCGCTCCTGCAGCCGGTGCGCAGCCTCGCTGATCCTCTCCAGCACCTCCACCGGGCTCAGGCCTGCGGGGGACGGCACGGCAAGTCCCGTGGCGATGCGCCGTTTCAGGCCTGCCACTCGGACCATGAAGAACTCGTCCAGGTTGGACGCGAAGATCGACAGGAAGTTGACCCGTTCCAGCAGGTGCAGGTTGGGGTCCTCGGCCAGTTCCAGCACCCGTGCGTTGAAGGCCAACCAGCTCAGTTCCCGGTCCAGGAACCGGTCCGGGCGGATGTCGCCCTCAGGCTGCAGGTTCGGGGCGAACTCCGGGATGTCGATGCGGTCCTGGGTGGCCCGTGACGCCGGTACCTCGGAGGAACCGAATCGGGCGCGCACCGGCACTGCAACATCCTGTGGCGTGGCTGTTCCGGACGGTTCCGGGTTCATGGCTTCTCCTTTACCTGCCGGTGTGCTGCCGGCGCATCCGCCCCGCACGGTTCGTTTTCAACCTTACAAGCATTCGCAGGCCCCCGGCCCCGTCTTTCACCCGCAATGTGTTCCTGCCAACCGGCGCCTCAGCCTGCAGCCACCGGGCCGTACATGACGTCCATGTCCCAGCGGCTGAAACCAAGCCGGCGGTACAGCGAGACGGCGGCATCGTTGTCCGCGTCGACATAGAGCATGACTGCCGACAGGCCGGAATCGCGGAGGTGCCTGATGCCTGCAATGGTCAGTGCCCTGCCCAGCCCCAGGCCCTGGGCCTCCGGCGCCACGCCCACCACATAGACCTCGCCGATCGCCGGGTGTGCTCCATGCCGGGGGTGGACCTTCGTCCAGTGGTAGCCCAGCAACCGGCCGTCACGGTCCTCGGCCAGGAAGAAGCCGGCGGGGTCGAACCAGTCCTCCGCCATCCGTGCTTCAAGGTCGGCCCGGGTCAGGCTGCCCTGCTCCGGGTGGTGGGCGAACGCGGCCTTGTTGGCTGCCAGCCAGGCCTCTTCGTCCCGGCCCGGCACGAAGGTGCGGATGGAGACCCCGTCCGGGAGGCCGGCGTCGGGCAGGTCCGTGTCCGCCGTGGTCATCCGCATCTTCCACAGTTCGCGCACGGGCGCGTAGCCGTACCGTGCGGCAAGGTCGGCGGCCGCTTCATGGTTGCCGTGGGACCAGGCTTTCAGTCCGTCAAAGCCGCGGACTTCCTTGAGCGCACCCACCAGGCGGTCCGCGACGCCCTGGTTGCGGTAGGCAGGGTGGACGGCGATCTCCAGGATGCCATTGCCGTCCGGCTCTTCCACCACGACGGCGAACCCGGCCAGGTCTTCGCCGGTCGCCGGATCCGAGTCCTCGTCCGGGGCGTACAGGGCCAGGGTCAGCAGCGTGTGCCCGGCGGAGTTACCGGCGCGCATGGTCACAAGCGTCTGCTCAGAGATGGACGGGTTGCCGTCTGATTCCTCGGCTGCGGCGAGCAGGTCGCGGCAGTCCTTCAGGAGCTGCGGGTCGACTCCGCCCCGGACAACCTGGACGGGCCACTTTTGCGGGTGCGCTGGAGTCATGAGGCAAGGCTATACGCCGGCGGCGGATCCGGCTCAGGCCTCGGTGAGCTCATCTTCCTGCTGCCGGACCAGGGTGAGGCGGTACCCCACGTTCCTGACGGTGCTGATCAGGTTTTCGTGGTCGGCGCCAAGCTTGGCGCGCAGGCGCCGGACGTGGACGTCCACCGTGCGGGTGCCGCCGTAATAGTCGTAGCCCCACACCTCGGTGAGCAGCTGCTGGCGGGTGAACACCCTGCCCGGGTGCTGGGCCAGGTACTTAAGGAGTTCAAACTCCTTGAAGGTCAGGTTCAGGGGTGCCCCGTTGACGCGGGCGGTGTAGCTTGCCTCGTCGATAATTACGCCGGCGGCGCGGATCTCGCTGGGAGCGTCCTCCTGTTCAGGCACTGCCCGGGCGACCGAGAGCCGGATGCGGGCCTCCACCTCGGCGGGACCAGCCGAATCGAGGACGATGTCATCCACCGCCCAGGCCGAGGAAACGGCCGCCATGCCGCCTTCGGTCAGGATCAGCACCAGGGGAGCGCTGAGGCCGGTGGCCTTCAGGAGCTGTGTGAGGGAGCGCGCCCCTACCAGGTCCTTGCGTGCGTCCAGCAGGACGATGTCGCAGGGGTCGGTTTCCAGGAGGGCGGTGGGTTCGGCGGGGAGGATATGGACCCGATGGTTCAGCAGTTCCAAGGCAGGCAGGATGTCTACCGAAGAACCGGTGCTGTTGGTCAGTAACAGGATGTGCGACATTGTTCCTCCAAGGGCCGTCCGCGCATCATTGGGCGACTGAACCGGATTCTCACCGGCCGGTACTGGCTTCCTGCGGGAGGTTTCCTGACCGTCAGCACGCCGCCGGCCAGCCACCTCAGCAGGGAGCTTAGCTGAACCTTGAGTATACCGGCAGTGCGTTCCGGACCACAGATCCACGCCCGGCAGGAGCCCGTTTTGCGACATATGCGGTTCATATAAGGCAGGATTGGACCAGGGCGGACCAGCCCTGCCGTGAGGGGGCCGACCGCCCTTCGGGCCGAGGCCAGGATGGGAAATCAGCGCAGTGAGTGCACAGACGAAGCACAGGCCGGTCCCCGCATGAGCGCGGATCTGCAGGCTCCGGTGCGTTCGCTCGGCTCATGGGCGATCGGCATCGTCGGGATCGCCGGCCTCATCGCCATCATCGCCGCCGTCTACGCACCACCGCAGGTCCTCACCGTGGTGGGCGTCGTGATCGCCGCCGCAGTGGGCATCGGCTGGCCGCACTTCCTGAGGATTCCGGCGAAGAAGACCCTGGCTGCCGTCATCGCCCTGCCCGGCGCCGGCGCCGCCGTGGCCGCAGCCGCCGCCCCGGCCCCGGGCTACCTCGATTGGACCCCGGCTTTCGTGGCCTTGGGAATGATGGCCGTGTTCGTGGTGCAGCTGATCCGCGGGACGGGCCAGGCGCAGCGCCTGGAATCCACGCTCGGATGCTGCGTGGGCGTGCTGCTGTCCTGCCTCGGAGCCGGCTGGATTGCCAGCGCCCGCTTTAACGGGGTCCGCGAGATGCTGCTGGTGGCGGCCATCAGCGCGGCAGTGGCCCTGCTCACCGGGCTCATCCGGTGGCCGGACAGCATCGTTGCGCCGCTGGGCATTGTGCTTGCCGGACTCGCGGGGCCGCTCGCGGGGCTGGTCCTGTCGGACATTGCCGTCCTGCCGGCCGCCGTCTTCGGCGTCGTCGTCGGCGCGGTCCTGGCCAGCTTCCGCAGGCTCGCCACCCTGCGCGGCGCGCCCTTGAATATCCTTGCCGCGCTGAGCATGGGCCTGGCGCCCGTCTCGGCGGTGGGGTCCCTTGCCTACTTCATAGACAAACTACTCATCTACTAACGGTTAGGATGGCATCATGTCCGTACTTGCTTTTGAAATCTTCTTCCTTGTCCTGCTCGGCATCGCGAGCCTGTCCATGGCCTGGTTCGCCGGTTTCGTGGTCTACCGACTCTTCAAGGGCCAGAAGTAGACAACCCGCTTCCGGAGCGCCCGGCAGTATCTCGAGGTAATACCAATGCCCATTGAGATTCCCACAGATCTGACGCCCGAACTCGTGCCCCTTTCCTGGCTCATTGGTGAGTGGGAGGGCCGCGGCCGGCTTGGCAGCGGCGACGAGGACTCAGAGCACTTCGAACAGCATGTCTCCTTCACGCACAACGGGCTGCCTTACCTGCAGTACCGCGCCGAGAGCTGGCTGACGGACGACGAAGGCACCCGCCTGCGGCCGCTCACCGTCGAGACGGGCTTCTGGGCTTTGGAGCGCAAACAACTGGATGCCGACGGCGGCCCCGGCCTGGTGCCCGCAGACATCGTCCCGGTATTGAAGAGCGCTGACGAGGTGGAAGCCCTCCGCAACAAGGATGGCGGGTTCGATATCTCCGTATCCATCGCGCACCCGGGCGGGATTAGTGAGCTGTACTACGGCCAGATCAAGGGCCCGCAGATCCAGCTGACCACCGACATGGTCATGCGAGGCAGCCATTCCAAGGACTACAGCGCCGCCACCCGGATTTTCGGGCTGGTGGACGGGAACCTTTTGTGGCGCTGGGACGTCGCAACAGGAGGAGAAACCGGGAAGGGGCTCGAGGCCCACGCCTCCGCCTTCCTGAAGAAGGTTTCCTGACCCCAAGGGAGCGGCGCCATGGAAGATGCAGGGACACCCAGGAACTACAGCGACCTCAAGGCCGTGTTCTTCAACGGCACCCTGAAGAAGTCGCCCCAGACATCCAACACGGACGGCCTGATCAGGATCAGCCGCCGCATCATGGAAAAACAGGGCGTCGCCACCCGGGTGATCCGCACTGTCGACCATGACATTGCCGCCGGGGTGTACCCGGACATGACGCAGTACGGCTGGGCCACTGATGAGTGGCCGGAGCTTTATCCGGCGGTGCAGGAAGCCGACATCGTGGTGGTGGCAGGTCCCATCTGGCTCGGGGACAACTCCTCCCAGACCAAGAAACTTATCGAACGCCTCTACGCCCACTCCGGCGAACTGAATGGCAAAGGCCAATGGGCGTTCTACCCGAAGGTCGGCGGCTGCCTGATCACGGGCAACGAGGACGGCATCAAGCACTGCTCCATGAACATCCTTTACAGCCTGCAACACATCGGCTTCAGCATCCCGCCGCAGGCTGACGCCGGGTGGATCGGGCCCGTGGGTCCGGGGCCCAGTTACCTGGACGAAGGGTCCGGCGGTCCGGAAAGCGACTTCACCAACCGGAACACCACCTTCATGACCTGGAACCTGCTGCACCTGGCCAGGATCCTCAAGGACGCCGGCGGCTACCCCGCCTACGGAAACCTTCCCCAGGAGTGGTCGGCCGGCACCCGTTTCGATTTCGAAAACCCGGAATACCGCTGACCCCCGTAGACTTCTACTTCATATGACTACCCCCAGCCCTCTCTTGTCGCGTCCCGGTGCCGTCGAGGCCGCAGGCCCGGACGCCGGCGTCGCCGCCCACTACGGTGAGCCGCTGCGCGAGCAGCGCGCACTCGCCGCCGGAACTGCCGTCGTCGACCTCTCCCATCGGGGCGTGGTCACCGTCGCCGGGCCGGACCGGCTGAGCTGGCTGAACACCCTGTCTTCGCAGCAGGTCGCCGCGCTGAAGCCGGGCGAGTCCAGTGAACTGCTGCTGCTGAGCGTGCAGGGGCGCATCGATTTTGACGCCCGTGTTATTGACGACGGCGGGACCACCTGGCTGATCGTCGAGGCCGCCGAGGCTGCGCCGCTGGCCGAGTACCTGAACCGGATGAAGTTCATGCTGCGGGTGGAAATCGCCGACGTCTCCGCGGACTGGGCCGTGGTGGGCAGCACCCGGGCTGTTCCTGACTGGTCTGCCTACCTTGCCTGGCAGGACCCGTGGCCGCACGTGGGAGCCGGCGGATACTCCTATGCCACCGTCCCCGAGGAGTCCCACCCGGGACTGGAACGGCCGTGGTTCGAATACCTGATCCCGGCGGACAAGCTGGAGGACGCCGTCGCCGGACGCGCGCTGGCTGGGGTGCTCGCGGCCGAGGCGCTGCGCATTGCCGCCTGGCGGCCACGGATCGGGGCCGAAACCGATGACAAGACCATCCCCCACGAACTGGACCTGCTCCGGACCGCCGTGCACCTGGCCAAGGGCTGCTACAAGGGCCAGGAAACCATTGCCCGGGTGCACAACCTGGGCCACCCGCCGCGTCGCCTCGTCTTCCTCCAGCTGGACGGATCCCAGCACACGCTGCCGCAGCCGGGCAGCCCCGTGATGGTGGGGCAGCGAAAGGTGGGGACGGTGACGTCCGTGGCCCAGCATTACGAGATGGGACCCGTGGCATTGGCGGTTGTAAAGCGTTCGGTGGCCCCGGATGAAATACTGACGGTCCTGGACGGGGACGAGCCTTACCCTGCCGCCCAGGAACTTATCGTTGCCCCGGACGCCGGCCAGGTAGTGGGGCGCCAGACCGGATTCCTGAAGGGGCCACGCTAATGACAGAAGACACCGGTACCGCAGCCACGGGCGTCCCGGGACAGCACGACGACGACGCCGTCGCCCTGGCGCACACGCTTTTCCAGGCGGCCCGCGAAGGCAATGACGGGTTGCTGGGCGCCTACCTCGACGCCGGGGCTCCCGCCACCCTGACCAATGCCGCGGGTGATTCGCTGCTCATGCTCGCCGCCTACCACGGCCAGGCCGGCACGGTCCAGCTGCTCCTGCAGCACGGCGCCGACGCCAACACCGCCAACGACCGGGGCCAGACTCCGCTCGCCGGGGCGGCATTCAAGGGGTACGCAGACGTGGCCCGGGTCCTGCTGGACGCCGGCGCCGATCCTGATGCCGGCGCGCCCTCGGCCCGTGCCGCAGCGCAGATGTTCGCCCGCACGGAGATCCTGGACCTGCTGGGCTAACCTTCCCTGGCCCAGCCGGGCACCTCCCACACCACTGAAGGATGACTAAGTGGAAAACGTAGCAAAGCCCTGGCCTGCCCTGTGGTCCCTGGTGATCGGGTTCTTCATGATCCTGATCGACACCACCATCGTCTCCGTGGCAAACCCCCGCATCATGGAGGGCCTGGACGCCGACATCAACTCCGTGATCTGGGTAACCAGCGCGTATCTGCTGGCCTATGCCGTCCCGCTGCTCATCACCGGGCGGCTGGGCGACAGGTTCGGGCCGAAACGCCTGTACCTCGCCGGCCTGGTGGTCTTCACACTGGCCTCCCTCTGGTGTGGCCTGTCCGGCAATGTGGCGGTCCTGATCGCCGCACGCGTGCTGCAGGGGCTGGGCGCCGCCATCATGACCCCGCAGACCATGGCCGTGATCACCCGGATCTTCCCGCCGGACCGGCGCGGGCCCGCCATGGCGGTCTGGGGCGCCACAGCCGGCATTGCCACCCTCGTCGGGCCCATCCTGGGCGGCGTCCTGGTAGACGGCCTGGGCTGGGAGTGGATCTTCTTCATCAACGTGCCCATCGGCGTCGTGGGCTTCATCCTGGCGCTGCGCAACGTGCCGGCCCTGGCCACCCACCCGCACCGCTTCGACATCCCCGGCGTCCTGCTGAGCGCCGCCGGCCTGTTCCTGCTCGTGTTCGGGATCCAGGAGGGCGAGACGTACAACTGGGGCACCATCGCGGGGCCCATCACGGTGTGGGGCCTGATCATCGCCGGCATCGCGGTCCTGGCGGTCTTCGTGGTGTGGCAGCGCTACAACAAGGGTGAGCCGCTCCTGCCCTTGGGGCTCTTCCGGGACCGGAACTTCTCGCTGGCCAACATCGGCATCACCACTGTGGGTTTCACGGTCACCGCCTTCAGCCTGCCGCTGATCTTTTACTACCAGCTGGTCCGCGGCCTCACCCCCACCCAGTCCGCGCTGATGATGGTGCCCATGGCCCTGATCTCCGGCGGACTGGCACCGGTGGTCGGCAAGCTCGTGGACCGGGTCAACCCGAAGTACATCACCGCCACCGGACTGGTGCTCATGGCCGTGGCCCTGCTCTGGAACTCGGTGCTCATGCACCCGGAGACCCCCATCCTGCTGTTCCTGCTGCCCAGCGCCGTCCTCGGCTTCGCCAACGCCGGCATTTGGGCCCCGCTGAGCACCACGGCCACCAGGAACCTGCCGCCACGCCAGGCGGGTGCGGGCTCGGGCGTCTACAACACCACCCGCCAGATCGGCGCCGTACTGGGCAGCGCAGCAATCGCCGTGCTGATCCAGTCCCGCCTTGCGGCTGAGCTGCCCGGCGGCGGGCACGGCGGATCTGCGGGCGAGGGGATGGCGATGGGCGGCACCCTTCCGGAATTCCTGCAGGGCGGGTTCTCGACGGCGATGGGACAGTCCATCCTGCTGCCCGCCGGAGTGATCCTGGTGGGAGCTGCGGTGGCCCTGTTCTTCGCCAAACCGCAGCCCATCCATGGCTGGACCACCCCCGGTCAGGGCTCGTCGTCAGCGAAGGTGGACGCTGGTCTGGATTCCGCCGGCTGACAGGCCCAGCTTCCGGGCCAGCGCGAGGCAGCCGGTGTTGCTGACATCGGCGCGCCACTGCAGTGTGAGCCCCGCCGCCAAGGCTTCGTGGGCGGCGATCGAGGCTGCGAGGGAGCCCAGGCCGCGCCGCCGCCACTCAGGATCCACCAGGACGCCCATGTTGGCCAGCAGGCCCTCCCACTCCCCGTACGCCCCGCAGGCCAGGGGCACCCGCCGGCCTTCCACCTCATGGACGATCGTGTACCGGTTCTCCAGATCGGACAAGCCCACTTCGTTGACGTCATCGGGCGGGCAGCGCCCCTCCAGTTCGATCGCCTCCGGGTTGCCGTGCGAAACGGTGAGCTCTTCTGAGGGCTGCTGCAGCGGCAGGTCGTCGGCGAAGAACAGTGCGGCGGCCCCAAGCCCGTGGCCGCCGCGGGACCTGGTCAAGGTCAGCAGCGTCACATGCTGGGCCATCTGTTCGTCGGGAATGTCCGCCGCAGCGTCGATGACCTCCTGCGGGCCCACGAGCGCCGACGTTCCGAAGAGCCGGACGAACTCGACAGTCCGCACGGATTCGTCCGCGCGGACAATACGCTCCCCGGAGGCCAGCGCCGGAGCGAACACGTCGTCGTCAAAGCCCAGCCGGCGCGCCCACGCCAGCTGGATGATGGCAGCGGAACCGGGATCGAGTGTCATGGTCCCAGCCTAGGGCGGGCAGGCTCCTTAGCCGAACAGCACCGCGGCTTCGTCATACCGCTTTTGCGGGACCGTCTTGAGCTGGCCCAGGGCCTCCTGGAAGGCCACGTGTTCGATGTCCGTGCCCTTCAGCGCCACCACGGTGCCCCAATAGCCTTCCACCACGGAATCGATGGCGGCCATGCCCAGGCGGGTGGCCAGGACACGGTCGAAGGCCGACGGGACGCCGCCGCGCTGGATGTGGCCCAGGATCGTGGCCCGGGTTTCGATGCCGGTGCGGGCCTCCAGTTCCGGGGCGAGCTGGTCGGCGATGCCGCCCAAACGCGGGCGGCCGAAGGTGTCCAGGCCGCGCTCGGAGTGCGGGCTTTCCATGTGTTCGGGGACGAAGCCTTCGGCGACGACCACCAGGGGCGCACGGCCGCGGTGGTGGGCTTCCTTCACCCATTCGGTGATCTGCTCGATGCTGACCTTCTGCTCGGGGATCAGGATGGCGTGCGCGCCGGCGGCCATGCCGGCGTGCAGCGCGATCCACCCCACGTGCCGGCCCATGACTTCGGCGATCATGCAGCGGTGGTGCGACTCGCCGGTGGTCCGGAGCCGGTCGATTGCCTCGGTGGCGATCTGCACGGCGGTGTCGAAGCCAAAGGTGTAGTCGGTGGCGTCGAGGTCGTTGTCCACGGTCTTGGGAACGCCGACGATCTTCAGCCCGGCGTCGGTCAGGCGCTTGGCGGCGGCGAGGGTTCCCTCACCGCCGATGGCGATGATGGCATCGATGCCCAGCCGGTCCATGTGCGCTTTGATGGCCTCGGGTCCGCCGCCGTTTTCGAACGGGTTGGTGCGGGAGGTGCCCAGGATGGTGCCGCCCTGCTTGGCGATGCCGCGGACCATGGTGCGGGGGATGTCGATGATGTCGCCCTCCACCACGCCGCGCCAGCCGTCGAGGAATCCGACGAATTCGTGGCCGTGGATGGCAATGCCCTTGAGTACTGCGCCGCGGATGACAGCGTTCAGCCCGGGGCAGTCGCCACCGCTGGTGAGGATTCCAATTTTCATGTTTTGCTCAAATCCTGGAGAGAAGGTTTACAGGCAGAGCGCCACGCTGAGCTCACCTAGAAGTGTAGTGCGGGGTGTGGGGTACGACACAAACTGGTTACATTCCCGGTGCCGCGCATCACGACCCGACAGGTGTTCGGCGGGACCAAAAGGCGCTGGACAAAAAGGCGCTGGACCAAAAGGCGCGGGACAGGAAAAGGCCCCGCCCGTGTGAACTGGTCAACGGAGCGGGGCTGGGATCCCGGGGGCAGGCTTTTCAGCTGTTGAGGGACCGGCGGTCCAGGAACGTCTGCAGCGGGATTTCGTTGCGCTGGTCCGGAAGGACCACCCAGGCCAGGAGGTAGAAAACGAAGGCCGGTCCGGGAAGCAGGGCGAAGAGCAGGAAGGCGATACGGACAAACGCGACGTCCACGTTGAGTTTCGCGGCGATGCCGCCGCAGACTCCGCCGAGCCACCGCTCCGGGCCGCGCTTCAGGCCCAAGCCCCTGACGATGCTGAAGAACTTATCCATGGTTCAAGACTTCCCTGTAGTTGGTTCATTGTCACGTTTGCGGGCTGAGAGCAGTCCGCCGGCCACCAGCGCTACGCCGGCGCCGATCATGAGGCCGATCAGCACGTAGGTGCCGTTGAGCGAAATGACGCCCAGCTGCGCCACGATGATCAGTGCCGCCAGCGCCAGCACGATCAGTCCCCACACGACGGTTCCCACGCGGGCCGGTGCCGGTGCTGACGGGTCCTGGCCCGCCGTCGTCGGAATGTTGCTGTTGTCCATGTCACTTACCTTCCTGGATGGTGACGTTGCTAAAGGTTCCGTCGATCTGCACCACCAGGTGGCTGCCTGGCTGGCCGGTGTTGTAGCTGCTTTCGCGGGTGGTGGTGCCGCCGCGCTGGCCGCTTGCTTCATTCAGGTTCCCCATGGTCATGTCCGCCTTGATGTCTACGGGGACGTTCTCCGGGATCACTACCGTCACGCTGCTGGCGGTGATGTCCAAGGGAACCACGACGTCGGAGGTCAGCGGGGCGCCGGGGGAGACGCCCGTGAGGTCGACAGTCCCGCGCCCTGCGGTGATGTCGATGCCGCTGCGGGCCTCCTCGACGCTTGTGGGGCTCCAGTCCACTTGGGTGAACCGCATCCGGCCGTCATCCACCACGTTGGACACACCGCCGGAGACCAGTGCGATGACGGCGAAGAGGCTCAGGACACCCGAGGTCCTGCCGCGCAGGCCGGAGACCAGAATGCCCACACCCAGGACGGCTGCCGCGCTGGCCCACACGATGGCGTTGCCGGACCCACCGAGGTCGATGATGTTGGCCGCGTCCAAGGCCTTGAGTCCGCCGCCCACCAGCAGCGCAGCACCGGCAGCGATGGCGACGGCGGGCGCACCCGGACCTGCCGGGCGCGGCCTGTGGGGCTGGGGCGGGACCCACGGCGCCGGGCTGCTGGCGAAGGGAGCGCCACCGCCCGGGCCGCCGGGGGTGCCTCCGCCCGGCACTCCTGTACCGGGTACTCCTGCGCCGGGGATTCCGGCATCCGGGCCCACCGCGGACGAACCCGCGCCGTACCCGCTGCCGCCAGGTGCCGCGCCCGCGCCTCCCGAATAACTGCTCCCGTAGGACGGGGCGGCAGGGAAGGCCGCTTCGGGCTTGGAGTCGGTTCCCGCGAAGAAGGCGGTAGGCTCCGCTCCCGTGCGTTCGGTGCCCGGCCGTTCGGTGCGCGCACTGCGGGCCGGGACCGTTCCGCCGGGGGTCGTGGCCGTGCTGTGGCCGGCCATGGCCGGGTGGGCCGGGCCCTTGTTGCGCTGCGAGAGGTAGTAGACCAGGAAGATGGCGCCGGCCACCCAGAAGAGGGTCCACAGGAATCCGCCGAAGCCGTTCCGGTTCCAGCCCCAGAATCCGCCGCCGAGGCCGGTGAACCCCAGGACTGTGGCGATCAGGGAGCCGGTCATGCCGCTGGACCAGCGGCCGGCCCCGGCCTCCTGGACATGGATCCTGCCGTCCGGTTCGGGGAGGAAGGCCCATGCCAGGCCATAGAGCAGTACGCCGATGCCGGCAAGGATCGTGAGCACCACGAAAACGCCGCGAATGATGATCGGGTCCACGCCCAGACGGTGGGCAATGCCACTGGACACGCCACCAATCCACCGGTCATTGCCGCGGTAGATGCCGTGCCCGCGGATCCAGCCGTAGAAATCGGTCGGGGCGGCTGTGGCAGGAGGAACGGGCCTGTACGGGTAGTCCTGGCCTGGCTGTCCGGTGCCTGGCTGTCCGGCGCTTGCCTGTTCGGTGCCCGGCTGCCCGATGCCTGGGTACCCGGGGCCTTCCGGACGGCTTCCGGAAGAAGATGCAGCAGAAGACGGCAGCGGCTCCGTGGGCTGCTGGTTGTCCGGGCCGGGCAGGGGCCCGGTGGGCGTTCCGTCGTCGTTGGGGGAGGGGGTCTGCGAGTTCATACTTCGATCCTTCCTTTCCCCTCGTCTGCGCTCTACTGGGGGAAACCCTGAACAGTCCCTGAGCTGCCCCCGATTGGCGCCCGTCTGCGGTCCGGGGCACCCTGATCCGTGCTTGGATTGATCCATGACAACCCTCCCGGTGCGGCCGCCCCTGGCGCGGAGCAGCGACCGCGTCATAGCCGGCGTATGCTCCGGCCTGGCGCTGCACCTGGGCTGGCCGGTCAGGAATGTCCGCCTGGGCATGGTCCTGGCTGCCCTCGCCGGTGGCGCAGGCCTGCTGTTCTACGCCTGGCTGTGGATCATGGTGCCCACCGCGGATGAGGCCGCGCGGCGCAGCGCCCGCCGCCCGGCGTCGCCCATTGCCCCGGCGGTAAGCCAGGCGGCCGGACCCGGGACAGTGCACGACGCCGGCATGCATCCGGGTGCCACGGGTCCCGCGATGCCGGGGCCGGGGCAGGCCGCCGCCCCGTGGTTCCGCGCCGGGGGCGTGCGGTACGGCAAGGAAATCCTGCTCGGCTGCGGGCTGCTCCTCGTCGCCGGCATCATGATTGCCCAAATGCTTGGCGTGGACGTGTCCCTGGGCACGCTGATACCAGCCGCCGCGGTCCTGGGCGGGGCGTCGATCGCCTGGATGCAGCTGGATGAGACGCGGCGGGCCGGGCTGGTGGACAAGACGAAGGCGGACCAGGCCGGCGGGTGGGGACGCCTGGCGGCAGGCCTGGCGCTGGTGGTGGCCGGCGTCCTGGTGATGGTGTCAGGTTCGGGCTCCTGGGAGCAGACCTGGCTCGCACTGCTGGCTTCGGTGGCCGTCCTCGGCGGGGTGGTCCTGGTCCTGCTGCCCTGGGCACTGAAATTCTGGCGGGACCTGGAAGCCGAACGTGCCGGCCGGATCCGGGAGACCGAACGGGCTGAGATCGCCGCCCACCTCCACGATTCCGTGCTGCAGACCCTCGCCTTGATCCAGCGCCGGGCAGGCAACGAGCACGACGTCGTCCGCCTGGCCCGCGCGCAGGAACGCGAGCTTCGCGGGTGGCTCTTCCAGGACCACGGACGCGAAAGCGGCCAGCTTTCGGACCGGATCAAGGCGGTGGCCGCCGAGCTCGAGGACCTGCTCGGCAACGCCGTCGAGGTGGTGAGCGTGGGGGACGCCGCCATGACGGAGGCCCACGAGGCCCTCGTGCAGGCCTCCCGGGAGGCCATGCTCAACGCGTCCCGGCACGGCGGCGGAGCCGTTTCGGTCTACCTTGAGGCATCAGACGGGCAGGCCGAGGTCTTCATCAAGGACCGGGGCCCGGGCTTTGAGCTTGCGGACGTCCCGGCGGACAGGCTTGGCGTCCGCGAATCGATTATCGGCAGGATGAACAGGCACGGCGGCTCGGCTGAGATCCTCAGCACGGGCGACGGCACGGAGGTGCGCCTGCTTCTGCCCGCAGCAGCAGCCCAGGGCGCGGAAGGGAAATCATGAGCATGACACAGGGGACAGGAACCAGCCGGCCGGCCAACCCGGTGCGGGTGGTGATCGTGGACGACCATGCGATCTTCCGGTCCGGGCTGAAGGCAGACCTCGACGCCGGCATCCAGGTGGTGGGGGAGGCCGCGACCGTGGAGCAGGCCATCGCTGTGATCGCCCAGCAGCGGCCCGACGTCGTGCTCCTGGACGTGCACCTGCCCGGCGGGCTGGGCGGCGGCGGCCGGGAGGTCATCGCCGGTTCCGCGGCACTCCTGGCCACCACCCGGTTCCTGGCGCTGAGCGTCTCGGACGCGGCGGAGGACGTGGTGGCCGTGATCCGTGCGGGTGCCCGCGGTTACGTCACCAAGACGATCTCCGGGGCCGAGATCACTGATGCCGTCTTCCGGGTCGCCGGCGGGGACGCTGTATTCTCGCCCCGGCTCGCCGGGTTTGTCCTGGACGCCTTCGGCACCGCCCCGGCGGACATCGCCGACGACGAACTGGACAAGCTCTCCGCCCGCGAACTGGAGGTCATGCGGCTGATCGCGCGGGGCTACAGCTACAAGGAAGTGGCCAAGGAGCTCTTCATCAGCATCAAGACCGTGGAAACCCACGTGTCCGCGGTGTTGCGCAAGCTCCAGCTCTCCAGCCGGCACGAACTCACCAAATGGGCCGCGGAGCGCCGCCTCCTCTAAACGCCCGCTCACTTCCGGCAACTGTTCCCCAACGCCCCATCACCTTTGGCAGCTTTTCTCCAGACGCCCTATCAGCTCTTGGGCCTTAAATCCAAACGGCCCATCAGCTCTTGCGCCTTAAATCCAAACGCCCGCTCACTTTCCCTTAGGAAGTGAGCGGGCGTTCGGTTTTGGGCTGCCAGAGGTGAGCGGGCGTTACTGGGCCTTGCCCAGGAAGTCCTGCAGGCGCTGCACGCCGGTGGCCAGGTCGTCGTCGCCCAGCGCGTAGGAGAGGCGAACGAAGCCGGACGGGCCGAACGCCTCGCCGGGAACCACCGCCACCTCAACCTCGTCCAGGATCAGGGCCGCCAGCTCAGCCGAGGTCTGCGGCGTCGCGGTGCCGGTCGCCGTCGGGAATTCCTTGCCCAGCAGCCCGCGGACGTCCGCGTACACGTAGAAGGCACCCTTCGGCGTCGGGCATTCCACGCCTTCAATGGCGTTCAGGCCGGCGACGATGGCCTTGCGGCGGCGGTCGAAGGCAACCTTCATCTCGTCGACCGCGGTCAGCGGGCCGGAGACGGCGGCGAGTGCTGCGACCTGCATGATGTTGGAGACGTTGGAGGTGGCGTGCGACTGGAGGTTGGTGGCCGCCTTGATGACGTCGGTGGGGCCGATCATCCAGCCCACGCGCCAGCCGGTCATGGCGTAGGTCTTGGCGACGCCGTTGAGGATGACCACCTTGTCCCCGAGCTCCGGCGCGGCCGTGGCGATGGAGGTGAAGGGCACGCCGTCGTACGTCAGGTGCTCGTAGATCTCATCGGTGACAACCCACAGGCCCTTGGCGGCGGCCCACTTGCCGATCTCCGCCACCTGCTCCGGCGAGTACACCGCACCCGTGGGGTTGGAGGGTGAGACGAACAGCAGGATCTTGGTCTTGTCCGTGACGGCAGCCTCCAGCTGCTCAACGGTCACCAGGTAGTCCTGTTCGGGGCCGGCGAAGACCTCCACGGGAACGCCCCCGGCCAGACGGATCGCCTCCGGGTAGGTGGTCCAGAAGGGGGTGGGGACGATGACCTCGTCGCCCGGGTCCACCAGGGTGGCGAAGGTGTTGTAGACGGCCTGCTTGCCGCCGTTGGTCACCAGCACCTGGGAAGGGTCGACGGCGTAGCCGGAGTCCCGGAGCGTCTTCTCGGCGATGGCCTTCTTCAGTTCCGGCAGGCCGCCGGCAGGGGAGTAGCGGTGGTACTTGGGCTGTGATGCCGCTTCGATGGCCGCCTGGACAATGTAGTCCGGGGTGGGGAAGTCCGGCTCGCCCGCCCCGAATCCAATCACCGGCCGGCCAGCAGCCTTCAGCGCCTTCGCCTTGGCATCAACGGCAAGGGTTGCGGATTCGGCAATTGCGGAAATGCGCTGGGAAACGCGGGCGGCAGACATGGCAGGTCCGTTCTTCGCTTGCAGCCTGGCGGCTGGAATGTGGGATTCGACGAGTTCTACTCTATGCTGTTCACCGGACCCTCCGGGGTGCCGGTTTTGATTTGTGACTGCCCTGGCAGCACAGCTCAGGCCGCGCCGCAGGAGGTCCGAAACGGGCTGGTTCGACGAACGCGAAGTTCTTGCGTAGACTGGTTCACCGGTGTTGAAACACGGATGATGGCGTGTGCCCCAGCGCAAGCAGGTGGCGGGCCGTTCAAAGTGGGTTTCACTCCATAGGGTAGTGGCGCAATTGGTAGCGCAGCGGTCTCCAAAACCGCAGGTTGCAGGTTCGAGTCCTGTCTGCCCTGCGCAAGGTGCCCCGGGCGAAAGCCCGGAGGCACGCGCAGTAACCATGGTTCTGATCAGGGCCGGGTAATCCACCATTGCAAGGATGAGCGAGGATCAGGTGACCGAAACAGCTGCCAGCAGCTCCAAGGGCCGCCCAGCTAAGAAGGAAGCCAAAGCAAGCTTCTTCGCCCGCATTGCACTCTTTGTCCGCCAGATCATCGGCGAACTGAAGAAGGTCGTTGCCCCTACCCGCAAGGAACTGGTCAATTACACGCTCGTGGTGCTGGTGTTCGTGGCCATCATGATGGTCATCGTCAGCCTGCTGGACATAGGTTTCGGAACCGCTGTCAGCTGGATCTTCGGCGGTACCGGCTCCACGGACAGCTAAGGCTGCACGGTCCGCAGGCCGCGTGTTCCGCCCGGGAATCCGGACAGGGACGCGGTGTGCGGAATTGAGCCATTTAAATAGGCATGTTAGGCAATGAGGAAGCAGGAGACCAAGTGTCTGAGCAGGAGCTCGAGGTAACCGAGACTGGGCTGGAAGAGTCCCAGGACGTCACGGCAGAAGCCGGTGAAGAGTCCGAGGTTGAGTCCTCCGCGCCCGAATCCGACGACGCCGCCTCCGACGCCGTAGAAGCCGACGGCGACGAAGAGCCCGCCGATGCCCTCGCAGCTGCCGCGGCCACCGCGGCTGCAGATCCGGCCGAGGAATTCAAGGCCAAGCTGCGCCGCCAGGAAGGTGACTGGTACGTCATCCACTCCTACGCCGGTTACGAAAACCGCGTGAAGGCAAACCTGGAGACCCGCATCCAGACCCTGGACATGGAAGATTACATCTTCGAGATCCAGGTGCCCATGGAAGAAGTCGTGGAGATCAAGAACGCCCAGCGCAAGGTGATCAACCGCGTCCGCATCCCCGGCTACGTCCTGGTCCGCATGGACCTGACCGACGCCTCCTGGGGCGCCGTCCGCCACACCCCCGGCGTTACCGGCTTCGTGGGCAACGCCCATAACCCGGTTCCCCTGCGCCTGGACGAGGTCTTCTCCATGCTCGCCCCTGTCTTCGAGGAAGAGCAGGCAGAGAAGGGCAAGCCGGTCAACAAGCAGAACCAGGCTCCCGTTGCCGTGGACTTCGAAGTCGGCGAGTCCGTCATCGTCAAGGAAGGTCCCTTCGAGACCCTTCCGGCCACGATCTCCGAGATCAAGCCCGAGTCCCAGACCCTCGTGGTGCTGGTCTCCATCTTCGAGCGCGAAACGCCCGTCACCCTGGCGTTCAACCAGGTCACCAAGATCTGAGAATCCTAGAATTCGTTCCGGCGCCGCCTGCTTAGCGGCACGGGAACGGCCGGCCGCCTCGCCATGGCGGCCAAAAACCTGAGGCACGCTCCTGTGCCCCAGGACGTTATTGAGAGAAGGACCCTACATTGGCTCCCAAGAAGAAGGTCACCGGCCTCATCAAGCTGCAGATCCAGGCAGGTGCCGCCAACCCGGCCCCGCCGATCGGTCCTGCGCTTGGCCAGCACGGTGTCAACATCATGGAATTCTGCAAGGCGTACAACGCTGCGACGGAAGCCCAGCGCGGAAACGTCATCCCCGTGGAAATCACGGTCTACGAGGACCGTTCCTTCACGTTCATCACCAAGACCCCGCCGGCTGCAGAACTCATCAAGAAGGCTGCAGGCGTTGCCAAGGGTTCTTCCACCCCGCACACCGTCAAGGTCGCCAAGCTGACCCAGGCCCAGGTCAACGAGATCGCCTCCACCAAGATGGAAGACCTCAACGCCACCAGCCTCGAAGGCGCAGCGAAGATCATCGCTGGCACCGCCCGCTCCATGGGCATCACCGTCGAGGGCTAATACCCCCTACCGCTGTCCAGCGTCGGGCAATTGACGACGACGGGTGGCACCGCCGGAAACACCGGCACCAACAAAATTGAAATGTCGGGCATCCGGGCCGGATAACGAAACCGGATCACCGACTGTGGCAGGGCCCGGCGCGGTCCGCAGACCACAACTGCACAAGGAGAAATAAGCAGCATGGCAAAGCGCAGCAAAGCATATGAGGCAGCAGCCGCCAAGATCGACGCGGAGAAGCACTACGCACCGTTCGAAGCAGTGACGCTGGCCAAGGACACCAACCCGTCCAAGTTCGACGCCACTGTTGAGGTCGCTTTCCGCCTCGGCGTCGACCCCCGCAAGGCTGACCAGATGGTCCGCGGCACCGTTAACCTGCCCCACGGCACCGGTAAGACCGCCCGCGTCCTGGTTTTCGCCACGGGTGACAAGGCTGAGGCCGCAATCGCAGCCGGCGCCGACTTCGTGGGTTCCGACGACCTGATCGAAAAGATCGCCGCCGGCTGGACCGACTTCGACGCCGCCGTTGCCACCCCTGACCTCATGGGCAAGGTTGGCCGCCTCGGTAAGGTCCTGGGTCCGCGTAACCTGATGCCGAACCCGAAGACGGGCACCGTGACCCCCGATGTCACCAAGGCCGTCAACGACATCAAGGGTGGAAAGATCGACTTCCGCGTCGACAAGCACTCCAACCTGCACTTCATCATCGGCAAGGTGTCCTTCGACGCCGTCAAGCTGGCTGAGAACTACGCAGCAGCACTGGAAGAGGTTCTTCGCCTGAAGCCCTCCGCCGCCAAGGGCCGCTACATCCAGAAGGCCACCGTTGCCACCACGTTCGGTCCCGGCATCTCTGTCGACCCCAACGTCACCAAGGTGCTCATCGAGGCGTAGTCCTCACAGCATTCCGTGCCTTTCGAGGCGCACGGGAAGGGACCGCCGGCTTGCTGCCGGCGGTCCCTTCCTGCGTTAACCCGGCGATCTTCCTGCCGGTTCTCCTCGACAGCAGGCCCCGGCTGGCTAGGCTGGGGTCATGACGCAGCCGAACGCCCTGGTGATCTCCGCCGTCGTCGTTCCCTCATCCGCGACTGAAGCCGGAGCGTTCCGGGACTTCCTTGACTGCCTGGCGATGCGGCAGGCGCACGAGCTGGATACGTGGGGCAACCTGGAGCGTGGGTACACCATTGCCGAGGAAGTGCAGCACTGGCGCGGCACGGACTATGAGGCGCGGCACCTCTTCGTAGGGCGGATTGGCGCGGAAGCGGCCGGTCTGTGTTCGGTGACGCTGCCGCTGCGGGAGAACAGGGCCACCGCGGGGATCAACGTCCTGGTGGCTCCGGCCTTCCGAAGGCGGGGCGTGGGCCGGGAGTTGCTGCACTACGCGGAAGCCGTGGCACGAAGCAACAACCGCACGTCCCTGGACGGCTACTTCGAACTCCCGGCCGGGTCGGTGGACGGTGGCCGGGCGCTCCTGCCGGCTAAGTCCGGGGCGGGAAGCCTGCCTGCGGATGAACCTTCCACCGTGTTCGCCGTTGCCGCCGGCTATCAGCTCGAGCAAGTAGAGACGTCCAGCCGCCTGGTGCTGCCTGTACCACCGGACCGGCTGGCTGAGCTGGCAAGTGCGGCGGCCACCCATGCCCGGGACTACGCACTGTTGGGGTGGGCTGATGCCTGCCCGCCGGAGCTGGTGGACAACTATGCCCGGTTGAATGCCCGGATGAGCGTCGACGTGCCCATAGCGGGCATGGACTGGGAGGGTGAAACCTGGGACGCGGACAGGGTCCGCCGGGGCGAAGAAATGCTCGCCCGCAGCGGGGTGCAGGCCCTCGTGGCGGCCGCCAGGCATCGGCCCACCGGCGAACTCGTGGCCTACACGGTCCTGAATTGGCGGCCTGAGGTCCCTGGGGCTGTGCTGCAGCAGGACACCCTGGTAACCGCTGCACACCGGGGACACCGGCTGGGGTTGCTGATCAAGCTCTGGAACCTCCGAACGGCGCAGGCAAGATGGCCGGTGGCGCGCTCGGTTTTGACATGGAATGCCAACGAAAACCAGCATATGCTGGCGATAAATACCGCCCTTGGATTCAGGCCCGCAGGCTATGAAGGTGAGTGGCAGAAACGGCTGGGATGATGCCCGAATGGCAATAGACGTGAAGATCGAGCAGCTTTGGATCCCCGACTCACTGGACTCGCCTGACGCGGCGGACTTCCTGGCCGCCGTCGAAGTGGGCCGCAAGGTCCGGATGCAGACGTGGGGGAGCGACGACCTCGCCTACGGCCCCCTCGAGAAGCTCCTTGAGTTCGCTGATCCCTATGAGCGCCAGCTCATCCTCGTGGCCAAGGTCGACGGCGCCATCGTGGGCACCGTAGACATCGCGCTTCCCCTGACCGACCACCTCGACCTCGCCGAGTTCACCCTGGACATCCTGCCGGAGTTCCAGCGCCAGGGCGTCGGGCGGAGGCTGCTCGAGGCCGCCGAACACCTGGCCCGGGGCGAAGGGCGCACCATGATCCTGGTGGACACCAACCACCCCGGGGCGTCACTGCACGAATTCGAACAGGCCCTCCTGGTCCCCGGATCGGGGCAGGGATTCGTCCCCCTGGAAAGCCGGGAGGTCGAGTTCGCCCGGAAGATGGGCTACACGCTGCAGCACATCGAGCAGTTCAGCGCCTGCGCCCTGCCGCTGGACACCAAGCTCGTGGCCGACCTCCAGGCCGAGGCCGAGGAAGCCAACCACGGCAGGTACCGCCTGCATCACTGGACGGACCGCTGCCCGGACCGCTGGCTGGAAGCGGTGGCCACGCTGGAGAACCAGGCCGGTGCGGACGTGAACCCGTCCCTGGATGTGCCGGTGGAGCAGGACATGGTGTTCGACGGCGGCATCCTGCGTGAAGCGGAGGACGTCGCCATTGCGCAGGGGAGGCGGACGGTGGTCACCGCCGTCGAGCACCTCGCCAGCGGGTCCCTGGTGGGGCTGACCACCATCACCGTGCTGGCGCACCGCACCGATGTGGTGTTCCAGGACGACACCCTGGTCCTGCAGGAACACCGCGGCAACAAGCTGGGCCTGCTGATCAAGGTGGCCAACATGGAGCGGCTCACCGAGCAGTTCCCGGACGCCCGGATCATCTACACCTGGAACGCGCCCGAAAACCGGTACCTCCTGACGGTCAACAAGCAGCTCGGTTTCCAGACGGCCGGGGTGACGGGCATCTGGCAGAAGGAGCTTCCAAAGCTGCACACCAGCACCAGCTGAGCCCCGATTTGGTAGACGGGTGCGCCCTCCCGTAAGCTGGATGTACCAAAGACCGTCGGTTGTTGGAAATCCACTCTCCTGAACATGGCTCAACTCTGCAGTTGTGCGCGGGGGACTCCAGTGGTTTTCCGGACGAAGGACCCTCAACGCAGGGCGGCCGGCGCAGGTGAACGAAGCAAAGCTCCACGGTCAAGCCGTGTTGAGCCAAGCCCCGTGCATCTGCGCGGGGCGTTTTTAGTTTTAGCTCTCTTGAGCGGGGACCGTCGAATACCGGCACTATCCCCGGAAGGAGGGTTATGGCAACGCCTACCAAGGTTTCAGCAGTAGCTGAGATCACTAACGATTTCAAGGAATCGAACGCCGCTGTCCTGACCGAATACCGCGGGCTCACCGTTGCACAGCTCAAGCAGCTGCGTGTTTCTCTCGGCCAGGACACCAAGTTCGCGGTCGTCAAGAACACCCTGACCGCCATTGCAGCCAAGGAAGCCGGCGTCGAAGCATTCGACGGCCAGCTTGCCGGCCCCACTGCAATCGCATTCATCAAGGGTGACGCAGTTGCCGCTGCCAAGAGCCTGACGGATTTTGCCAAGGCCAACAAGCAGCTGGTCATCAAGACCGGTTACTTCGAGGGCAAGGCACTGGACGCCAGCGAGGTTGCCGCACTGGCTGCCCTCGAGTCCCGCGAGCTGCAGCTCGCCAAGGTTGCAGGCGTCCTCAAGGCACCCGCCGCCGCAGCTGCACGCATCATCGACGCGCTGCGCCTCAAGCTTGAAGAAGAGAACGGTGCACCGGCAGCTGCCGAAGCGCCCGCCGCTGAAGAAGCTCCTGCCGCTGAAGCTGAAGCACCCGCCGAAGCTCCCGCTGCCGAAGAGAACTAATTCTCTTTACCCCACCAGACTCCGGTGCCTGTTCGGCTTCACGCCGTTCGGACGCCAACAACAGGAAGGACGCCTACCATGGCGAAGCTCAGCAACGAAGAGCTCATTGAAGCTTTCAAGGAACTGACCATCATCGAGCTCTCCGAGTTCGTCAAGCTCTTCGAAGAGACCTTCGAAGTTACCGCTGCTGCTGTAGCTGTTGCCGGCCCCGCTGCCGGTGGCGCTGCTGAAGAGGCTGAAGAGAAGACCGACTTCGACGTCATCCTCGAAGCTGCCGGCGACAAGAAGATCGCAGTCATCAAGGAAGTTCGCGCCATCACCTCCCTCGGCCTCAAGGAAGCCAAGGACCTGGTTGACGGTGCCCCCAAGGCTGTCCTCGAAGGCGCCAACAAGGAAGCTGCCGAGAAGGCCAAGGAGCAGCTCGAGGCTGCAGGCGCCACCGTTACCCTCAAGTAACAACGCCTTTTCCGCAGGAAACCCCGTCCACGTTCGTGGGCGGGGTTTCCTGCGTTTCAGGCCGGGTCCGAAATATCCGCGACGACGGCGTCCAGCGCACTGGTCAGGGCATCAGCGTCCACGAACGCGCTGTAGCCGTGGGCCCCGGCGCCCATGGAGACCCGGCGCCCCGCTATGGTGGCGTCGGCATAAACCGGCCACGCGGTGGTGCTCCCGAGCGGGGTAATGGTGCCCCGCTCATAACCGGTTGCCTCAAGTGCCACATCGGCCGGCGGCAGGGACAGTTTGTTGACTCCCAGCAGGGCCCGCAGCTTGGGCCAGGAGATCTGCCGGTCCCCGGGCACCAGGGCGAACAGGAACGTTCCGTCCTTGTGCTTGACCACCAGGGACTTGACGATGTCCGCGGGGCTGATGCCCAGGATGCCGGCCGCCTCCTCGAGGCTCTTCGCAGGCGGACGTTCCACCACATCCACACGCAGGCCGCGCGCCGCGGCGTCGGCCAGGAAGCGTTCCTGTCCGACGCCGTCCGTCCCATTTGCGGATGTGCCCGCCATCAGTCGCGGTACAGCAGGAGGGCTTCGCCCTGGCCGCCGCCGCCGCACAGGGACACGGCCGCCTTGCCCGTTCCGCGGCGCTTCAGTTCATGGGCGGCATGGGCTGCGAGCCGGGCACCGGAGGCGCCGATAGGGTGGCCCAGCGCAATGGCCCCGCCATGGATGTTGCACTTCTCCAGGGGGTAGTCCAGGTCCTTGAGGGACTGGACCGCCACCGACCCGAACGCCTCATTGATCTCGATGAAGTCGAGGTCGCCCGTGGCCCAGCCGGCCTTTGCCAGCGCGTCCATGATGGCGTTGGAAGGCTGGGAATGCAGGGAGTTGTCCGGGCCCGCCACCTGGCCGGGCTTGCCGACCACTGCGAGGTAGTCCAGCCCGTGTTCCTCGGCGTATCCACGGGAAGCGAGGACCAAGGCGGCGGCGCCATCGGACAGCGGAGACGAATTGCCTGCCGTGATGGTGCCGTCGGTGACGAAAGCCGCCCGCAGACCAGCCAGGGAATCCACCGAGGTGTTGGGCCGGACGCCCTCGTCGGTGTCCACCACCACGGGGTCGCCCTTCCGCTGCTTGACGCTGATCGGTGCGATCTCGCCGTCGAAGGTTCCGTTCTTCGCCGCGAGCGCCGCCCGCTGGTGCGACTGTGCCGCGACGTTGTCCTGCGAAGTCCGGTCTATGCCCAGCGCGAGGTTGCGTGTTTCGGTGGACAGGCCCATGGACTCGCCGTCGAAGGCGTCGGTGAGCCCGTCGTGCGCGGCGGCGTCCAGCGCCTGAATGGTCCCGTAGGTCCAGCCCTGCCGGGATCCGGGCAGCAGGTGTGGAGCGCGGGTCATCGATTCCTGGCCGCCCGCGACCGCCACCGATATTTCGCCGGCACGGATCATCCGCGCCGCGTCGATCACGGCGGTCAGCCCCGAGAGGCACACCTTGTTCACCGTCACCGCTGGCACGTTCCATCCGATGCCGGCCCCGATGGAGCTCTGCCGCGCCGGGTTCTGGCCGGCGCCGGCCTGGAGGACCTGGCCCATGATCACGGTTTCGACGTCGGCGGCGTCGACACCGCTGGCTGCCAGCGCAGCCTTGATTGCGTGGGCCCCGAGGTCCACCGCCGTCAGGCTCGCCAGCTGCCCGTTGATGCGGCCCTGCGGGGTGCGCGCAGCCCCGAGGATGACAACGTCGCTGCTGTCAGGAGAGTTGCCCATGGTTATCTCTTTCGCTTGGTTCCGGTGTAAGCCACCAAGGCTATCGTGACCCTGGTCACCCATCTATTCAAACGCCTGGGCGGCCGGCGGCATTCCGGCCTGCGGCGCGGTGGGGGAGAGGTCCCCATCGCCGGCGGTGTGCGCGACGGCGGCGGCTTGCGTAGGGTGGACGGCGGAAGCATTTGCAGGGGGACGCCAGGTCCGCAGCCTTGACGGACGGAGCACAGGGATGAAGACAAGCATTGCCGCGGCGGCTGTTGCCGCCATCGCCGCACTGACGGGTTGTTCCGTGTCTGCCCCGGTCCCGGCGGAATCCTCCCAGCCGGCGGCCCCGTCCCCTGTTGCCGAAAGCAGCAGCCCAGCCACGTCCCGTGCCAGTGCAGAGGCAGCCGGAACCAGGGAAGCCTGCGAGCTGTTCAATCGGCTGGTAGCGGACTATGCCGCCGTTTCGCCCACGGATGCCAAAGGCTACGAGGACGTGTACCTCAAGGCCCAGGATGCCAAGGACACCGTAGCAGGCGACCTCCAGGGCCTGTTTGCCTCCCTTAGCCTTCTTGCCATCGACCACTCCTCGGCCGCCGAGTCCGGCGGCACGCCGGCACAGGAATCCCGTGATGCCGTCAGGGACGCCGTCTTCGCGAACTCCGCAGCGTGTACCTCGGAGGGTGTCACACTGCGGCTGTAGCGGCCCTCCGGGAGCAGCCCGCAAAACCAGTGCTTGCAATCCGGGCCGATGTGGGGTAGACACGTAGGTTGTTTTGCCGTATCGTAGATATTTGCGTCTTCCCTGTTTACCTTCAGCCTTCATATAGCGGTGGGCTTTGCCTGGCAGCTGGCTATCAACGTGCCGTGACAACGTCACAGCAAAGCCAGTTCGGGCCCCGGGTCATATAGCGGAACCGGATGGTAGCGCTGCGGAGTCACTTCGCAGGGTGCACAGCGGGGGAGATCTGAAAACGCCTGAAGGTCTGTGGAAGGATCCCTCTTGGTCGCCTCGAGCACCTCTAATAACGAAACCGCTAACACCGCCGACAGCACTGATGGTGCCACTCGCCGGCTCTCATTCGCAAAGATTCACGAACCTCTTGACGTTCCGAATCTGCTTGCCCTGCAGACGGACAGCTTTGACTGGCTGGTCGGCAATGAGCGCTGGCAGGCACGCGTGGCAAAGGCTGTCGAAGAAAACGATCTCAGCGTCGCCACCACGTCCGGCCTGTCGGACATCTTCGAAGAGATCTCCCCAATCGAGGATTTCCAGGGCACCATGTCCCTGAGCTTCTCCGATCCGGAGTTCGCCGACCCCAAGTACACCATGGCCGAGTGCAAGGACCGGGACGCAACGTACTCGGCTCCGCTGTACGTCAAGGCCGAGTTCATGAACAACAACACGGGCGAAATCAAGCAGCAGACCGTGTTCATGGGTGACTTCCCGCTGATGACCGAGAAGGGCACCTTCGTCGTCAACGGCACCGAGCGTGTCGTCGTCTCCCAGCTGGTCCGTTCGCCGGGCGCCTACTTCGAGCGCGCCGCTGACAAGACCAGCGACAAGGACATCTTCACCGCCAAGATCATCCCGTCCCGCGGTGCCTGGTTCGAGCTCGAGATCGACAAGCGCGACCAGGTTGGCGTCCGCCTCGACCGCAAGCGCAAGCAGTCCGTCACCGTCCTGCTGAAGGCCCTTGGCTGGACCGAAGGCCAGATCCTCGAAGAGTTCGGCCAGTACGACTCCATGCGGGCAACCCTGGAGAAGGACGCCACCGAAACCCGCGAAGACGCCCTGCTGGACATCTACCGCAAGCTGCGTCCGGGCGAGCCGCCCACCGTCGAGGCTGCCCAGTCCCTGCTGGACAACCTGTACTTCAACTCCAAGCGCTACGATCTGGCCAAGGTTGGCCGCTACAAGATCAACCGCAAGCTGGGCATCGACCGCTCCCTTGGCGATAAGGAAGCCTCTGTCCTGCACGTTGAAGACATCGTTGCCATGATCAAGTTCCTCGTCGCGCTGCACGCCGGCGAGAAGACCATCAAGGGCACCCGCGATGGCCAGGAAGTGGACCTGCGCGTCGAGATCGACGACATCGACCACTTCGGCAACCGCCGCATCCGCGCCGTCGGCGAGCTCATCGAGAACCAGGTCCGCACCGGCCTGTCCCGCATGGAGCGCGTTGTCCGCGAGCGGATGACCACCCAGGACGTCGAGGCCATCACGCCGCAGACCCTGATCAACATCCGCCCGGTTGTTGCTGCCATCAAGGAGTTCTTCGGAACCTCCCAGCTGTCGCAGTTCATGGACCAGAACAACCCGCTCTCGGGCCTGACCCACAAGCGCCGCCTGTCGGCCCTTGGCCCCGGTGGTCTGTCCCGTGACCGTGCCGGCATGGAAGTCCGTGACGTGCACCCGTCCCACTACGGACGTATGTGCCCCATCGAAACCCCTGAAGGCCCGAACATCGGCCTGATCGGTTCGCTGGCATCCTACGGACGCATCAACCCGTTCGGCTTCATTGAGACTCCGTACCGCCTGGTCAAGGACGGCGTCGTTTCCGACGACGTCCAGTACCTGACGGCCGACGACGAGGCCGAGGTGCTGATCGCCCAGGCCAACGCGCCGCTGGACGAGAACAACAAGTTCGCCGAAGACACCGTCCTGGTGCGTGCCCGCGGTGGTGGGGGCGAGCCCGTCCTGGTTCCGGCCGAGGACGTCGAGTTCATGGACGTTTCCCCGCGCCAGATGGTGTCCGTGGCAACCGCCCTGATCCCGTTCCTGGAGCACGACGACGCCAACCGCGCACTCATGGGTGCCAACATGCAGCGCCAGGCTGTGCCGCTGGTCCGTTCCGAAGCCCCGTTCGTGGGTACCGGCATGGAGCGCGCCGCCGCCGTCGACGCCGGTGACGTTGTCATCGCGAAGAAGGCCGGCGTGGTCACCGAGGTTTCCGCCGAGCTCGTCATCATGCTCAACGACGACGGCACCGAGACCAACTACCGCATCAACAAGTTCGCCCGCTCCAACCAGGGCAACTGCTACAACCACCGCGTCCTGGTGAACGAAGGCCAGCGCCTGGAAGTTGGCGGCATCATCGCCGACGGACCGGCAACGGACCAGGGCGAACTCGCACTGGGCAAGAACCTGCTCGTGGCATTCATGTCATGGGAAGGCCACAACTTCGAGGACGCCATCATCCTCTCGCAGCGCATCGTTGCCGAGGACGTCCTTTCCTCCATCCACATCGAGGAGCACGAGATCGATGCCCGCGACACCAAGCTTGGTGCCGAGGAAATCACCCGTGACATCCCCAACGTGTCCGAGGAAGTCCTCGCAGGGCTGGACGAGCGCGGCATCATCCACATCGGTGCCGAGGTTGAAGCAGGGGACATCCTAGTCGGAAAGGTCACCCCGAAGGGTGAAACCGAACTGACCCCGGAAGAGCGCCTGCTGCGCGCCATCTTCGGCGAGAAGTCCCGCGAAGTCCGTGACACCTCCCTGAAGGTTCCCCACGGCGAGTCCGGCACGGTCATCGGCGTGCGCGTCTTCGACCGCGACAACGACGACGAGCTGCCCCCGGGCGTCAACCAGCTGGTCCGCGTCTACGTGGCTGCCAAGCGCAAGATCACCGACGGCGACAAGCTCGCCGGCCGCCACGGCAACAAGGGTGTTATCTCCAAGATCCTCCCCGTCGAGGACATGCCCTTCCTTGCCGACGGCACCCCCGTTGACATCGTCCTGAACCCGCTGGGTGTTCCGGGTCGTATGAACGTGGGCCAGGTGCTCGAAACGCACCTCGGCTGGGTCGCCAAGACCGGTTGGAAGATCGAAGGCGAGCCCGAGTGGGTCAAGCAGCTGCCGAACCTGCCGCGCGAGAGTGGTCCCACCACTGTTGCCACGCCGGTGTTCGACGGTGCCCGCGAAGAGGAAATCACGGGCCTGCTGGACTCCACCAACGTGACCCGCGACGGTGACCGCCTGATCAACTCCTCCGGCAAGACCCGCCTGTTTGACGGCCGCTCCGGCGAGCCGTTCCCGGATCCGATCTCGGTCGGCTACATGTACATCCTGAAGCTCCACCACCTGGTGGACGACAAGATCCACGCACGCTCCACCGGTCCCTACTCCATGATCACGCAGCAGCCGCTGGGTGGTAAGGCGCAGTTCGGTGGCCAGCGCTTCGGTGAAATGGAAGTGTGGGCGCTCGAAGCTTACGGCGCCGCCTACACGCTCCAGGAACTTCTCACGATTAAGTCTGACGACATCCACGGCCGCGTGAAGGTCTACGAAGCGATCGTCAAGGGCGAGAACATCCCCGAGCCGGGCGTTCCCGAATCCTTCAAGGTCTTGATCAAGGAAATGCAGTCGCTGTGCCTGAACGTGGAAGTGCTTTCCACGGACGGAACCACAATTGAAATGCGTGACTCTGATGACGCAGTCTTCACGGCTGCGGAGGAACTGGGCATCGATCTGTCTCGCGCAGAGCCCAGCTCCGTAGAAGAGGTCTAAGGAGTCCGACGACGGCGGGCCGCGCCCGCCGTCGTCCTCCTTCCTCATCCCGCACCCAAGACTTCAGAATTTAGAGAACAAGAGAGAACAGGGACCATATGTCCAGCGAATCCTCCTTCGGCCTCATGCAGATCGGCCTCGCCACCGCGGAAGACATCCGCGGCTGGTCGTACGGCGAGGTTAAGAAGCCGGAAACCATCAACTACCGCACGCTCAAGCCCGAGAAGGACGGCCTCTTCTGCGAGAAGATCTTCGGCCCGTCCCGCGACTGGGAATGCTACTGCGGCAAGTACAAGCGCGTGCGCTTCAAGGGCATCATCTGTGAGCGGTGCGGCGTCGAGGTCACCCGCGCCAAGGTCCGCCGTGAGCGCATGGGCCACATCGAGCTCGCCGCTCCCGTCACGCACATCTGGTACTTCAAGGGTGTTCCGTCCCGCCTGGGCTACCTCCTTGACCTGGCACCGAAGGACCTCGAGAAGGTCATCTACTTCGCCGCCTACATGATCACCAGCGTCGACGAGGCTGCCCGCCACGAGGAACTGCCCAACCTGCAGGTTGAGCACGACATCGAGAAGAAGCAGCTGATCGACAACCGCGACGCCGACATCGCCGCGATCGCCCGCGACCTCGAAGGCGAAATCGCACGCCTCGAGGGCGAAGGCGCCAAGGCTGCCGACAAGAAGAAGGCCCGCGACTCCGCCGACCGCCAGATGGCCAACGTGCGCAAGCGTGCCGATGCCGACATCGAGCGCCTCGAGCAGGTCTGGGACCGTTTCAAGAACCTGAAGGTCGCCGACCTCGAAGGTGACGAAGGCCTGTACCGCGAGCTGCGTGACCGTTACGGCATGTACTTCGAAGGCTCCATGGGTGCCGAAGCCATCAAGAAGCGCCTTGAGAACTTCGACATGCAGGCAGAGTCCGAAGCCCTGCGCGACGTCATTGCCAACGGCAAGGGCCAGCGCAAGACCCGCGCCCTCAAGCGCCTGAAGGTGGTCAACGCATTCCTGACCACCAACAACAGCCCGCTCGGCATGGTCCTCGACGCCGTCCCGGTGATCCCGCCGGAACTGCGCCCCATGGTCCAGCTGGACGGTGGCCGCTTCGCGACCTCCGACCTCAACGACCTGTACCGCCGCGTGATCAACCGCAACAACCGCCTCAAGCGCCTGCTTGACCTGGGTGCTCCGGAGATCATCGTCAACAACGAGAAGCGCATGCTTCAGGAAGCTGTTGACAGCCTCTTCGACAACGGCCGCCGCGGCCGTCCTGTCACCGGTCCGGGCAACCGTCCGCTGAAGTCCCTGAGCGACATGCTCAAGGGCAAGCAGGGCCGTTTCCGCCAGAACCTCCTCGGCAAGCGCGTCGACTACTCCGGCCGTTCGGTCATCGTCGTCGGCCCGCAGCTGAAGCTGCACCAGTGCGGCCTGCCCAAGCAGATGGCCCTGGAGCTCTTCAAGCCGTTCGTGATGAAGCGCCTGGTTGACCTCAACCACGCTCAGAACATCAAGTCGGCCAAGCGGATGGTGGAGCGTTACCGCCCTCAGGTGTGGGACGTGCTCGAAGAGATCATCACCGAACACCCGGTGCTGCTCAACCGTGCACCTACCCTGCACCGCCTGGGCATCCAGGCGTTCGAGCCGCAGCTTGTTGAAGGCAAGGCAATCCAGCTGCACCCGCTGGTTTGTGGCGCCTTCAACGCCGACTTCGACGGCGACCAGATGGCAGTCCACCTGCCGCTGAGCCCCGAGGCCCAGGCTGAGGCCCGCATCCTGATGCTGTCCTCGAACAACATCCTGAAGCCGTCTGACGGACGCCCGGTCACCCTGCCGTCGCAGGATATGATCATCGGCCTCTACCACCTGACCACCAAGCGCAAGGGTTCAGCTGGTGAGGGCCGTATCTTCGGTTCGGTTTCGGAAGCCATCATGGCGTTCGATGCCCGCGAGCTGCACTTGAACTCGCAGGTCAAGATCCGCCTCGAAGGCTTCGTTCCGTACGCCGGCTGGGAAGCTCCGGAAGGCTGGGAGCCGGGTCAGCCCGCGCTCGTCCAGACCTCCCTGGGCCAGGTCCTCTTCAACGAGACCCTGCCCGAGGACTACCCGTGGGTTGAGGCCGTAGCCGACAAGGGCGAACTGTCCCGCATCGTCAACGACCTCGCCGAGCGCTACCCGAAGGTCGTCACCGCTGCCACGCTGGACAACCTGAAGGATGCCGGTTTCTACTGGGCCACCCGCTCGGGCGTCACGGTCGCCATCTCCGACATCGAGGTTCCGGCCGCCAAGCCGGAAATCCTTGCCGGGTACGAAGAGCGCGCCGCCAAGATCCAGGGCCAGTACGACAAGGGCCTGATCGACGACGACGAGCGCCGCCAGGAACTGATCGAGATCTGGAACAAGGCCACCAACGACATCGCCTCAGTGATGCGCGAGAGCCTGTCCCCGATGAACACGATCAACCGCATGGTGTCCTCCGGTGCACGTGGTAACTGGATGCAGGTCCGCCAGATCGCGGGTATCCGTGGCCTCGTGGCCAACCCGAAGGGTGAGATCATCCCGCGCCCCATCAAGTCCTCCTACCGCGAGGGCCTGTCGGTGCTGGAATACTTCATCGCCACGCACGGTGCCCGTAAGGGTCTGGCCGACACCGCTCTGCGTACCGCCAACTCGGGTTACCTGACCCGTCGTCTGGTGGACGTCTCGCAGGACGTCATCGTCCGTGAAGAGGACTGCGGCACCGAACGCGGCCTCGTTACGCCGATCGCCGTCGCCGACTCCAACGGTGAGCTCGTCCTGGACGAGAACGTCGAGAACAGCGCCTACGCACGTACGCTGGCTGTCGACGTCGTGGACTCCGAGGGCAACGTCCTCGCGGCCGCCGGCACCGACTGCGGCGATGTCGTCATCGATGAGCTCTTCAAGGCAGGCATCACCGAGGTCAAGGTCCGCTCCGTACTCACCTGTGAGTCCAGCGTCGGCACCTGCGCCCTGTGCTACGGCCGTTCGCTGGCCACCGGCAAGACCGTGGACATCGGCGAGGCCGTGGGTATCATCGCCGCACAGTCCATCGGTGAGCCCGGTACCCAGCTGACCATGCGTACGTTCCACACCGGTGGTGCTGTCTCCGCCGGCGGTGGCGACGACATCACCCAGGGTCTGCCCCGTATCCAGGAGCTCTTCGAGGCCCGTACTCCGAAGGGTGTTGCCCCGATTGCTGAAGCAGCCGGCCGCATCACCATCGAAGAGTCCGAGCGCCAGATGCGCCTGGTCATCACCCCGGATGACGGATCGGAAGAGATCGCCTACCCGGTCCTGCGGCGTTCACGCCTGCTGATCGAAGACGGCGACCACGTCACCGTAGGCCAGAAGCTCATCAACGGCCCGGTCGATCCCAAGCAGGTCCTGCGCATCATGGGTCCGCGTGCGGCACAGAAGTTCCTGGTGGACGAGGTCCAGGGCGTGTACCGCAGCCAGGGCATCGGTATCCACGACAAGCACGTCGAGGTTATCGTCCGCCAGATGCTGCGCCGCGTCACGGTCATCGAGTCCGGCGAATCGGACCTGCTGCCCGGCGAGCTCGCCGAACGCAGCCGGTTCGAGGAAGCCAACCGCCGCGTTGTGTCCGAGGGCAAGACACCGGCTTCCGGACGTCCTGAGCTCATGGGCATCACCAAGGCGTCGCTGGCCACCGAGTCCTGGCTGTCCGCAGCCTCCTTCCAGGAGACCACCCGCGTCCTGACGCAGGCGGCCATGGAAGGCAAGAGCGATCCGCTGCTGGGCCTGAAGGAAAACGTCATCATCGGTAAGCTGATCCCGGCCGGCACGGGCCTCCCGCGCTACACCGAGGTCACCGTGGAGCCCACTGAGGAAGCAAAGGCCAACCTGTTCACCGGCCCCAGCGCATTCAGTGACTTCTCGTACGACACCCTGGGTGGTGACGGAGCTCCCGAGTTCCACGCCATCCCGCTGGATGACTACGACCTGGGCAACGACTTCCGGTAACCAACCCGGCCAGAGCCTGACCAAGGGATGGTCCCGCACCGCAAGGTGGGGGACCATCCCCGTTTAAGATCGGGGGAGAAGCCTCGATTAAGGCCTGGAGCCCGTCCATGCTAGACTGGTTACCAATTGTTATTGTGGCAGTGGATGAGTGCGCCGGTATCAGCTGAAAGGCTGGACCAGAGCGACGTTTCCGGTTTGCAGGGTTCTTGTGCAACGTATGCCACATTTTTGCATGCCTAGGGAACGTCAGGAATGTGCGTTTCGCCCCGGCATGCGATCCGACTATTAAGGCTTCGCCTTCGCCGCCCTGGAGAGCTTCTTCAAGGCCCGGGCGGCGGGGCAACGCAACAGGAGAGTGGCCGGAAACAGCCACTCCGGATAAAACGGAGAACACGAGAGTGCCTACGATTAACCAGCTGGTCCGCAAGGGCCGCACGCCTAAGGTCTCAAAGACCAAGGCTCCCGCGCTTAAGGGCAGCCCCATGCGCCGCGGTGTCTGCACCCGCGTCTACACCACCACCCCGAAGAAGCCGAACTCGGCTCTGCGTAAGGTGGCACGTGTGCGCCTCAACGGCGGCGTGGAAGTTACCGCCTACATCCCCGGTGTTGGCCACAACCTGCAGGAGCACTCCATTGTGCTCGTTCGCGGTGGTCGTGTGAAGGACCTCCCGGGTGTCCGCTACAAGATCGTCCGTGGCGCCCTCGATACCCAGGGTGTGAAGAACCGTAAGCAGGCCCGCAGCCGCTACGGCGCAAAGATGGAGAAGAAGTAATATGCCTCGCAAGGGTCCGGCCCCCAAGCGGCCGCTCGTTTCGGATCCGGTTTACGGTTCCCCGCTGGTAACCCAGCTCATCAACAAGGTGCTCGTTGACGGCAAGAAGTCCACGGCCGAGCGCATCGTCTATGGTGCACTCGAAGGCGCACGCGCCAAGTCCGGCGGCGACCCCGTTGCAGCCCTGAAGAAGGCCATGGACAACGTCAAGCCTTCGCTTGAGGTCCGCAGCCGCCGCGTCGGTGGCGCCACCTACCAGGTTCCGGTTGAGGTCAAGCCGGGCCGCTCCACCGCCCTCGCCCTGCGCTGGCTGGTTGGCTACTCCAAGGCCCGCCGCGAAAAGACGATGACCGAGCGCCTCCAGAACGAAATCCTGGATGCGTCCAACGGTCTCGGTGCCGCTGTGAAGCGTCGCGAAGACACCCACAAGATGGCCGAGTCCAACAAGGCCTTCGCACACTACCGCTGGTAATACTCCCGGACGCCGCCGGCTCAACCGAGCCGGCGGCGAACGTGTAGTCCATCCCAAAAGGAGACCCCGTGGCACAGGACGTGCTTACCGACCTTAGTAAGGTCCGCAACATCGGCATCATGGCCCACATCGATGCCGGCAAGACCACCACCACCGAGCGCATCCTGTTCTACACGGGTGTGAACCACAAGATCGGCGAAACGCACGACGGCGCTTCGACCACCGACTGGATGGAACAGGAAAAGGAACGCGGCATCACCATCACGTCTGCCGCCGTGACCTGTTTCTGGGAAAACAACCAGATCAACATCATCGACACCCCCGGCCACGTGGACTTCACGGTTGAGGTTGAGCGCTCCCTGCGCGTCCTCGACGGTGCAGTTGCCGTCTTCGATGGCAAGGAAGGCGTTGAGCCGCAGTCCGAGACCGTGTGGCGCCAGGCTGACAAGTACAACGTTCCGCGTATCTGCTTCGTCAACAAGATGGACAAGCTGGGTGCTGACTTCTACTTCACCGTAGACACCATCATCAGCCGCCTCGGTGCCAAGCCGCTGGTCATGCAGCTGCCCATCGGTGCCGAGAACGACTTCATCGGCGTCGTCGACCTGCTTTACATGCGTGCCCTGGTTTGGCCGGGCGACGCCAAGGGCGACGTGACCATGGGTGCCAAGTACGAAATCCAGGAGATCCCCGCAGATCTCCAGGCGAAGGCCGAAGAGTACCGTGCAGCGCTCGTTGAGACCGTTGCCGAGTCCTCCGAGGAACTCATGGAGAAGTACCTCGAAGGCGAAGAGCTCAGCATCGACGAGCTCAAGGCCGGCATCCGCAAGATGACCATCAACTCCGAGCTGTACCCCGTGTTCTGTGGCTCCGCCTTCAAGAACCGCGGTGTCCAGCCGATGCTTGACGCTGTGGTGGACTACCTGCCGAACCCGCTCGACGTTCCCCCGATGATCGGCCACGATCCCAAGGACGAAGAGAAGGAACTGACCCGCAAGCCTTCCGCCGACGAGCCGTTCTCGGCCCTGGCATTCAAGATTGCGGCCCACCCCTTCTTCGGCCAGCTGACCTTCATCCGCGTGTACTCCGGCCACGTCGAGTCCGGCGCCCAGGTGGTCAACTCCACCAAGGGCAAGCGTGAGCGCATCGGCAAGCTGTTCCAGATGCACGCCAACAAGGAAATGCCGGTTGAGGCAGCCACCGCTGGCCACATCTATGCAGCGATCGGCCTGAAGGACACCACCACCGGTGACACCCTGTGCGACTCGAACAACCAGATCGTCCTGGAGTCCATGAGCTTCCCCGAGCCCGTGATCTCCGTGGCCATCGAGCCGAACACCAAGGGTGACCAGGAGAAGCTCTCCACGGCCATCCAGAAGCTCTCCGCTGAGGACCCCACCTTCCAGGTGTCCCTCAACGAAGACACCGGCCAGACCATCATCGCCGGCATGGGCGAGCTCCACCTGGACATCCTGGTGGACCGCATGCGCCGCGAGTTCAAGGTCGAAGCCAACGTTGGCAAGCCGCAGGTTGCTTACCGCGAAACCATCAAGCGCGCCGTCGAGAAGCACGACTACACGCACAAGAAGCAGACCGGTGGTTCGGGCCAGTTCGCAAAGGTCCAGATCGCCATCGAGCCGCTGGACACCGCCGAGGGCGAGCTGTACGAGTTCGAGAACAAGGTCACCGGTGGCCGCGTTCCGCGCGAATACATCCCGTCTGTTGACGCTGGTATCCAGGATGCGCTGAACGACGGCGTCCTGGCTGGCTACCCTGTTGTCGGCATCAAGGCGACGCTGCTTGACGGCGCCTACCACGATGTTGACTCCTCGGAAATGGCGTTCAAGATCGCCGGCCGCATGGCTTTCAAGGAAGCCGCGCGCAAGGCGAACCCTGTTCTGCTTGAACCGCTGATGGATGTCGAGGTGCGTACCCCTGAGGAATACATGGGTGACGTTATCGGCGACCTCAACTCCCGCCGTGGCCAGATGCAGTCCATGGAAGATGCAGCCGGCGTCAAGGTTGTCCGTGCCCACGTGCCGCTGTCCGGCATGTTCGGCTACATCGGCGACCTGCGCTCCAAGACCCAGGGCCGCGCTGTGTACTCCATGACCTTCAACAGCTACGCCGAGGTCCCGAAGGCAGTTGCCGACGAGATCATCCAGAAGTCCCGCGGCGAGTAGTCCTTAGGACTTTCAAAGCGAACACCTCGGGTGTGCCGGCCTCCACAGGCCAACGCACCCGGTGCAGGCGGCCGGCCGGTCGGAGTCATCCGGCAACGCCGGTCCGGCCCCTGCACGAACAGGCTCAGGGGATTAGTATTAGTTCCTGAATCTGCAATTTCACCAAACCAAAGCCCCCAAGTAGACTTGCCTGAGTTCTACCGCGACAAGCGCGGCTGGAGGGCAAGTTATTTGAAAACGTTCTAGGAGGAACCTGTGGCAAAGGCAAAGTTCGAGCGGACTAAGCCGCACGTCAACATCGGCACCATTGGTCACGTTGACCACGGTAAGACGACGCTGACGGCCGCCATTTCCAAGGTGCTGTACGACAAGTACCCGGATCTCAACGAGAAGCGTGACTTCGCGTCGATCGACTCTGCACCCGAAGAGCGTCAGCGCGGTATTACCATCAACATCTCCCACGTGGAGTACCAGACCGAGAAGCGTCACTACGCACACGTTGACGCCCCCGGCCACGCTGACTACATCAAGAACATGATCACCGGTGCTGCCCAGATGGACGGCGCAATCCTCGTGGTTGCCGCTACCGACGGCCCGATGGCTCAGACCCGCGAGCACGTTCTGCTCGCCCGCCAGGTTGGTGTTCCCTACCTGCTGGTCGCGCTGAACAAGGCTGACATGGTTGAGGACGAGGAACTCCTCGACCTCGTCGAAATGGAAGTTCGTGAGCTCCTGAGCTCGCAGGGCTTCGATGGCGACAACGCTCCGGTCGTTCGCGTTTCCGGCCTGAAGGCCCTGGAAGGCGACCCCGAGTGGGTCAAGTCCGTTGAGGACCTGATGGCTGCTGTCGACGAGTCCGTTCCGGACCCCGTACGTGACCGCGACAAGCCGTTCCTGATGCCGATCGAGGACGTCTTCACCATCACCGGCCGCGGCACCGTTGTGACGGGCCGCGCCGAGCGTGGAACCCTCGCCATCAACTCTGAGGTCGAGATCGTCGGCATCCGTCCGGTCCAGAAGACCACGGTTACCGGTATCGAGATGTTCCACAAGCAGCTCGACGAAGCATGGGCCGGCGAGAACTGTGGCCTCCTGCTCCGTGGTCTGAAGCGCGACGATGTCGAGCGTGGCCAGGTTGTCGTCAAGCCGGGTTCCATCACCCCGCACACCGACTTCGAGGCTAACGTCTACATCCTCTCCAAGGACGAAGGCGGACGTCACAACCCGTTCTACTCCAACTACCGCCCGCAGTTCTACTTCCGTACCACGGACGTAACCGGCGTCATCACCCTGCCCGAGGGCACGGAAATGGTTATGCCTGGCGACAACACTGAGATGACCGTTGCGCTCATCCAGCCCATCGCTATGGAAGAGGGCCTCGGCTTCGCAATCCGCGAAGGCGGCCGCACCGTTGGTTCGGGACGCGTTACCAAGATCATCAAGTAGTACTTGCTGAACTGAAGAACGGCCCCGCTGCTTTGAGCAGCGGGGCCGTTTTTTCATTAAGCACGCCTGATACTGTTGCAGCACTGAGAGGAGCTCATCATGGGATGGCTGATTTTCCTGATTATCGCGGTGGCCGTAGTGGCCGGGGTGTTCTGGACCAGGAGGTATTTCCGCCACGAGATTGACCGTGCCAAGCGGATCAACAGGGCCAACAAAAACATGTAGACCGCTGGCCGGTCACACGTCTGCCGGTAAGCCTGCAACAAACTTTTCGGTGCACCTAAATTAACGGTATCCTCGTCATATCACCGCCCCCCAACGACGAGGACCACTGATGGCTGTTTCAACAATGCAGGCGCGCCCCGCCACCTCCAGGGTCTGGTCCCGGCTCCTGCTGCTCGGACCGGCCTTTGTCGCGGCCATCGCCTATGTGGATCCGGGCAACGTTGCAGCCAACCTCACCGCCGGGGCCAGCTTCGGTTACCTGCTCGTCTGGGTCCTGGTCGCGGCCAACGCCATGGCCGTACTGGTGCAGTACCAGTCCGCGAAGCTGGGGCTCGCCACCGGGATGAGCCTGCCGGAGATCCTGGGTAAGCGGCTGGGCACCCGCGGCCGCCGCGCCTACTGGGTGCAGGCAGAAGTCGTTGCCGGCGCAACGGACATGGCCGAGGTCATCGGCGGAGCTGTTGCCCTCAATCTGCTGTTCGGCCTGCCCTTGCTGACCGGTGGCGTCATCATCGGCGTCGCATCGATGCTGTTGCTTACTTTGCAGTCCCACCGCAGCCAGAAGTCATTCGAACTGGCCATCCTGACCCTGCTCGGCGTGATCGCCGTGGGCTTCGTCAGCGGCCTGTTCGTCAGCCCGCCTGACGGAAGCAGTGCCCTGGCCGGCCTCGTGCCCCGGTTCGAGGGCACGGACACCGTCCTGCTGGCCGCCAGCATGCTCGGTGCCACGGTCATGCCGCACGCCATCTACCTGCATTCGGCCCTCGCCCGGGACCGCCACGGTTTCGCGGAGGACCCGGCAGTCAGGACCCGGCTGATCCGCGCCACCCGCTTCGACGTCGCGGGCGCCCTCATGCTCGCCGGCGTCGTCAACATCGCCATGCTGCTGCTCGCCGCCTCAAGCCTCCGCGGCGTCGAAGGAACCGACACCATCGCCGGGGCGCACGCAGCCGTCACGTCGGCACTTGGTCCCGTCATCGGCGTCGTGTTTGCCATCGGGCTGCTGGCATCCGGGCTGGCCTCCACGTCCGTGGGATGCTACGCCGGCGCAACCATCATGGGTGGCTTGCTGAAGCTGCGGGTTCCGCTGCTCGCCCGCCGGCTCGTCACACTGATTCCGGCGCTGCTGGTGCTGGGAGCGGGCATCGAACCAACCCTGGCCCTGGTACTGAGCCAGGTACTCCTCAGCTTCGGTATCCCGTTCGCGCTGGTGCCACTGATCCGGCTGACGGGCGACCGGAAAATCATGGGAATCCATGCGGACTCCCGGCCCCTGCGCGTCGCGGGATGGACCAGCGCCACGCTAATCGTCGGCCTGAACTGTGTCCTGATCTTCCTCACCGTATTCGGGCATTCCTGACCAGGCGGCCCTGGGCTGTCCGGCTGAAGCGGCTGTCCGGCTGAAGCGGCTGTCCGGCTGAAGCGCGCAGCTATTCGGCTGCAGCGCTCCGAGAGGCGGCCCCGGCGTTCCTGGCCCGGGACAGCGCCTGGTACCAGTAGAAGGACCGCTTCGGTGTCCGCTCCAGCGTCTCGAAGTCGACGTGCACCAAACCAAAGCGCTGCGAATAGCCGGCGGCCCATTCGAAGTTGTCCATCAGCGTCCACACGTAGTAGCCCCGCAGGTCCACGCCTTCTGCGGAGCCGCCAGGTGCGGTGGAATCCAGTGCGGCACGAAGGTGCGATGCCAGGTATCCCACGCGGTCGTCGTCCTCCAGCGTTCCGGAGACGCGGTCAGGCTCCGGGAAGCTGGCCCCGCCTTCGGTGATGTACACCGGCGGAAGGGCGTCGCCGTAGCGGTCGCGCATCTCCGCCAGCAGCGTCCCGAGGTACTCTGGCGCCACCGGCCAGCCGAACCCCGTGCTGCCGTGGTCCGGGTACCCCACCTCATGGAAGGGCAGCCGGGCCAGTTCCTGGTGGGTGTCTGCCGGAATCGGGGTTATGCCCGGGCCCAGTGCCACCTTGACCGGGAAGTAGTAGTTCAGCCCGTAGAAGTCCAACGGCTGGTGGATGGTGCGCAGGTCCGCATCCGAAATCCTGCCCATGGAGCGGAGCCACGGCCGGGCATACAGCGGCAGCGACGGATAACGCCCCAGCAGGACGGGGTCCGCGTAGATCCTGTTCATCAGCAGGTCGTAGAGGTGTGCCACCAGCCTGTCGCCGGGTTTCCGGGTGGCCGGCCGGACGGGGGCGTGCAGGTTGGTCACGCCGATGCCGCCTGCCACCCCGGCCGCCCGCAGTGCCTGGACGCCCAGTCCGTGGGCGAGAAGCTGGTGGTGGATCGAGGGAAGGGCGTCGAACATCAGTTTCCGGCCAGGGGCATGCACGCCCAGGGCGTAGCCGTTCAGGGTCACGGAAACCGGCTCATTCAGGGTCACCCACTGCGCCACCCGGTCGCCGAACCGCTCTCCTGCTGCCCGCGCATACTCACCGAACCGTTCGGCGGTATCCCGGTGCAGCCAGCCGCCCCGGTGCTCCAGCGGCAGCGGCGTGTCCCAGTGGTAAAGGGTGGCCATCGGGGAGATGCCGGCCTCGAGGAGCTGGTCGATCAGCCGGTCGTAGAAATCAAGGCCCTCGCTGTTGAGGCTTCCTTGGCCGTCAGGCTGGATGCGGGGCCAGGACAACGAGAACCGGTAGGAGTCCACGCCGAGCTCCTTCAGCAGGGCCACGTCCTCCGGCAGCCGGTTATAGTGGTCGCAGGCGACGGCGGGGGAGTGCCCGCCAACAATCGCACCTGGTTTCTCGGCAAAGGCATCCCAGCCTGATGGGCCCCGGCCGCCGGCTGTGACTGCTCCTTCTATCTGGAACGCCGCCGCCGCGACGCCCAGGGTGAACGACGGCGGCACGCGCCCGGCCAGTTCCGTCACCGATTCAGTGCCTTCCAGGGTCATGCCCCTATCATCCAGCGGCGCAGCGGCCACGGCAATGGCCGCACAAGCCCCCTGCCAGCGCCGATTCGCATCTGCCGCCGATTTCCGGCATACTAGATGAGTTGTTCAAGCGCTTCTTCGCGTCCCGATCCGGATAATGCCGGGTGCAGGGTCCAAGTTGAAGACCAAACATAACCCACCCCAATGGATTTGCGGATTTGTATGCGTGTTGAGCGCGACACGCCCGACCGCGGGGGTCGGTTGCGCCGGCAAGGTGAGGAACCCGGATTTATCCGGATTCAGTTTGTGCGGCGGATGGTGGTTACGACCTCAAATGCTTCGGCAGCCATACAACGAGTAAGTGAACAGGGCAGCCCTAATCAGGGGAAGCACAGACTGAAAGAGAGTCAGGCGACATGGCGGGACAAAAAATCCGCATCCGGCTGAAGTCATACGACCACGAGGTCATTGACGTTTCAGCACGGAAGATCGTTGAGACGGTCACGCGCGCAGGCGCAACGGTAGTGGGCCCCGTGCCGCTGCCCACGGAGAAGAACGTGTACTGCGTCATCCGCTCTCCGCACAAGTACAAGGACAGCCGCGAGCACTTTGAAATGCGCACGCACAAGCGTCTTATCGACATCATCGATCCCACGCCGAAGGCTGTTGACTCGCTCATGCGTCTCGACCTGCCGGCCGACGTGAACATCGAAATCAAGCTGTAGGGAGGTGCTGAGAAACTATGACCGCAACCCGTAACGTAAAGGGCCTGCTGGGCACGAAGCTCGGCATGACCCAGGTCTGGGACGAGAACAACAAGCTCATCCCCGTCACTGTGGTCCAGGCAGACTCGAACGTCATCACCCAGCTGCGCAACGCTGAGACCGATGGCTACGTCGCCGTTCAGATCGGCTACGGCCAGATCGATCCCCGCAAGGTCACCAAGCCGCTGGCTGGTCACTTTGAAAAGGCAGGCGTCACGCCTCGCCGCCACGTCGTCGAACTCCGTACCGCAGATGCTGCTGAGTACGAGCTGGGCCAGGAGCTCTCCGTGGAGCTCTTCGAGGCCGGCCAGAAGATCGACGTCATCGGCACCACCAAGGGTAAGGGCTTCGCCGGTGTTATGAAGCGTCACGGCTTCTCCGGTGTTGGCGCTTCCCACGGTGCCCACAAGAACCACCGTAAGCCCGGTTCAATCGGTGGCGCATCCACCCCGAGCCGCGTCTTCAAGGGCATGAGAATGGCCGGCCGCATGGGCGCCGTTCGTCACACCACGCTGAACCTCACCGTTCACGCGGTTGACGTCGAGAAGTCGCTGCTCCTGATCAAGGGTGCCGTTCCCGGTGCCCGCGGCCAGGTCGTCTTCGTACGTACCGCCGTGAAGGGAGCCTAGTTCAATGGCTAACACTGTCCAGGTTGACCTGCCTGCAGAGATCTTCGACGTCCAGACCAACGTGCCGCTGCTGCACCAGGTTGTCGTTGCCCAGCTCGCTGCTGCTCGCCAGGGTACCCACAAGACCAAGACCCGCGCTGAAGTTTCCGGTGCAGGACGCAAGCCGTTCAAGCAGAAGGGCACCGGCCGCGCCCGTCAGGGTTCCATCCGTGCTCCGCACATGACCGGCGGTGGCATTGTCCACGGTCCCACCCCGCGTGACTACAGCCAGCGCACCCCCAAGAAGATGATTGCTGCTGCACTGCGCGGCGCACTGTCTGACCGGGCCCGCAACGGCCGCATCCACGTTGTCTCCGAGCTGGTGGCCGGCGAGAAGCCGTCCGCCAAGACCGCTCTGGCGACCCTGAAGGGTGTTTCCGAGCGCAAGAACCTGCTGGTCGTCATCGAGCGCGACAACGACGTGGCTGCACTGTCCGTGCGCAACCTCGCCGGCGTTCACGTTCTGTACGCAGACCAGCTGAACACCTACGACGTTCTCGTCTCTGATGACGTTGTCTTCACCAAGGCTGCTTACGACGCATTCGTTGCCGCTAAGGCAGCTAAGAACGAGGAGGATGCCAAGTGAGTGCAGCCACCATCAAGGATCCCCGCGACGTCGTGCTTGCACCCGTCGTGTCGGAAAAGAGCTACGGCCTGATCGACGAGGGCAAGTACACCTTCCTGGTGGACCCCCGTTCGAACAAGACCGAGATCAAGCTGGCCGTGGAGAAGATCTTCTCCGTCAAGGTCGAATCGATCAACACCATCAACCGTGCCGGTAAGCGCAAGCGCACCAAATTCGGATGGGGTACCCGCAAGAACACCAAGCGTGCGATTGTCACCCTCAAAGAAGGCACCATCGACATCTTCGGCGGTCCGCTCTCGTAGCGGAGACCACTTTAACGAGGAAATAAATTATGGGAATCCGTAAATACAAGCCGACTACCCCGGGCCGTCGTGGCTCGAGCGTAGCGGACTTTATCGAAATCACGCGGTCGACGCCGGAAAAGTCGTTGGTACGTCCGCTGCCCAAGAAGGGCGGCCGTAACAACACCGGTAAGATCACCACCCGTCACAAGGGTGGTGGCCACAAGCGCCAGTACCGTCTGATCGACTTCCGTCGCCACGACAAGGACGGCGTCAACGCCCGCGTTGCCGAGATCGAGTACGATCCGAACCGTACCGCCCGCATCGCCCTCCTGCACTACGTTGATGGCACCAAGCGTTACATCATCGCCCCCAACAAGCTCTCCCAGGGTGACGTTGTGGAGGCAGGTGCCGGTGCTGACATCAAGCCCGGTAACAACCTGCCCCTGCTCAACATCCCGGTGGGTACCGTTGTCCACGCAGTTGAACTGCGTCCGGGCGGGGGCGCCAAGATGGGCCGCTCCGCCGGCGCATCCATCCAGCTTGTTGCCAAGGAAGGCCGCTTCGCCCAGCTGCGTCTGCCCTCCGGCGAAATCCGCAACGTTGACGTGCGCTGCCGCGCAACCGTCGGCGAGGTCGGCAACGCCGAGCAGTCGAACATCAACTGGGGCAAGGCCGGCCGTATGCGGTGGAAGGGCGTTCGCCCGACCGTCCGTGGTGTTGCCATGAACCCGGTTGACCACCCGCACGGTGGTGGTGAGGGTAAGACCTCCGGTGGTCGTAACCCCGTCAACCCGAACGGTAAGCGTGAAGGCCGCACCCGCCGCCCCAACAAAGAGAGCGACAAGCTTATTGTGCGTCGCCGTCGTACTGGCAAGAACAAGCGATAGGAGCCTGGACACATGCCACGCAGCCTGAAAAAAGGTCCTTTCGTTGACCAGCACCTCTTTGTGAAGGTAGCCAGGGAAAACGAAAAGGGCACCAAGAACGTCATCAAGACCTGGTCCCGCCGTTCGATGATCATCCCCGACATGCTCGGACACACGATCGCCGTACACGACGGACGCAAGCACATCCCGGTGTTTGTCACTGAGTCGATGGTCGGGCACAAGCTCGGCGAATTCGCTCCCACGCGGACATTCCGCGGCCATGTCAAGGACGACCGTAAGGGCAAGCGCCGCTAGGCGCCTGCGTTTACGTCAAAGACGAGAGAAGGAAAGCAATGGAAGCCAAGGCAATTGCGCGCCACATCCGCGTAACGCCTATGAAGGCCCGGCGCGTCGTCAACCTTGTTCGTGGCTTGCAAGCGAATGAGGCTCTGGCAATTCTGAAGTTTGCCCCCCAGGCAGCTTCGGAGCCGGTATTCAAGGTAGTTCAGTCGGCAATCTCCAACGCCCGGGTCCTCGCGGACCGCGACGGCGTGGCGTTTGACGAAGGTGACCTCATCATCAGCGAAGCGTTTGTTGATGAAGGCCCGACCATGAAGCGGTTCCAGCCGCGCGCCCAGGGTCGTGCATTTCAGATCAAGAAGCGCACCAGCCACATCACCGTGGTAGTCGCTACCCCGGAGAAAGAGGAGGCTCGCTAAGTGGGACAGAAAGTAAACCCGCACGGGTTCCGACTCGGCATCACCACCGATCACGTATCGCACTGGTTCGCTGACAGCACCAAGGCCGGCCAGCGGTACAAGGACTTCGTTCGCGAAGACATCCGCATCCGCCAGCTCATGTCCACGGGCATGGAGCGCGCCGGTATCGCCAAGGTTGAGATCGAGCGCACCCGTGACCGCGTCCGCGTGGACATCCACACGGCCCGTCCCGGCATCGTCATCGGCCGCCGTGGAGCAGAAGCAGACCGCATCCGCGGCGAGCTCGAAAAGCTCACCGGCAAGCAGGTCCAGCTGAACATCCTCGAGGTCAAGAACCCCGAGATGGAAGCCCAGCTTGTGGCCCAGGGCGTTGCAGAGCAGCTGACTTCCCGCGTGGCATTCCGCCGTGCGATGAAGAAGGCCATGCAGTCCGCACAGCGTGCAGGTGCCAAGGGCATCCGTATCGCCTGCTCGGGCCGCCTGGGTGGCGCTGAAATGTCCCGCTCGGAGTTCTACCGCGAAGGCCGTGTGCCCCTGCACACCCTCCGCGCGAACATCGACTACGGCTTCTACGAAGCCAAGACCACCTTCGGCCGCATCGGCGTGAAGGTCTGGATCTACAAGGGTGACGTCACCGCCAAGGAACTGGCCGCACAGGCTGCTTCCGCACCGTCCCGCGGTAACCGTGGTGACCGTCCGGGCCGCCCGGGTGGCGCTGACCGCGGTGACCGCCGCCGTCGCAACGACCGCCCGGCCGCTGAAGCAGCTCCTGCTGCCGAAGCACCGGCAGTTGAAGCAGCACCTGCTGCTGCAGAAGGAGGACAGGCTTAAATGCTTATCCCACGTCGAGTCAAGCACCGTAAGCAGCACCACCCGGGTCGTTCCGGCGCTGCTACGGGCGGCACCCAGGTCTCCTTCGGTGAGTACGGCATCCAGGCCCTGAGCCCGGCATACGTCACCAACCGTCAGATCGAGTCCGCTCGTATCGCGATGACCCGCCACATCAAGCGTGGCGGTAAGGTCTGGATCAACATTTACCCGGACCGTCCCCTGACCAAGAAGCCGGCCGAAACCCGCATGGGTTCCGGTAAGGGTTCACCGGAATGGTGGGTCGCCAACGTCAAGCCGGGACGGGTTCTCTTCGAACTCTCCGGTGTCAATGAAGAGGTAGCTCGCGAGGCCCTGCGCCTGGCAATCCACAAGCTGCCGTTGAAGGCACGCATTGTGCGTCGCGAGGGTGGTGAATAGAAATGGCAGTAGGATCCAAGGATCTGGCTCCCGCACAGCTGGACGGTTTCGACAACGAGCGTCTCGTTGAAGAACTCCGCAAGGCCAAGGAAGAGCTGTTCAACCTGCGTTTCCAGTCCGCCACCGGACAGCTGGAGAACCACGGTCGCCTGCGCGCGGTAAAGAAGGACATCGCACGCATCTACACCGTTCTCCGCGAACGCGAGCTGGGCATTCGTGCCGAGGTTGCCGCACCGGTTGTGGAAGCCAAGGAAGAGAAGAAGTCCAAGAAGGCTTCAACCAAGAAGGCCGACAAGGCTGAAAAGGCTGAGACCGAGGAGGACGCCAAGTGAGTGAAAAGGACCAGAACGTGACCGAATCTGCTACCGAAGCCAAGGCTGGGCAGCGCGGTTACCGCAAGACCCGTCGCGGCTACGTGGTCTCCGACAAGATGGAAAAGACCATCGTTGTCGAGGTTGAAGACCGCGTGAAGCACGCACTGTACGGCAAGGTCATCCGCCGCACCTCCAAGGTCAAGGCGCACGACGAAGAGAACACCGCCGGCATCGGCGACCTCGTTGTCATCGCCGAGACCCGTCCGCTGTCCGCCACCAAGAACTGGCGGCTCGTGGAAATCCTCGAGAAGGCCAAGTAGCACGTGCTGCTTAGCTGAGGCCCCTGCTCCCTTCCGGGAGCGGGGGCTTCCTCGTTTAACCCAGCATCGCCCCTGGCACCTTTTGGTTTGGGCGCTCGACGGCGGGACTGGCTTCGCGGGGGGAGTGGCACCATGGGTGGGCCGAAAGGCTGCCGCGTCGTCACGCCGTCGTCCGCCCGCCCCAACGCTCCATCACGTCTGCCGCTTTTCCTGCGACGCCCCATCACATCCCGCGGTCATTTAGCGAACACGTCATCACGTCTTGCTGACGGATCGCGATTGGTGATGGGGCGTTGGGAGATTTTCTGCAGGAGGTGGTGGGGCGTTGGGAGATTTCCTGCAGGAGGTGATGGGGCGTTGTGGGGGAGTGGCACCATGGGTGGGCCGAAAGGCTGCCGCGTCGTCACGCCGTCGTCCGCCTTGCAGCCCGGGTACGAGTGGTGATATGGGGATCGGCGGGAAACGTGCTAGGATATTGAGTTTGTATGGCGCCTTTTGCGCGCCGTCATCAACCTCGTAAACAAGCGTGCCACAGCATAGTGCTTCCTTGCGCCCGGGATCCTTCCCGGACCGGATGGAGGCAACTGCTTCTGGCACGGGCGTTTAGGCCTGGTCTGGCAAAATCCAGGCAGGTCAAGAGACACCCCGATCAACCGTTCCGCAAGGCTCATTCCGTAGCAAGATCACGGCCTGAGAACCGGCGCGACGCAAGGAGTAAATAGTGATTCAGCAGGAGTCGCGACTGAAGGTCGCCGACAACACGGGTGCTAAGGAAATCCTTACCATTCGCGTTCTCGGTGGATCCGGCCGTCGCTACGCAGGCATCGGTGACGTCATTGTCGCCACCGTCAAGGATGCAATCCCGGGCGGCAACGTAAAGAAGGGCGATGTCGTCAAGGCTGTCATCGTCCGTACCAAGAAGGAACGCCGCCGTGCGGACGGTTCCTACATCAAGTTTGACGAGAACGCAGCTGTGATCCTGAAGAACGACGGTGACCCCCGCGGTACCCGTATCTTCGGACCGGTTGGTCGTGAACTGCGTGACAAGAAGTTCATGAAGATCGTTTCTCTGGCTCCGGAGGTGCTCTAGTCCATGGCTAAGATCAAGAAGGGTGACCTGGTTCAGGTCATCACTGGCGCCAAGGCTGAGCGCGGCGGCGACCGCGGCAAGCAGGGCAAGGTTCTGCGCGTGTTCCCCGACACCAACCGCGTGCTGGTTGAAGGCATCAACCGCGTCACCAAGCACACTCGTGTTGGACAGTCGCAGCGCGGCACCAAGACCGGCGGCATCGAGGTCGTAGAGGCCCCGATCCACGTTTCCAACGTGGCCCTGGTTGACCCGTCGACCAAGAAGCCGACCCGCGTGGGCTTCCGCCTCGACACTGTGGAGAAGAACGGCGTCAAGAAGACCGTCCGTATCCGCGTGTCCAAGAGCACCGGGAAGGACATCTAATGACTGAGACCATCGAGACTCCGGCAACGAAGATCGTTCCTCGTCTGAAGACCAAGTACGCCGAAACCATCAAGGGCCAGCTCCAGGATGAGTTCAAGTACCAGAACGTGAACCAGGTACCCCGCCTGGTGAAGGTTGTTGTGAACATGGGTGTTGGAGATGCCGCCAAGGACTCCAAGCTGATCGACGGCGCTGTCCGCGACCTCACCCAGATCACCGGCCAGAAGCCGCAGGTTACCAAGGCCCGCAAGTCGATCGCACAGTTCAAGCTGCGCGAAGGCATGCCCATCGGTGCACACGCAACCCTGCGTGGCGACCGCATGTGGGAATTCGTCGACCGCCTGGTCACCCTGGCACTGCCCCGTATCCGCGACTTCCGCGGCCTGAGCGGCAAGCAGTTCGATGGCAACGGCAACTACACCTTCGGTCTGACCGAGCAGGTTATGTTCCACGAAATCGACCAGGACAAGATCGACCGCGTCCGCGGTATGGACATCACGGTTGTGACCACCGCCAAGACTGACGACGAAGGCCGCGCGCTGCTCAAGGCGCTGGGTTTCCCGTTCAAGACCGAAGCTTAATTACTACGTAAAAGGTCCGGCCGCTTCGCTCCGCGTGGGCGGACGGCGGAAACCGTTACGAGGAAGGGCAAGAGCCCACCATGACAATGACAGATCCTGTCGCAGACATGCTTACGCGCCTGCGTAACGCAAACTCGGCATACCACGACTCCGTGACTATGCCTTACAGCAAGCTCAAGGCACGCGTTGCCGACATCCTCAAGGCCGAAGGTTTCATCGCCGGCTGGAAGGAAGAGGACGCTGAGGTCGGCAAGAAGCTGACCCTCGAGCTGAAGTTCGGTCCGAACCGTGAGCGGTCCATCGCCGGTGTTCGCCGTATCTCCAAGCCGGGTCTCCGCGTTTACGCGAAGTCCACCAACCTGCCGCACGTGCTCGGTGGCCTGGGTATCGCAATCCTGTCCACCTCTTCCGGCCTCCTGACTGACAAGCAGGCCGGCAAGAAGGGCGTGGGCGGCGAAGTCCTCGCGTACGTCTGGTAACGGGAAAGGAAGAGAATAATGTCACGTATTGGACGTCTCCCCATCACCGTTCCTGCCGGCGTTGAGGTCAAGGTTGACGGCTCTGTCGTCAGCGTCAAGGGTTCCAAGGGCGAGCTGAGCCACACTGTGGCCAGCCCGATCGAGGTTGCCCTCGAAGAGAACACCCTGACCGTAACCCGCCCGAACGACGAGCGCGCCTCCCGTTCGCTGCACGGCCTGACCCGCACCCTGATCGCCAACATGATCCAGGGCGTTACCGCAGGCTACGAGAAGAAGCTTGAAATCGTCGGTACCGGTTACCGCGTTCAGGCCAAGGGCTCCGACCTGGAGTTCGCCCTCGGCTACAGCCACCCGGTCAGCGTTTCGGCTCCGGCCGGCATCACCTTTGCAGTAGAGGGTCCGACCAAGCTCTCTGTCTCAGGCATCAACAAGCAGCAGGTCGGCGAAGTTGCTGCCAACATTCGCAAGCTGCGGAAGCCTGACCCGTACAAGGGCAAGGGCATCCGTTACGCCGGCGAGGTTATCCGCCGCAAGGTCGGAAAGGCTGGTAAGTAACCATGGCCATCGCCATTAACAAGAAGCGTACGAACAAGAGCAAGGCAGCTGCCCGCAGCCGCCGCCAGCTTCGTATCCGCAAGCGCATTGCCGGTACGGCTGCCCGCCCCCGCCTGGTGGTCAACCGCTCCGCACGCCACGTATTTGTCCAGGTTGTCGACGACAGCATTGGCCAGACCGTAGCAAGCGCGTCCACTCTGGAAGCTGACCTTCGTGCATTCGATGGTGACAAGACTGCCAAGGCCAAGCGTGTTGGCGAGCTCGTCGCCGAACGTGCCAAGGCTGCCGGCATCGAAGCTGTTGTTTTCGACCGTGGTGGTAACAAGTACCACGGCCGCATCGCAGCCGTCGCCGACGGCGCTCGTGAAGGTGGGCTGTCACTGTGACCGAAGCAAACAAGGAAAAGGACACTGTGTCTGCAGATCAGAAGGCTCCCGAGGCCGCAGCTGCTGAGACCACTGCCCCCGCTGCCGAGGACCGCCGTGGTGGCGCCCGGCGCGGCGAGCGTGGCGACCGCGGCCAGGGCCGCGGCGACCGCGGTGGCCGTGGCGGCCGCGACGGTGGCCGTGAAGCCGAAAAGAACCAGTTCGTAGAGCGCGTTGTCACCATCAACCGCGTTTCCAAGGTCGTCAAGGGTGGTCGTCGCTTCAGCTTCACCGCACTGGTCGTCGTTGGTGACGGTAACGGCATGGTCGGCGTCGGCTACGGCAAGGCCAAGGAAGTTCCCGCTGCCATCGCCAAGGGCGTTGAAGAGGCCAAGAAGTCCTTCTTCCGCGTTCCCCGCGTTGGCAACACCATCCCGCACCGCGTACAGGGTGAAGCCGCCGCAGGCGTCGTCATGCTGCGTCCGGCTTCCGCCGGTACCGGTGTTATCGCCGGTGGCCCGGTCCGTGCAGTACTGGAGTGCGTGGGCATCCACGACATCCTCTCCAAGTCGCTCGGTTCCTCCAACGCCATCAACATCGTTCACGCGACTGTTGACGCCCTGAAGCGCCTCGAAGAGCCGGCATCCGTGGCAGCACGCCGCGGCCTGCCGCTGGACGAGGTTGCTCCCCAGGCACTGGTGAAGGCCCTCCTCGCCCCGAAGGCAGGTGTCTAGTCATGGCTAAGAACCTGGTCCCCTCCGACGCTCAGTTGGAGATCACTCAGATCAAGTCCGCCATTGGCGGCAAGCAGAACCAGCGCGACACCCTGCGGTCCCTCGGCCTGAAGCGGATCGGACACACCGTTGTCCGCACCGCCGACGCCGTGACCGTCGGGATGCTCAACACGGTTCCGCACCTGGTAAAGGTAGAGGAGGCGAAGTAAATGGCAGAGAACACTGCTGATAAGGCACAGGCTGCTGAGAAGCAGAACGCCCTGAAGGTTCACCACCTGCGTCCCGCTCCGGGTGCCAAGACCGCCAAGACCCGTGTTGGTCGTGGTGAGGCATCCAAGGGTAAGACCGCCGGCCGCGGTACCAAGGGTACGGCAGCCCGCTACCAGGTGAAGGCTGGCTTTGCCGGCGGCCAGCTGCCGCTGCACATGCGCCTGCCGAAGCTTCGCGGCTTCAAGAACCCGTTCCGGGTTGAGTTCCAGGTGGTAAACCTGGACAAGCTCAACGAGCTGTTCCCGGAAGGTGGCGCAGTCACCGTGGAGAACCTGGTCGAAAAGGGTGCCGTTCGCAAGAACCAGCCCGTCAAGGTGCTGGGCACCGGCGACATCACCGTCAAGGTTGACGTCACCGCCCACGCATTCTCGGCCAGCGCCGCAGAGAAGATTGCTGCAGCAGGCGGAAGCACCACCGCCCTCTAAGGACGGCGCCAGCTGTAAAAACTCCCGGTATCCGCGGGCTTCGGCCCCGGATACCGGGAGTTTTTCGCATCCGCCGGGCGTATTTTTCCCGCCACCGGGCGCACGATCGGGCCTGCGGATTGTTCGCATGGCGCATCCAACCGTTAGACTCGGTTGTCGGGATCTATCGAATTCCCTCACCCCACTCTTTATTGACACCACAGGAGGACGCTTGCTTAGCGCATTTGGCCGGGCCTTTCGCACGCCTGATCTGCGACGCAAGTTGTTGTTCACGCTGGGAATCATCACCATTTTCCGCTTGGGTGCTTTCATTCCCTCGCCTGGTGTGGACTACCAGAATGTCCAGCAATGCTTGCAGAACGGTCAGACTGCCGGCGGGCTCTACCAGCTCGTCAACCTGTTCAGCGGCGGGGCCTTGCTCCAGGTGTCCATCTTCGCCTTGGGCATCATGCCCTACATCACGGCCAGCATCATCGTCCAGCTCCTGCGGGTGGTCATTCCCCGGTTCCAGCAGCTGTACGAGGAGGGCGCGTCAGGGCAGTCCAAGCTGACCCAGTACACGCGCTACCTCACCATCGCGCTGGGCCTGCTCAATGCCACCACCCTGGTGTCCCTGGCCCGCTCCGGCCAGCTGCTTCCCGGCTGCCAGTTGCCGGTGATCCCCGACTCCAGCGTCATCACCACCATCCTGATCATCATCACGCTCACGGCCGGCACCGGCCTGATCATGTGGATGGGCGAGCTCGTCACCGAGAAGGGCGTGGGCAACGGCATGTCGCTGCTCATCTTCACGTCCATTGCGGCGCAGTTCCCCACCTCGCTGGGCGCGATCTGGACCTCGCAGGGTCCGGGCACCTTCTTCCTCGTCCTGGTGGTGGGCCTGCTGACCGTGGCGCTGGTGGTCTTCGTTGAACAGTCACAGCGCCGCATCCCCGTCCAGTACGCCAAGCGGATGATCGGCCGGCGGACCGTGGGCGGCACCAGCACCTACATTCCCATCAAGGTGAACATGGCCGGCGTCATTCCGGTGATCTTCGCTTCCTCCATGCTCTACATTCCCGGGCTGATTGCGCAGTTCAACCAGCCCAAGAACGGCGAGCAGCTCCAGCCCTGGGTTGAATGGATCAACAACAACCTGACCCGCGGCGACCACCCGATCTACATGGCGGTTTACTTCGTCCTGATCGTGTTTTTCACCTACTTCTACGTCGCGATTACCTTCAACCCTGAAGAAGTCTCAGACAACATGAAGAAGTATGGCGGCTTCATCCCAGGTATCCGCGCCGGCCGGCCGACCGCGGACTACCTGCAGTACGTGCTCTCCCGGATCACTCTTCCCGGTGCCCTGTACCTGGGCTTCGTGGCGCTGATTCCGCTGGTGGCGCTCGTGCTGATCAACGCGAACCAGAACTTCCCGTTCGGTGGCACCTCGATCCTGATCATGGTGGGCGTTGGCCTGGAAACCGTCAAACAAATCGATGCGCAGCTACAACAACGTCACTACGAAGGGCTTTTGCGATGACGAGAATGCTGATTATTGGACCTCCCGGTTCCGGAAAAGGAACGCAGGCGGAGCGGATCTCAGAACGCCTCGGCGTTGTGGCCATCTCCACCGGCGACATCTTCCGGGCCAACGTGAAGGGCGAAACCCCGCTCGGCATCGAGGCCAAGAAGTACATGGACAACGGTGACTTCGTTCCGGACAGCGTGACCAACAAGATGGTCCGTGACCGCCTGAACGAGGCCGACGTCGACAACGGCTTCCTGCTGGACGGCTACCCGCGCACCACCGCGCAGGTGGACTACCTCGACGAGATCCTCGCCAACGGCGACGAGAAGCTCGACGTTGTCCTGCAGCTGACCGCCGACGACGAGGAACTGGTGCACCGGCTCCTGGGCCGTGCGAAGGAGACGGGCCGGAGCGACGACAACGAAGCCGTCATCCGCCACCGCCTGGACCTCTACCACGAGCAGACTGAAGCCGTTGTGGCGAAGTACGCCGAGCGCGGCATCCTCACCCAGGTCGACGGGATCGGTCCCATCGACGAGGTGACCAACCGCGTGATGCAGGCCATCAAGGCGGCACAGGCAGCCTGACCCAGGCGCCCCAATCCAGCGAGGCTCCTCCCGGCACCCGGGAGGAGCCTCAGCCATGTGAAAGGACAACACCATGGCCTTCGGCCAGCCCCGGATCGAATACAAGAACAATGCCCAGATGCGCACCATGCACGAGGCCGGACTGGTCCTCAGCCGCGCGCTGGACGCGGCCGTGGCAGCCGCGGTGCCGGGGGTCACAACCAAGCACCTGGATGACGTCTTCGCCGCCGTTCTGAACGAGGCGGGGGCCAAGTCCAACTTCCTTGGCTACCACGGCTTCCCGGCCACCATCTGCACCTCGGTCAATGATGAGGTGGTCCACGGCATCCCCGGCAGCCGCGTGCTGCAGGACGGCGACATCATTTCCATCGACGGCGGCGCAATCGTCAACGGCTGGCACTCCGACTCCGCGCGCACCGTGATCGTGGGTACTGCGGACCCCGAGGACCAGAGGCTCTCGGACGTCACGCAGGCAGCCATGTGGCGGGGCATCGCCGCCCTGGCCAAGGGCACGCATGTCGGTGACATCGGTGCGGCCATCGACGACTACGTCTCCTCGGTTCCGGGCAAGCCGCTGGGCATCCTGGAGGACTACGTTGGACACGGCATCGGCTCCGAGATGCACATGGCACCGGACGTGCTCAACTACCGCACCAGCCACCGCGGACCCAAGATCAAGCCCGGCCTTTGCCTCGCCATCGAGCCGATGCTGGTCCGCGGCGGCATCGACACCGCCGTCCTCGAGGACGACTGGACCGTGGTGACCACGGACGGCAAGCGCTCCTGCCAGTGGGAGCACTCCGTGGCGGTCCACGAGAAGGGCATCTGGGTGCTGTCAGCGCCCGACGGCGGTGCGGAGCAGCTGGTGCCGCTCGGCGTCACCCCCGTGCCGATCCCGTAAGCGACGCGCTCCTTCACCTGCGACGCGGAAAAGCCCTGGCGACTCCTGAATACAGGGGTCGCCAGGGCTTTTGCGCGTCGAAAGCGGCCTACGCCTTCAGCTTGGGCTTCACGTCGCGGTCGTAGATCCCCTGGAGCGTGCTCTTCAGGTCCGTCATGGTCGACTTCACGTCGCCCTGCTGGGTGAGGATCTTCGCGGCAGCCTTCGCCATCTCCTGGTCGGCCCCGGGCAGGAACACACGGGCGTTGTCCTGGACTTTGGTCACCGCCAGCTGGTCCATGGCCGTCTTGATCTGCGGCGTTTTGGCCAGCACCGCCGTCATGTCCGCCGACTTGCGGGTGGGCATGTAGCCGGTGGCGGCAGAGAACTCTGCGGTGCTCTCGGGCTGCGTGACGAAGTCCAGGAACATCCCGGCGGCCATCTGCTCCTCCTTGGTGATGCCGCTGGGAATACCGAGCCCTGCGCCGCCGGTGGGGCAGACGTTGGTGTCGGCCTTCGGACCGCCCGGCAGGAACCCGACCCCCACATTGAACTTTGCGGACTTCAGGATCCCCAGTAGGGAGCCGGTGGACGAGATGGTGGTTGAGGTCAGTCCGGCGGAGAAATCGTCCGCCGCTTCCTTGGACGAGACGCCGGCCCACTTGTCCTTGTAGATCGAGTCCTGCGCCCACTGCAGTGCCGCGACGGATTCGGCGGAGTCGCAGGTGATGTCCCATTCCTTGGACCAGCCGCCGCCCCACCCCCACAGCATGTTCTGCAGCGTCCAGCCCGCGTATCCGGCAAGCGCTGGGTAGATGTAGGCGTACTGTGCGCCGGAGGCAGCCTTGAGCTTGGGCGCCCACTCAGCGAATTCGTCCCAGGTCTTGGGAGCGCGGTCCGGCAGCCCTGCCGCGGCAAAGTGGTCCTTGTTGTAATAGAACAGCGGCGTTGACCGGCCGTAGGGCAGCGCCCACTGCTTGCCGTCGTACTTGTAGTCATTGACCAGCGATTGCTGGAAGTCGTCCATCTTCGTGCCCAGCTGCTTTGTCAGGCCGTCAACTGGAATGATGCTGCCGTTGGTGTAGTAGCGGAACCACCACACGTCGGAGAGGACAACAACGCCGGGGAGGCCGGACTTGGCAGCCTGCGCCGTCTGGAACTTCTGGGCGATCTCCTCGTAGTTGGCCCCGGCGGTGACCAGGTTGACAGTGATCCCCGGGTTCTTGGCCTGGAACTTCTCGATCAGGCTCTTCTCCACCTCCTGCGACTGGCCGGGGTGGCTGGACCAGAAATCGATCTTGGCGGCCGGCTTCACGCCGCTGAAGTCGATGTCCGTCGCCTGTGACGTGGATTGGCCGCCTCCGGTGGTTGAGGGGCCGCCGCAGGCGGCAAGGGCTGCTGCGGAGGCGGTGGCCCCCGCGAGGCCCAGGAAGTGCCGCCGGTCCAGATGAAGTGCCATGAGGGTTTCCTTTCGGTTGTTGCCTTGGAATGGTGAAGTACTACGGCGGCCGGCGGCTTAGCCGGTCACGCTCCCTTGGGTGAGGCCTGCCACGATGTAGCGCTGCAGGGCGGCGAAAATGATCAGGATCGGGACGATGACCAGCACTGCGCCGGCCATGAGGACGCCCCAGCCGGCGGCGTTGCTTTCGTTGTTTTGCAGCAGGGTCAGGCCGACGGGCAGGGTCATGGTCTCGGGCCGGTCGGTGATGATGAGCGGCCAGATGTAGTCATTCCATTCGGTCACGATGGTCACCAGGGCCACGGTGGCGATGGAAGGGATCGAGACGGGGACCACGATCTGCCACAGCCGGCGCCAGTGGCCGGCACCGTCCATCTCGGCCGACTCCAGGATTGACGTGGGCAGTGTCCGGAAGTGTTGGCGCAGCAGGAAGGTGCCAAAGGCCGTGCCGAGGCCGGGGAGGATGATGCCCCACAGGGTGTTCTTTCCACCGATCCCCGCAATCAGGATGAAGTTCGGCAGGATCGATACCTGCGGCGGCACCATGAGGGCCACCAGGATCAGCAGGAAGATGAAGTTCCGGAACGGGAAGCGGACAAAGACCAGGGCGTAGGCGGTGAGGATCGCAAGCAGCACCTTGATGGTGGCCCCCACCAAAGTCACGATGGTGCTGTTCAGGAAGAACTGCCCGAACGGCACCGTTGTCATGGCGGTCCGGTAGTTCTCCAGGTTGAGGCTCTCCGGCAGGATTTTCAGGTCCGTGGTGACGATTTCGCCGGCCTGCTTAAAGGAACTGAGCACCATCCACAGCAGGGGCAGGAACACCACGAGGGTGGCAATGGCCAGGGGCACGTAACCGCCCACGACGGTCTGGACGAGGTTGCGGCGGGAGAACGGGCGGTCGCGGTGCAGGGCCGGCTCCGGTGCCGTGACTGCGGGCGCGGTGGGGTCCGGGCTGACCGGGGACAGGGAGGTCATGAGTAGTGCACCTTTCGTTCCACGAACCGCAGCTGCAGCACGGTGATCACCAGGAGGATGGCGAACAGCACCACCGAGATGGCGGCAGAGTAGCCGGCCCTGTTGTAGGCGCCGAACGCCTGGAGGTAGGCCTCGTAGATCAGCGTGCTGGTGCCGGTGCCCAGCGGGGTCATGATGCGGATAAGGTCGAACGCCTGCAGTGAGCTGAGCATCGTGGTGATCAGCAGGAAGAAAGTGGTGGGGGACAGCAGCGGCAGCGAGATGCTGAGGAACCGCCGGAACCCGTTGGCCCCGTCCAGGGCCGCCGCTTCCATGACGTCCTGCGGCAGGGACTGCAGCCCGGCCAGGTAGACCACGGCGCAGTATCCAAGGTTCTTCCAGACGTAGACGATGATCACCATGACCAGCGAAAGCTGGGGATCGTTGATCCACTGCGGGCTCTGCTGCCCGAGGCCCCGCAGCAGCCACGCCAACACCCCGTACCCGGGGTCGAAGATGAACAGCCAGACCAGGCCCACGCCCACGCCGGAAAGCACATAGGGGGCGAAGACGGCGGACCGGGCAAAGGTGGTTCCCCGGACCTTGGCATTCAGTGCCAGCGCGATGAGCAGGCCCAGAAGCATGGAACCGCCCACTGTCACCAGGGTGAATACGGCGGTGGTACCCAGGACCTTGGGGGCGTCGTTGCTGCTGAAGAAGGTCACATAGTTGGCCAGGCCCACCACTGTGGCGGTGGGGGAGCCCAGGGTCCAGTCCAGCGTTGAGTAGTACATGTTGCTGAAGAGGGGCCGGTAGGTGAAGACGGCAATCAGCACCAGGTTGGGCAGTGCCATGGCCAGGAAAACAAGGAAGTCCCGGCGGTTCCTTGCGGTCCACCGGCGGTGCGGAATTTTCTCGGTCTGCCCCGGCGGCCTCTTGGGCTTCGCGGAGGGGTGTGGGGCGAGTTGACGGGTCATGCGTGTCTCTCCCGGGTTGGGAGCCTGCTCGTGGCGGCCCTGATTGGATCTAGGGACTAACTAACCAGACCGTCAGTGGGCCGAAAGCCGCATATGCCCTTGTCAGGGAACTGTTATCCAAGGCTTCGTCGCCCGTTAACGCTGTGTTGCATGCAGTCTTGCACAAAGTTCGTGCAGGCGGCAGGGGCGCGCGGCAAAAGGGGAGAATAGGGGAATGGGAGCGATCACCGATGTCCCGGGCATCCGGGTGGGCCATGTGCAAAAGGACGACGACGGCTGGCTGACCGGTGTGACCGTGGTCCTCCCGCCGCCGGGCACGCTGGGCTCGGTGGATGTCCAGGGCGGTGGGCCGGCAACGCATGAGACCGACGCGCTCGATCCCACGACCCTGGTCAGTGCCGTGGACGCCGTCGTGCTCACCGGCGGCAGCGCGTACGGGCTTGCATCGGCCGGCGGTGCCCAGCGCTGGTGCGAGGAGCATGGCCGCGGCTTTGCCGTGCCCGGGGGAGTGGTTCCGATCGTCCCGGCCGCCGCGATCTTCGACCTCGGCCGGGGCGGGGACTTTTCAGCACGGCCGACGCCGGACATGGGCTACGCTGCGGCCGCCGCCGCAGCCGCACAAAAGGAAGGGCACGACGTCGGACGCGGCAACGTGGGCGCCGGAACCGGGGCGCTCATTGGCAGGACGTACAAAGGCGGTGTGGGTACGGCTTCGATCACGTTGGGGAACGGCGCCGTTGTCGGAGCGCTCGCAGTGGTGAACGCGCTGGGGCTTCCGGTGACAGAGCACTCGGTGGTCGAGGAGTCAGTGGTTGAGCCCGGGCAGGGATTCAACACAACCCTCGTCGTTGTCGCAACCAACGCCGTCCTGGACGTGGCTGAGTGCAAGCGGACCGCTTCGGCGTCCCATGCGGGGATTGCCCGCGCGCTGAACCCGAGCCACACGCTCGCCGACGGGGACACTGTGTTTTGCCTTGCAACCGGGGCCGTGGCACTGGACCGCTCGGACGACGTTGCCAGGCAGATCAGCCTGGTGTCACTGCAAAGCGCGGCAGCCGACGTCGTACGTTTAGCCGTCCTTGACGGCGTGGCCAGCGCCGGCGCCGTCACCACCCCGGCCGGTGCCTATGGTGCGTACGGCGGGCAGATACGCTAGCATGGCTGGATTTAACTTTCGTCCCCAAATGGCGTAGTGTTGTTTGTTGGTTGTCTGGACTGCCGCGCCCTCTTTGGGCTTGGAGATGACAATCGATCCAACAAAAACGTTCGTGGCCATGCCCGGTGCAATCCGGCGGGGCTGCGGCAACAACAGTTAGCGGAGGGTATGGCCAAGAAGGACGGGGTCATTGAGATCGAAGGCGTTGTGACCGAGGCGCTGCCTAATGCGATGTTTCGCGTTGAGCTCACCAACAAGCACATCGTTCTGGCACACATCTCTGGAAAGATGCGTCAGCACTACATCAGGATCCTCCCCGAGGACCGCGTAGTGGTGGAGCTGAGCCCGTACGACCTCACCCGTGGTCGTATCGTCTACCGCTACAAGTAAATTGCTGGGCGGCTGCAGCGCAAGCTGGCCGCTGCTCCAGCTGACCAACTGTTACACGCAAAGGAATGCCATGAAGGTCAAGCCGAGCGTCAAGCAGATCTGCGAAAAGTGCAAAGTGATCCGCCGTAACGGCCGGGTCATGGTGATCTGCGAGAACCCGCGCCACAAGCAGCGCCAGGGCTAATTCCCTTCCCTGAAGGAAAACCCTGGGTTGCTAACCCACGCAAGTAAATAAAGGCAGCACAAGCTGATCTGGAACATTGAGCATCAAAGAGTCCGGACAGCTAACCCCCGGTCGGAGGCTGGGGCCGTACGGAACGTGCGGGTGTACTGCCTACGACCTCCGGTTTATCAAGGAGTACTGCCACTATGGCTCGTCTCGCTGGCGTAGACATTCCCCGCGAAAAGCGGCTGGAAATTGCGCTTACTTACATCTACGGCGTGGGCAAGACCCGTGCACACGAAACCCTGGCTGCCACGGGCATCAGCGCTGACGTTCGCGTCAAGGACCTGACTGACGCCCAGCTGGTTGAGCTGCGTGACTACATTGAAGGCAACTACAAGGTTGAGGGTGACCTTCGCCGCGAAGTAGCAGCAGATATCCGCCGCAAGGTTGAAATCGGCAGCTACGAAGGCCTGCGCCACCGCAAGGGCCTGCCCGTACGCGGTCAGCGTACGAAGACCAACGCACGTACCCGCAAGGGCCCGAAGCGTACCGTCGCCGGCAAGAAGAAGGCCCGCTAAAATTCCCGCCCGGGATTTTAACGGACTTTTCCCCAATAACTTTCTGTAGGAGAAAAAATGCCCCCGAAGACTCGTGGCGCGGTTCGCAAGCCGCGTAAGAAGGACAAGAAGAATATCGCGCTTGGCCAGGCGCACATCAAGAGCACCTTTAACAACACCATCGTTTCCATCACGGATCCGACCGGCGCTGTTATCTCCTGGGCTTCCTCCGGTGAGGTTGGCTTCAAGGGCTCGCGTAAGTCCACCCCGTTCGCTGCCCAGATGGCTGCCGAAGCCGCTGCCAAGCGTGCGCAGGAGCACGGCATGCGCAAGGTAGACGTTTTCGTCAAGGGACCGGGCTCCGGACGCGAAACCGCGATCCGTTCGCTGCAGGCCGCAGGCCTCGAGGTTGGCTCCATCCAGGACGTCACCCCCGCAGCCCACAACGGCTGCCGCCCGCCGAAGCGCCGCCGCGTCTAATTCTTTTCCGCAGCAGGAGCTTGCCCGGACCAGCAATGGTCCGGGCAAGCCCAGCGCGTTAAGTCTTCAGACCGAATTTCCACCACCTGTGTTGCGTCATATAGCGGATGCTCGCCGAAAGGAAACCTAAGTGCTCATTGCACAGCGCCCCACCCTCTCCGAAGAGGTAGTCTCCGAAAACCGTTCGCGTTTCGTCATCGAACCGCTGGAACCGGGCTTCGGCTACACCCTCGGAAACTCCCTCCGCCGTACCCTGCTCTCCTCCATCCCCGGTGCTGCCGTAACCAGCATCCGGATCGATGGTGTGCTGCACGAGTTCACCACGGTTCCGGGTGTCAAGGAAGATGTCACCGAGATCATCCTGAACATCAAGAACCTGTCGGTTTCCTCCGAGCACGACGAGCCTGTCGTGGCTTACCTGCGCAAGCAGGGCCCCGGAGTCGTCACCGCCGCGGACATTGCCCCGCCGGCCGGCGTCGAATTCCACAACCCGGATCTGCACATCGCCACGCTGAACTCGAAGGGCAAGTTCGAACTCGAACTGACCATCGAGCGCGGCCGCGGCTACGTTTCGGCAGCTCAGAACAAGTCCGGCGACGCAGAGATCGGCCGCATCCCGGTCGACTCCATCTACTCGCCGGTGCTGAAGGTTACTTTCCGCGTGGAAGCAACCCGTGTTGAGCAGCGCACCGACTTCGACAAGCTGATTGTCGACGTCGAGACCAAGCAGGCCATCGCCCCGCGCGATGCCGTTGCTTCCGCAGGCACCACCCTGGTGGAACTGTTCGGTCTGGCCCGTGAGCTGAACACCGCAGCTGAAGGTATCGAGATCGGCCCGTCGCCCACCGACGCTGCTCTGGCAGCCGACATGGCACTGCCGATCGAGGATCTGGACCTCACCGTCCGTTCCTACAACTGCCTCAAGCGTGAGGGCATCCACACCGTGGGTGAACTCGTTGCCCGCTCCGAGGCTGACCTGATGGACATCCGCAACTTCGGTGCCAAGTCCATTGACGAGGTCAAGGCAAAGCTGGTTGAACTGGGCCTGTCCCTCAAGGACTCGCCTCCCGGTTTTGACCTCGCAGCACGCGCCGCAGCAATCGAAGAGGACGACGCCGCGTTCGGCGACGACGAACTCTAAACCAGACCTTGGCCGGCGGGCAGCACCACGGTGTGCGGCCCACGGCTTCCACATGAGGAGAAACAATTATGCCTACCCCCACTAAGGGTCCGCGCCTCGGAGGCGGCCCGGCTCACGAGCGCCTCATGCTCGCGAACCTGGCAGCATCCCTGTTCGAGCACAAGCGGATCACCACCACAGTCACCAAGGCCAAGCGCCTGAAGCCGTACGCAGAGCGCCTGGTGACTTTCGCCAAGCGCGGTGACCTCGCTTCCCGCCGCCGCGTTCTCGGCCTGATCAGCAACAAGGGCATCGTCCACGAGCTGTTCACCGACATCGCGCAGGCAGTGGAGAACCGCGACGGCGGCTACACCCGCATCACCAAGATCGGCAACCGCAAGGGCGACAACGCTCCCATGGCTGTCATCGAACTGGTTCTCGAGCCGGTTTCCGCCAAGCAGGCCGTCGTAGCCGAGGCTACCCAGGCTGCTGCCAAGGCTGCCCCGGCCGCCGAGGAAGCTCCTGCCGCTGAGGAAACCACGGAGGCTCCGGCCGCCGAGGAAACCACCGAGGCTCCTGCTGCTGAAGAGGCTGCAACCGAAGAGGCTCCGGCCGCTGAGGAAGCTCCTGCTGAAGAGAAGGACGCGAAGTAATTCGCTGATTTTCTTCGCATAGACTTGAGTCTATGAACGACCAAAAACCCGCGGCCCCCGTATTGGGGGGCGGCGGGTTTTTGCGTATCCGGATGGATTTGTCGTACGACGGCGGCCCCTTCAGTGGGTGGGCCCTGCAGCCGGGGCGGCGCACGGTCCAGGGCGTGCTCGAGGAAGCCCTGGAACTGCTGATCCGGCGCCCGGTCCGTGTCACCGTTGCCGGCCGGACCGACGCGGGCGTCCATGCCCGCGGCCAGGTGGTCCACCTGGACCTCACCGAAGCCGAATGGCTGGGACTGCCGCGCGGGCACGAACTCGATCCCGCCGTCGCGATGATGCGCCGGATCCGCGGCGCCCTCAGCCGTTCCCTGGGCGACCTGACCGGCGCTGTGGAGGTGCACCGGATCTCGCTGGCGCCCGCTGGCTTCGACGCCCGCTTCTCTGCGCTGTGGCGGCGCTACAGCTACCGCATCGCCGACGGCCCCGCGCTGTGGGACCCGCTGGAGCGGTACTTCACGCTATGGCACAAGAACCCGCTGGACGTTTCCCTCCTGAACGAAGGGGCGGCCAAGCTCCTGGGGCTGCAGAACTTCCTGTCCTTCTGCAAGCCGCGCGAAGGCGCTACCACCATCCGGGACCTGCAGCGCTTCGAGTTCGCCCGCGCGGAGGACGGCGCCATTGTGGCCACCGTGCAGGCGGATGCGTTCTGCCACAACATGGTGCGCGCGCTGGTCGGCTCCGCACTGTACGTGGGGGAGGGCACCGTGGAGCCCGGGTGGCTGTACGAGCGGCTGCTGGCGCAGACGCGGGACGCCAAGTCCGTCCTTGCGGCCCCGCACCCCTTGGTGCTGGAGGAAGTGGCCTACCCGTCGGACCATGAACTCCTGGCCCGCGCAGAGCAGACGCGAGCCGTACGGGAGTACTAGAACGCGGGCGGTGGGCCCTCGGCTGGCAGCGTGACCGTGAAGGTGCTGCCCATGCCCTCGCCGCTTTCACAGGTGATGGTGCCGCCGTGCCGCTCCACGATCATCCGGGTGATGGAGAGCCCCAGGCCGGCGCCGGGGATGGCTGCCTGCTGCGCCGCGTCGGCACGGAAGAAACGGTTGAAGGCGCGCGCCTTGTCCTCCCGGGACATGCCCATTCCGGTGTCCTGGACGCTCAGTCGGACCCACTGGCTGTCCGCTGCCGCGCTGATGCTGACCTTCCCGCCGTCGGGCGAGTACTTGATGGCGTTGGACACCAGGTTGTCGAGCACCTGGCCCACGCGCAGGGGGTCCGCGTAGGCCCACAGGGGCGAGGGAACGTCGGCGCAAATCTCCACCTGGGAGCGTTCGGCCCAGGCCTGGGCCGAACCCACGGTGGTCTCCACCAGGCTGGCAAGGTCTGTGCGTTTGGGGTGGACGTTCAGCGCCGTGGAGGCGGAAGCGGCCAGGTCGGCGACCAGTGAGAGCAACCGCTCTGCATTGCGCTGGACCACCAGCAGGCGCCGTGTGACCTGCGGCGGCAGCGGCTCGGGTTCCTCAAGGACCAGATCCACATTGCCGATGATCGAATTCAGCGGGCTCTTGAACTCGTGGGAGACGTTGGAGATCAGGTCCTGGTTCGCGGCCAGCGACTCCACCCACCCGGTGACATCGGTGTACACCACCACCGCGCCGGTGAGGCGGCCATCCTCGCTCATGAGCGGACGGGCCGCGGTGGAGAGGGCGCGCTGTTCAGGGCCGGCGCCGGCCCAGACGAGATAGTCGGCGAAGGATTCGCCGGCCATGGCGCGGCTGATGGGGCGCCGGTCCGGGGGAAGCAGGGTATGCCGGTCCTGGCCGAAGATCAGCTGGTGCCCCTGGCCGGGTACGGCGTCGTCCGCGCCCGTGGCGCGGCGGAAGTTGCGCTGGCGGCTGTTGGAGACCAGGAAGTGCCCGGAGCGGTCGACGGCGGCAATCCCCACGTCGGTGGCGTCCAGGACGGTTTCCAGCAGCTTTTCGCGTTCCCGGCTCGCGGCGAGCAGTTCCCGCAGTTCCCTGTCCTTCTCCGCCAGCTCGCGCTGCTGCAGCCGGAGGTTCACGCTGGCGAAGCGGATGGCCAGAGACACGGCGAGCATCATGAGGGGAAAAAGGACCACGGTGGTGAAGTCTGAGGCGGCCACGGAGGGCATGCGGTCAAGGGCAGAAGGGACCATGATGAAGAACGGTCCCAGGAAGCTGAGGACCAGGCTGCTGCGCGCCAGCATGCCCGAAGCCGAGAGCCAGATCACCGGGAAGACCACCAGTACGGCCAGTCCCGGCAGCAGAGGGGCTGCGCCGTTGCGCAGCAGCCCGATGGCGACGAAGTCCAGGACAGGAATCAGCAGGTACGGGCGGTGGGGCAGGCGTTCCCAGGGGACCAGGAAGCAACCCAGGAACAGGATTCCGCTGAGGATGATGCCGGAGAGGTACAGCGGGCTGTGCATCAGTGACGGCCACGCGAGGGGTGTGGCCACCGCGATCACTGCCACGAAGAGGGTGAGCGGGAGCTGGCACAGCGCCACCTGCGCGCGCGGTCCCAGCCGGCGGAAAATGCGGCCAGGTCCCCGATGGAACGTCGGCTCAGCCATGATTTTGACGTGTACCCCCTGTGAATGGAATGCAGCGTCCCCCAAATACCTGCGAATTGCTCCCGTTACTGTGGCACTTACCCGCCCGTGCCCATAATGCACATATCTTGTCATAATAATTGACTTTTCAATTTATTGGGCGGTCTGGATGTGATCAGCGGGGCTTACTAGTAGCGTATAAATGGTTGGAGCGGGTATGGCATTGGCGCTGGGCCAATGGGGGGCCATGTTCGCCTGGCGCAGGGATAGCAATGGACGATCTTGGTGTAGCTGTGGTCATCGAAGACGATGCCGACGTGCGGAACCTCCTTGAGGGTGTACTGACGCAGGCCGGCTTCGAGGTGCATACAGCGGTTGATGGGCGGGCCGGGGTTGAAGTGGTCCGCAGCAAGCAGGCGAATGTCGTGACGCTGGATATCGGTCTTCCGGACATTGATGGCTTTGAGGTTCTGCGGCGGATTCGCAATTTCAGTAATGCGTACGTGGTGATGCTGACCGGCAGGACGGAGGAACCGGACCTGCTGTCAGCCCTCAATGCAGGGGCAGACGACTACATTGCCAAACCTTTCCGCCCCCGGGAGCTGCGGGCGCGGGTTGCCGCGATGATGCGCAGGCCACGGCATGAAGCCGGCGGGCAACGGCCGTCTTCCACGTGGGGGCAGGCTCCGGCTCCTGCAGCACCTCAAGCGGATCCGGCAGTCCTGCAGCATAACGGGCTGTCCCTGAACCACCGGACGCGTACCGTTGAGGTCCTGGGCGAGCCGCTGGTCCTCACTCGCAGCGAATTCGACCTGCTGCATGTCCTGCTGAAGGGCGGGGGTGCGGTGTGCACCAGGGCCGACCTGGTGCGGGCAGTGCGGGGCGAGTTCTACGACCGGGACACCTATATCAGCGAGGCGGATGAGCGCGCCGTCGAGGTCCACGTGGGGAACTTGCGGCGCAAACTCAAGGAGGACCAGCTTTCACCGCGCTGGCTGCAGACAGTGCGCGGAGTGGGGTACCGGCTGGCGCCCCGCCGCCCTCCGGACGCCTAGCCGTTTTCGAGGATGTAGGTCGACTGCAGCTCGGACACCGTTCGGGCACCGTCCAGTGCCACGCCCGCCATCAGCGCCTGCCCCTGGACGAAGTCGCCCTTGCGGATCATCGCTTCGAGGAGTTCAGCGAGCCTGGCGAGGCGTACTCCGCCCACCATGGCTGAGCTGATCTTGAGGCTGATGACCGCGTCCAGGGCGGAGTCCTCGTCCTGGCTGTCGACTGCGGCTCCCAGCCGGGAGAGGCGCTGGTCCCACATGGCGGCGTAGTCCCGTGCAAACCGCTGGGCCAGCCCGGAGCCTGCCAGCTCGTCCTCGAGTTCGTCCAGTACGGTTGCATCAATCAGTGGCAAGAGAGCGGCCGCTTCCAGTGAGGGGGCGGCGTTGCCGGCCGGAACGGGTGGGGGCAAGATCCCGGGCAGCGGGGAGTCCGCCGTGGGGCTCACTCCGCTGGGATCGGGATCGGGACTGTGCATTGTTCAAGGCTACTTCCTGGAATTTCTTTCGGCGTCCTATTTTGGATGTTCTGTGTAAACCTTGAGGCAACCTTGCCGCCCTTGAGGAGGCCTTTTAGTGGCTGAAGGTCACCACAGCATTGATGACAGCCGGCCCAAGAATGGCAATAAAGAGGACCGGGAAGATGAAGAACAAAAGCGGGAACAGGATCATGACGGGCAGCTTCATGGCTTTTTCCTCAGCGCGCTGGCGCCTTTTGACGCGCATGACCTTGGCCTGGACCCGCAGCACCCTGCTGATCGCGATTCCGTAGGTATCCGCCTGGACCACTGCCTGCACGAAGCTGCGGAGCTCCGGGATGTTGGTCCTCTCGGCCAGGGCGATGTAGGACTCGCGGCGGCTGCGGCCCACCTGCATGTCCTGCAAGGTGCGGACCAGTTCCTCCGCGAGCGGGCCCTTGCCGTTTTCGCCGGCCCGGGCCATGGCCCCTTCGAAGCCCAGGCCTGCTTCCACGGAGATCAGCATCTGGTCCAGCGTGTTGGCCAGTTCCAGCTGCATGGCCTTCTGCCGCTCCTGGCCTTTGCTGTACAGGAGCAGGTCGGGGATGAAGTAGCCCAGGACCAGGACGAAGAGCCCCGCCAGTTTCATTATCGGGGAGCTGCCGATGGAGGTCAGATAGAGGCCAACGGCCGCACCTGCCAGCCCCAGGGCCAGCTTCGACCCGAGCACCTTGCCCAGCGGCATGGAGGCCGGCCGGCCGGCAAGGGACAGCAGCCGGTCAAGGAATGCGACGTAGGCCGGGGGAGTGAGGCGCCGGCCGATGCCTTCCAGCAAGCCCGGCTTGGATGCGGGCACGGCGGCCACGGGAGGGGCACCGCGCGAGAGCAGTTCGTTGACAGCGAGCCGCCCCTGCTTGTCCACGGTGAGGACAGACCAGGCCAGGGCTGCCAGCGGGACACAGACCAGGAGCACGGAGAGGAGGACGATCAGGTTCACGGGGTCCTCAGAACTTCAGGTCGATGATCTTGCGCATCCACAGCGCACCGATGGTCATGAGCACGAACGATGCGCCGATCATCACCCAGCCCAGGGGATGGGTGAACATCGAGTTCATGTAGGCGGGGCTCACGGCCAGGAGCATGGCCACAATGCCAAATGGCATGGCGATCAGGATGTACGCGGAGAACTTTCCTTCTGCCGCCAGGGCCTTGATATGGCCCTTGATCTCCGCGCGCTCGCGGATGGTCTCGCCCACCTGGTCCAGCACCTCGGCCAGGTTGCCGCCCACCTCGCGGTTGATCTGGATGGCCTGCGAGATCCAGATGAAGTCCTCGCTCTTCATCCGGTCCGCGGTGTCGTTAAGGGCGGACAGCAGGTCACGGCCCAGGCTGGTCTCAGTGATCACCCGCCGCATCTCCTCCGACGTCGGCTTCTGGGATTCAGCTGCCGCGGCGTCGATGGCGCGCAGGATGCTGTGGCCGGCGCGCAGGCTGCCCGAAAGCAGCTGAAGGGTGTCGCCCAGCTGCCCGTCGAACGCGGTGCGGCGCTTGCCCGCCAGGAAACCGAGGACCATTTTGCCTGCGAAGGGTGCCAGCAGGGCGAGCAGCAAGCCCACCAGGGGGCCGACGGTCACCACGCCCACCAGCATGCCAACGCCTGCCCCGATGCCTACCAGCAGGAAGAATTCGGCCTGGGTGAGGCGCAGGCCGGCGTTTTCCAGCTCGGCGCGGGTAAACAGCTTGACGTTGCGTCCGGCGAGGAGGCGTTCGAAGGACCTGACGCCGGACAGTGCCAGCCGGGACAAGGAGGAGGGTGGCTCGGCTTCGAACGGACGACGGCGGTCCAATGGCACGGAGGGTGCGCTCGGCAGGAGCACCGCCACGCCGAGGAGGCAGATGGCTGCGAGGAGGACGACGCTTCCGATGGCGATGATCATGGCAGCCTTCCTACTTCGCGCCCGCAGAAAGCGGTCCGGCAAAGACGCCGGGGGAGACGTGGATGCCCAGGTCCTCAAACCGGTCGATGAACCGGGGACGGATGCCGGTGGCGACGGGCCTGCCCAGGAACCTGCCCTGGGCGTCCACGCCGGCTGAGTAGTCGAAGACGAAGGCATCCTGGAGGGTGACGATGTCGCCTTCCATGCCTTGGACCTCGGTGACGTGGGTGATGCGGCGGGAGCCGTCACGGAGCCGGGAAATCTGGACGATCAGGTTCACGGCGGAGGCGATCTGCTCCCGGATGGCGCGCAGTGGGAGGTCCATGCCGGCCATGAGCACCAGGGTCTCGAGGCGGGCCACGGCGTCACGGGGGGAGTTGGAGTGCACCGTGGAGAGGGAGCCGTCGTGGCCGGTGTTCATGGCCTGCAGCATGTCCAGCGACTCACCGCCGCGGACCTCGCCCACCACGATCCGGTCCGGACGCATACGGAGGGAGTTCCGGAGGAGTTCACGGATGGTCACCTCGCCCTTGCCTTCGGTGTTCGGGGGACGGCTTTCCAGCCGGACCACGTGTTCCTGCTGGATCTGGAGTTCCACCGCGTCCTCGATGGTAACGATCCGTTCGTCGTGAGGGAGGAACGAGGACAGCACGTTCAGCAGAGTGGTCTTGCCCGTGCCCGTACCCCCGGAGACGATGATGTTCAGCTTCGCCTTGACGCAGGCGTTCAGCAGCTCGGCCATCTCCGGGGTCAGGGTGCCAAAATCGATGAGGTTGCGGACCGTCAACGGGGTCTTGCTGAATTTACGGATGGTCAGCGAGGAGCCGCCGACGGCCAGCGGGGGGATGACCGCGTTGACGCGCGAGCCGTCCTCAAGCCGGGCATCCACCAGGGGGGAGGACTCGTCGATGCGGCGGCCCACCTTGGACACAATGCGCTCGATGACCTTGCGGAGGTGCTCCTCGGAGCTGAAGCGGGAGTCGCTGAGGGTCAGCTTGCCTTTGCGTTCCACATAGATCTGGTCCATGCGGTTGACCATGATTTCGGTGACGGCGGGGTCGTCCAGCAGCCGCTGGAGGGGGCCGTAGCCCAGCACGTCGTCGGCAACGTCCTGGACCAGGCGGGTGCGTTCCTCCGGCGTCAGGGGCACCTGCTCGGCGTCGATGATGCGGGTGAGTTCCTTCTTCGCGGTGGTGCGCAGTTCCTGCTCGGTGACGGCCGCGTCGTTAAAGCGCGTTCCCATCCGTTCGAACAGGGCGGTGGCCGCCCTGTCCTTCATGGCTGCGAAGACATCAACCTTGGGTGCGGCGGGCACCTGCGGCGCGCCGTCGTCGTGCGTTGAATGCACGACGGCGGGACGTTCCGAAAGGTGACGCCCCGCGGTTTCCTTGGGCAAGGGAGCGGGCGGCTGCACGGGGCGCGGCGGTTCCAGCAGCGCCGTTCCCGCGCCGGCCGGCTGGTTCCGGGACTGGGCCGCGTTGATGCGGTCAGAGAGTTTCATCAGATAACCACCCTTCGGTGAAGCTTGCGCTGGGCCTGGGCCCGCCATGCCGGGTTGAAGCGCTCCACCAGCTGGCGGAGGCTTTTGACGGCGGGGTCTTTCTTCGATTCCTGCAGGACGGGGACGCCGCGGTTGGTGGACAATGCCACGGCGCGGGAGCGGGGGACGCTGACGTCCACGGGCGCGCCGATGGTCGACTCGACGTCCGCGACGTTGAGCCCGGACCTGGCGTCGGCCATGTTGAGGACGACGTGCCGGGATTCGGGCATGATGTCGAGCTGGCGCAGGACTTCCAGGCCGGAGCGGAGACCGCGCAGGCTGGGAACGTCCATGGCGCTGACCCAGACCACGTCGGTGCAGTGCTCCATGGCGGCAAGCCCGATTTCCGGCATGCCGGGGGCGGTGTCCACCACCACGTACTGGAATTCCTGCGCCAGCTGTTCGATCAGGTGGCTGACCTGGTCCGGGGTGATGTGGTCCGCGTCCACCGGGTTCGGCGGGGCGCACAGGGCGTAGATGCCGGCGGGGTGCACGGTGAGGAAGGCCTTGAGGACCAGGGAGTCCTGGGCTGCGGCGGGCGTGACGGCGTCCGTGACGGTGTGTTCCGGGTTGAGGTAGAGTCCGGAGGCGACGTCGCCGAACTGCAGGTCCAGGTCAACGATGACCACGCTCATGGGCGCGATCTGGCCCAGGCCGATGGCGATGTTGGTGGCCAGGGTGGTCTTGCCCACGCCGCCCTTGGGGGAGAAGACGCCGATGACCAAACCCTTGTCGCCGTTCTCAACCTGGGCTGATTCGGGCGTGCGGTGGCGTGTGGCGAAGGACTGGCAGGCGCGTTCGAGCAGCACCCTGATTTCCGCGGCGTCAGCATGCGGGCTGAGGATGTCGCGGATGCCGGCGCGCATGGCGTGCAGCAGGAAGTCCGGTTCCACATCGCTGACCAGGACCAGGCTGAGGCCGGGGAGCTGGACGTCGAAGACCTTGGCGAACCTCAATGCCTCTTCGTAAGGAACGTCGGGACCGATGATGAGGACTTCGGGCTGTTCCTGGTTGAGGAGGGCGAAGAGTTCCGCCGGGCCTGCGGGGAGGATGTCACTGGCGATGGTCTGCACGGAGCCGCGCAGGCCGTGGGTGACGGCGTCGCGCAGCTTTTGGTCGAAGTCGGCGTTGGGGGAGAGGAGGACGAAGCGGCTCACTTGTACACCGTGTCCTTCCTGGCGATGAAGCCGCCGTTGTCCTGCGCGTCGAGGGGTTCCTTGGTGAGCCAGAGGTCACCGTTGTTCGAGGTGAAGATGATCTTGCTGGCATCCACGTCGTTGACCGCCACAGTAACCATGAGCGAGCCTTGGGGGAGGGTGGTGTCCTGCGGGTTGGTGCCGTCGCTTGGCTTGGCGGTTGCTGATGGCTGAGGCGCCCGCTGAACCGCGGTAACCAAGGCTTTGCGGATAGTCAGCTGTGTAGTGGGATCACCAGCTTTGGCCCTGTCTGCACCGGCAGCGAAGTTAAGCGCTATGCCGACGTGGTCACCGGCCTCCAGGCGGCCTCCGACAACCTTCTTGGGTTCGAGCTCGAAGGTGACTTCCTGAAGGCCCGCGGGGATTTTTACAGAACCACTGGTCTTGGCCTCTTCAGGCTTGACGAGCCGCTCGGCCAGGAGCTGCTCGCCGGGGACGAGGTCCACGGCGGCGACCGTCCCCGCCTTGCTGTCAAGGGATGTGAGGGCGGTTGTGGCTACACCGGCTGCGGGCACGTCCTCAATGATCAAGGACGATGCCATATCATTCACAGGGGTTCCGGCGGGGATGGCCTTCTGGACCACCAGCACCTTTTTGGGGCTGGTAGTCGCCATCGCCCGCGCGTCTGCTCCCTGCGCGTAGAAGATGATCAGCAGGGCTCCCACGAGCGCTAGGGCCAGTGCGGCCGTGCCGGCGAGCATGCGAGACTTCACGTCGAACTCCGTGGTGTGGTGGTGGGTGATCAGGAAGCGAGGCGGACGATGGTGGCGCCGTAGGCGTCTACGGGGCCAAGGGAGTAGCCGTCGGCGAGGGAAACGTATTTGACGAACTTGCCGATGATCCCGCGGCATTCGCCGCGGCATTCAGTAGTTGCCGTCACCCCGGTGAGGGTGGATGCACGGTTCTGGAAGGTGTAGGGGAGGCCGCTGTCACCGCTGAACTTCCAGCCGGTGACGTCGAAGGCCGCGAATGAGATCAGACCGTAGACGGCACCGGAACCTGTTCCAGTGACCTTGTTGTAGACGGGCAGCAACACGACGACGTGCTTGCCTGCGCTGATGTCGTTGGACCACTTCGTGAGCGTGTCGGAGCAGTTGCCGGGGGCGTTGTTCCCCGGGTCGCTGCCGCCCTCGCTTACCGCGAGGTCGATGGTGCCCCCGCACTTCCCGGCGTCCTGGACCAACCAGCCGAACCCGCCCTCTACTGAGGCTCCGGACGGACCGTAGTTGCAGTCGGCGTTGGCGTTCTTGCCGTGGTCCTGGAGGAGCTGCAGCGGGCCGTCGATGTAGTCCTTGACCTGGCAGACCGAGAAGGCAAGCGGGAAAGCCGTGCGCCCTGCCTTGGGGCTGCCCCAAACCGCGGACGACCTGGCCCCGACTTCTTTTGACGGAATACCGAGGGCGCTGGCGAAGAAGAGCGAGACGGAGTTATCCGGGGCGCCGGTTTCTTTGGCCGTTGTGGTCACGGAGACGGTTCGGGCGCTCGGGTCGAGCTTGATGTTGTTGACGTTGCTCATGCCGTCCAGCGCGTTCTGGTTGGCGAGGCTTGTGGCGAGTGTCGACGACGTGGAACACAGCGGGTCCGCGCTGTTCCTCGCGCACTTCTGTGCAAGGGCAATGGCTGACGCGTCCGCCCCGTTCTGTAGCTGGGCACGTTCTGAGTAGATGTTGCCCACGTCGACGGCGATAGCCACGAAGCCAAGGAGGGTGACCAGGAGGATGGCGACAATAACGCTGACCGCTCCGCGCTCGCCGTCGTGCTCCGGTTTGCTCGGGTTCAGCCGCCGCACAGCATGACCCCTTTCCCTGTCATGGGGAACGGGCCGGCAATGCCGGTGATGGTGGAGAGCGTGTATTTGATGGTGAGGGTTACCTGGTTGCCGGTGCTGCACGTGGTGGTGCTCAGCGTGATGTCCGAGGTGGGGATGGTGCTGCTGATCGAGGACGCCGCATTCTTGGCGGCATTCTTGGCGGCGGTTGGATCATTATTGATCGCCATGACTCGGACGCCGTCGCGGGCTGCGTTGGTCAGGGTGATCTGTGCATTGTAGGCCCGGCCAAACTCGATGGTCCCCAGGACAAGCATCAAGAGGAGGGGCAGCAGGATCGCGAATTCGACGGCGGCTGCTCCGCGCTCCGAATCTCGTGACACCTGCTGCACCTCCTCTTGGTTGCTTTTCTTGCACTGGGCAAAGTGCCGCCGTTTCGATATGGGGTCCGGAACGGCGGGCGAACGGGTGCTACGGGGAAGGAACCGCGGTGGCCGTCGGGTGTGCGATGTCGGTCGTGACGCCGGTGAAGAGCGTGCCGAGCTGGCCGCCGAGGGTGCTGACCGCAACGATGATGACGACGGCGATAAGGGCGACCATGATGCCGTATTCAACCGCGGTTGCACCCTTTTCGTCGGAGCGAAGACGGGTCATGAGGTTGGTGTAGAGAGAAAGCATTTTTGACTCCTGAGCGAGACGGATTGGCTGGCCCTGCACCAGCACTGAAAATAAGTTAGCAACCGAATTTGGCCCAGAAACCGGATCTTGGGACATCCTGCGCAAACGCTTTCACTCCCGCACTTTTCCTGCGCTTTTGCTGGGTTTGTGCTGCGCTAGAGGTGGGCTTGCAAGGGTCGGGGCACACAAACGGACCCCCTCGGTTCTGGGTGCCGAGGGGGTCCGGTCTATGGGGCGCCTGGTTGTTGGCGCGTTTTGAGGTGGCGAAAGGTACTAGGGGATGCCCAGCGCAGTTTTGACGCCGGTGGTGAGTTGGTCGAAGAAGCCGTTGAGGGCGATACCGAATACGCCCACGCCGGCCACAATCACGATTGCTATAAACCCGACCGTGATTCCGTATTCCGTGGCGGTGGCACCGCCTTCCTCGCTTCTCAGTCGCCGCTCAATATCTCGGACCAAGGGCAGTACCTGTTTTTGGTTCCTCATAGCTCCTCCTAGGAGAACGCAGCGATGATATTCATAACTGCCGGTCCCAGCAGAATGATGAAGAGGGTTGGGAAAATGAAGAAGATGAGTGGGAAGAGAATCTTCACGGGAATCTTCATCGCGTGCTCCTCTGCCCGCTGGCGACGCTTGAGCCGCATCTCGTGGGCCTGGACTTTTAGGACTTTGGCGATGGCAATGCCGTAAGCGTCTGCCTGGACGATGGCCCGGATAAAGGACCGCAAATCCGGGACATCAACACGGTCCGACATCGCCAAGTACGCTTCCTTCCGGGAACGTCCTACCTGCATGTCCTGCAGCGTCCGGGTCATCTCTTCTGCCAGTGGGCCGCTGCCATTCTGGGCCGTGCGGGCCATGGCGGCCTCGAAACCCAAACCCGCCTGCACGGAGATCAGCATTTGATCCAGGGTGTTGGGCAGCTCTTGCCTGATCTTGGCCCTGCGCTTCTCGGCATTGGTTCGCACCAGCAGATCCGGCGCGAAGTAGCCAAACGCCGTAGCGGCCATGAAGATGGCAAAACGGGACGGCTCCGGGGAAGCGAAGAAGAAGAACAGACCAAAGGCCGCACCTCCGAGAGCCAACATCGGTTTGACTACCAAGAGGCGTTCCAGAGGCCACTCCTTCGGCCGCCCCACAGCAGCAAGCTGCTTGTCCAGCCAAGCTACGTAGCCCACGGGGGTGATTTTGCGGGCGATTGCGCCCGCATCCACAGAGAGGCTTTGCCGGGAGGCGTTCCTGGCCCTTTGTCCCAGGTTGGCCTGGATATTGCGGATGGCTACCCTGTCCGTAGCGAACACAGACCAAACCAAATAAGAAATTGGAAGAACGATCGCCAGTGTCGCGCCTAGTGCTATTGGTGACATCTCATTGCTCCTAGTACTTGGGTTTGATCAGGCGGCTGAGCCAGACACCGCCGGCAGTGAGCATGACTGCAGCGACTCCCAGCATTAGATAACCGGGCACTGTGCTCGTGAACGTCTTCGAGTATTGAGGGTTGATGAAGATCAATGCGAAGAAGAGGACTACGGGAAGGCCCATGAGAACCGCGGCAGACATTTTGCCTTCAGCGCTCAAGGCTTTTACTTGGCGCCGGATCTGGTTCCGGTCCCGGATGGTCTCGCCAACATGGTCCAGTACCTCGGCAAGGTCTCCACCAACCTCGCGGTGGATCTCTATCGCCTGTGAGATCCAGGAGAAATCCTCACTGCCTGTGCGTGCGGAAACATCCATCATGGACTCGCCGAGATCCCGGCCGATCCTGGTCTCATTGACAATGCGGCTCAGCTCTTCGGACATCGGAGCCTCCGACTCCTTTGCCGAGGCATCAATGGCACGGAGAAGGCTGTGACCCGCCCGCATGCTCCCGGTCAGCATCTGGAGCGTGTCCGGTAGCTGTTCGTCGAACTTGCTTTTGCGCCTTGAAGTTAACACGGTGAGGTAGGCCAGCATGCCCGCTGGAACCGCCACAATCGCCAGGATTGCGAAGAAAAGGCCGCCCAGCAAAAACCCCAAAACTCCGCCTGCCAGAGCACCTGCTCCCATCATGAGGAGAAAGTCTGCTGGCTGCGCCTTCAGCCCGGCACGCTCGAGCCGTTCCCGGTTGATGAGAAAGTCATTCTTCCCTTTGAGTCTCTTGTTGATCGCACCCACAGCGGAATCGGTGAGGAGGGTGAGCTTGGAAGCAGCCGATGGGACGTCCGGTCGACGCCTCTCGACTGGAATCACGTGTGTGGACTTGAGAACCACTGTGAAGAGCAGGGTAATCGCTGTCAGAATCAGCAGCACCCCGAGGGCCAGCGGTGCGACTGAGGACTCAGATACCTCCATTACCGGCCCCTGACTGCATGGGCACCGAACACGGCAGGGGAAATCCTGATCCCGAGTTCCTCGAATCTGTCGGTGAACCGCGGCCGGACGCCTGTGGGAATTGGCTTCCCCAGGAAGCGCCCATTGGCATCGATGCCGGCAGAATAGTCGAACACGAAGGCGTCCTGAAGCGTGACGATGTCCCCTTCCATTCCCTGCACCTCCGTAACATGCGTGACCCGCCGAGATCCGTCCCGAAGCCGGGAGATGTGTACGATCAAGTTCACTGCGGAGGCAATCTGTTCGCGAATGGCCCGCAGAGGGAGGTCCATCCCGGCCATCAGCACGAGGGTTTCCAAACGCGCGACAGCGTCTCGAGGGGAATTCGCATGGACAGTCGAGATCGAACCGTCATGACCGGTGTTCATCGCTTGAAGCATGTCCAGAGACTCGCCGCCACGGACTTCGCCTACAACAATTCGGTCCGGCCTCATACGCAAAGAGTTGCGGACCAGGTCGCGAATTGAGACCTCGCCTTTTCCTTCAATGTTCGCTGGCCGGCTTTCCAACCTGACGACGTGGTCCTGCTGAAGCTGCAGCTCCACGGCGTCCTCAATAGTGACGATCCGGTCGGAGGCTGGGATGAAGGAGGACAAGACGTTCAGCATCGTCGTCTTGCCGGTGCCCGTTCCGCCGGAAACGATGATGTTCATCCGGGCCAACACGCATGCCCTCAGCAACTCCGCCATCTCGGGGGACAGGCTTCCAAAACTAATGAGCTTCTCAACCGTCAATGCTTCTCGCGAGAACTTTCGAATTGTCAGCGATGCCCCGTTGACTGCCAAGGGCGGGATGATGGCATTGACGCGGGACCCGTCGGGAAGCCTGGCATCGACCAAAGGAGATGATTCGTCGATGCGCCGCCCGATCCTGGTGACGATGCGCTCAATCACTCGCCGCAGGGCATCTTCGCTGGTGAATTTGGTGTCAGTGAGAAACAGTTGTCCGTTGCGCTCCACGTAAATCTGGTCCGCTCGGTTCACCATGATTTCTGTGACGCTGGGATCATCGAGGTAGCGCTGCATGGGGCCATGTCCCAGCACGTCATCTATGATTTCGCGGGTTAGTCGCTGGCGTTCCCCTTGGGAGAGAGGAACCTGCTCTTCATCGACGACGGCGCGCAGTTCATCCTTGACGAACCGATGAAGCTCGGACTCGTCAAGGGACGAATCGGTAATCCTTGACCCAAGCCGCTCGTACAAGGCTTGGCTAGCCCTTTCTTTAAGCCCTGCCAGTGCTTCACTCGCGCCCCCCTCGGTGAGTTGGATTTGCGTCGAGGCCTGGGACTGCTCAGCTGCCTGTGCCTGCTGTAATGCGCTCAGGGTAGCTGCTGGGGCCTGCGGCGCGGGCGGAGCCTCGACGCTTACATCGGGAGTGCTGCTTCCATCGGAGCGCAGCCTGGCAAATCGGTTTGAGAGTGTCATTGCACTACCGCCCTTCGGTGGAGCTTCTTGCGGGGAGCTTCCCAATTTGGTTTGAAACGCTCGACCAAGTGCCGAAGGCCCTTGGCAACGGAATCGCGGCTTCCGTCCTGAAGGAGGGGCACGCCCTTGTTTGTCGAAAACGGAACGGTTCGGGAACGGGAAAGCACGATGTCGACGGGAGCACCGATGGTGGCTTCCACGTCCTGAACGGTGAGGCCGGTCTTGCGGTCTGCCATGTTGAGGACAACGTGTCTGTTATCGGGGAGGAGATCGAGTTCCGACAGGATCTGAAAGCCGGTCCTGAGGCCGCGGATGCTTGGTATGTCCATTCCACACACCCACACGGCATCGGTGGCCTGTTCGAGGGTGGCCAACACGTGTTCTCCGAGGCCTGGAGCTGTATCCACGACTACATATTGGAATTCAGCCCGGAGTTGACGAAGAAGATGGCTGACGTGTTCCCCTGTGATCCTGTCCATGTCGATGGGGTTGCGAGGGGCGCACAGCACGTAAATGTTGCCAGGATGGAGAGACAGGTAGGTCTTGAGGACCATGGCATCCTGACTTGCGGCTCCCACCACGGCGTCAGTAATAGTGAAATCGGGCTCGAGCATGAGGCCGCTGGCGATGTCCCCAAACTGGAGATCCAGGTCCACCACCACAACACTCATCGGTGCAATCTGCCCCAAACCGATGGCCAAGTTACTCGCGATCGTTGTTTTTCCAACCCCGCCCTTCGGCGACATGACCGCAACCACACGTCCACCTTCCGCAGTTGGACGCTCAGCAGTGTTGGGACCCAGCCCGCGTCGACGACCTGCAGAGGCCAAGCTCGCCCGTTCCACCAAGGCCCGGACTTGATCCATGTCGGCGGACGGCGGAATGAGATCACGAATGCCGGATCGCATGGCGTTCAAGGCGAGTTCGCCGTCGTCGTCGGCCGCCAGCACGATGCTGATTTCGGGGTATTGGAGATCCATGACGGCCGCGAACTTGAGTGCTTCTTCCTGCGGCAAGCCCGGACCCAAAATCAGTACCTCGGGCGGTTCTCCGGCCTGCTGCCGGAGGATGTCATCCGGGGACTCGGGCAGGTAGGCGGCCTGGAAGAACTGCAGTGATCCGCTGAGCGGGGCCACCGATGCCCGGACCTTCCGCTCGTAGTCCAGGGACGGGGAAATCAAAATGAAGCGACTCATTTGAATACCTTTGTCTGATTGACCACACCGCTGGTGCCCTCAGTGGCATCAGCCGGCTCTTTCGAGAGATAGATCTTTCCGAACTCTGCCGCGTAGACCAGTTTCTCGGTGTCGACAGCGTCGCGTGCGAAGGTGATTAGGTACGAATCACTGGACGTCTGTGCACTCTTGTCGGCATTCAAAGAACCCGTTGAGCTCGCCTGGGTGGTTTGAGCCTGAGTCTGGGCTGGAGCTCCTGAGCTGAACTGAACGGCCGTCACCAGGACCTTGTGGAACGTCATCTGCGTCCCATTGCCGCCACCAGCAGAATCCGCCATCGAGATGAAGATGCCCACGGTGTCACCGGCCTGAATCTTGCCGCCCACCACCCGCTCGATTCCCAACCGGACTGTGACTTCCTGAAGGCCAGAAGGCACTGCCACCCGGGATGGGCCGAGATAAGCATTTGCGTCCACCAGGCGGCTGCTGAGGAGTTGTTCGCCGGGAACGAGTGCCACTGATGTGACCATCGAGCCCATGGCGCTGAGGTCCTGCACGCCATCGGCCGCAACAGCGGTTCTCGGCACAGGCTTTGTAGTGACGTACTGCGACAGTTGGCTTGCCGGCGTACCAGCCGGTACCTCCTGTTTGACCACCAGGACGTCCTGCGTTTCCGTGTTGGCAAGAGCGCGGCGGTCTGCGCCCTGAACGTAATTGAACAGAAGGACGGTGCCTATGACTGCGACAACCAGTGCGGCAATGCCTCCCAGTAGGCGTGCTTTCATTTTCTGCTTCCCCTTTGTTGGAACTACTTGATAAGTCGGACTTCCGAAGTGCCCAGGTCCACACCGCCGGGGACCAGGCTTCCGGACCCGATAGCGACGTATTCAACAAACTGGCCGATGATGCAACGGTCCTGCCCTCCACTGCAGGCGAGAGCACTTGTCATGCCCGGGTCAGTTGCAGTGTTGCGAAACTCGTATTCGTGGTTGTTCCCGAACTTCCAGCCCCAGATCTTGAAAGTCCCGTAGCCGATGATGTTGAAACTCCCGGTGTTGCCTGTGCCAGTGGCGGTGTCGAAGACCGGGAATTGTGCTTTGACCTCGCCGCCCCCAAGGATCGTGTTTTGCCACCCGGCAAGGATCGTCGAACACCCATTGGGAGGGTTATTGCCTGGATCCGAGGCCATACCGTTAGTGCCAACTTGAGTGGTCGCCACACACGGTGATGATTCATCGAGCCAACCCCAGCCCCCAGGAATCTCGGTTCCGGAGGGGCCCGTGCACGTGGCACCTGGCTTGTACGAGATCTTCTGCAAATCAGCGGTGGGGCTTGCTGACGTCAGGTTGAAGCAGTTGTCCGACAGAGCTAGAGGAAAGCCAGAACCACTGCCAGGGAAACCGTGACCTGCCGTTGCCTGTGCTCCCACAGTGACCGGGCCAGCGTTTATGGCATTCGCAAAAAGGTTGGTCAGGAAACTGGACGAACCGTTCTTGGTTGAGGTCGTAACCGTCACCTGACCTGGGACGGACAAATCTACGGTGGCGTTGCTGGCTGCGTCGTTGGAGTTCGAATTTGCCAAGCCGTTGGCCAACGCTGGCGCGCAGGAGCCCTGTTCGCAACTCCTGGCCACGGCCAAGGCCCCGGCGTCCGCCCCGTTTTGCAGCTGCGAGCGCTCAGCGTAGATTTGGCCGACGTCAACGGCCATGGCGCCAGCCCCGATGAGTACGAGCATCATCACCGCCACGGTTACGCCTGCGGCGCCACGTTCACCATCCGCGACTTTTGCCTTCTTGTTTAGCCGCCACATTGCATGGCTCCTTTGCCTGTAACTGTGAGTGTGGATCCGAAGAATCCTGTCAACGACGAGCCGCTGTACGTGACGGTCACGACAGCGGTCGAGGTTGGCGTCGCCGCGGGGCAGGTTGCGGCCGAGTAGTCGAAGTTGAGCAGAGAAGAGTTGATTGAAGGTGCGCCGGCTTTGCCGGCTGCAGTTGCCTTCGTGGCGTCCTTGGTAATGGCCATAGTCCGTGCGGCCTCCCGGGAAGCCTGGGTAACGGAAACCTGGATGTTGTATGCGTTGGAGAACTCGACGATCGCGATGATCAGGGCGATCAGGATCGGGGCGACGAGTGCGAATTCCACGGCAACTGCGCCTCGCTCATCGTGTTTCCGTTTTTTTGGGCTGCGTTTCAACGGGTCCCCCTGGGCGGTTGCAGCGTGGGCTTTAAGTGCGGTGTGCCGCGCTGATAAGGCGCGGCACACCGGTGTCTGGTTTACCTACCAGCCGCCGACTGTTGTGCCGAGGCTGTCAAAGAAGGTGTTCAGGTTTGTGCCGAAAAGGGTCACGCCGGCGACAATGACCAAGGCGATGAGTCCTACCAGGAGCGAATACTCCGTTGCCGTGGCACCCTTTTCATTGGAGAAGATTGCTCGAACAGTTGCTGCCAACTGCTGAAGTGTCCCTTTGAACTCGAGCATCTGCCTATCCTTCCTGTTCGACCTTCGCTTCTACCAGGCGCCAACCTTGCCGGCGAGGCCGTTGAAGAAGGTGTTCAGGTTTCCGCCAAACAGCGTCACTCCTGCGACAATCACCAGGGCGATGAGTCCGACCAGCAGCGAATATTCGGTTGCCGTGGCTCCCTTTTCGGATTCGAAGCGTTCCTTGATGCCGGCGATGAAAGCAGTCATTGAGACCATGAGAGAAGTCATTTTAGTTTCCTTTAATTCGGTGAAATGGATTATTGAATTTCAACGAATTTCCAGCTGCCCCCATAAATCTTTAGCGGCTGGACTTCGCTAAGAAGAGATTGTCATTCGGGGGGATATGGCAACAATGCGTAGTGGTACTCGACTTTTTTGGGCATGGGCAAAAGTACGTACTCGAAAAGTGGGCGTAGTACTCAGAAGGCGGGCCGGGTACCCGGCTGGCTACTTGGAGGGTCGTTGCGGAGAAGCTGGCGCGAGACTGGCTTTCCTGCTTTGTCAACTATGCAGTGAAAAGTGCGATGGCAGCCACGGCGCCGAGCATAGAGGGGCCGTGTGCCACTTCCGTCGCGTTTTTTCGGCCCTTCTTGCTGACGATGAGCACTGTGAGTATCCCGTTCGAGATGAAACCGAGGAGGCCGCCGTAGAGGAGTTGGCCCCAGCCTAGGTACCCGAGGTAGAGGCCCACGGGCGCGGCGAGCTTTACGTCGCCCATCCCGATGCCTCCGGGTGAAATCAGCCCCAAAACGAGGTAGCCGGCAAACAGAATGACGGCTCCCAGCAGGGCCCGGAGCGTACCCTCAGGGGGCTGACCGGAGAGTGCGGGGAGCGAAAGGAGTAATAAGCCGCCAGCGAGGAGCAGTAAAACAAGCGGGTTGGGCAACAAGTGCAGTGCAACGTCGACCCTTGCGAGCTGGACCCCAAGGATGGCAAGGAATAAGAATGCCGGCAGGCTGGAGGTAAAACCGAGCCGTACGGCAAAGGCCCCGCACGCGACACCCGTGAGTGCCGCCGTCGTCATCCTTGCGGGGAGGGCGGGCGGCCCACCGAGCCGCGGGAGCCGTTTGGCGATGAGGACCTCGGCTACGGGGGAGAGTGCGGCACCCGCAAGGGCGACACCCATGACCAGCAACCATCCGTTCAGGCCGTCATTAGCAACCAAAAACACCGAGACCCCCTGCGTCCGTCAGGCCGGCAGGCGCTCAGGCGGCGTCCGGCTACCCCATTTTGACCCTGAACCCCCGGACGCGCTAATCTTGGTAGTCGTTGTGCGTGTCCTATTCCGATGGTGCGTGCCCGCTTGAGAATCCGGTTGCAGGATAACTACTCAACGTGCACATTCGGAACTTCAGGATGACTGGTTACATGGAGCCCTCACCTCTGTTCCGGTAGCGCGCAGACAGTAGGTGCACGAGCTAGTGACACCTAAACAAGAACGCCAGAACAAGAACGAGGCAAACACCGTGCGTACGTACACCCCGAAGCCCGGCGATATCAACCGCCAGTGGCACGTCATTGACGCCACCGACGTTGTCCTTGGCCGTCTTGCAAGCCAGACCGCAATCCTGCTGCGCGGCAAGCACAAGGCCACCTATGCATCCCACATGGACATGGGCGACTTCGTCATCATCATCAACGCTGAAAAGGTAGCCCTGACCGGCGCCAAGCTGGAGCAGAAGCGCGCATACCGCCACTCCGGCTACCCGGGCGGCCTGACCTCCGTCAACTACGCGGAACTGCTGGAATCCAACCCGGTCCGCGCCGTTGAGAAGGCCATCAAGGGCATGCTCCCCAAGAACTCCCTGGCTGCCCAGCAGCTCGGCAAGCTGAAGGTGTACCGCGGTGCCGAGCACCCGCACGCCGCACAGCAGCCCAAGACTTTCGAAATCACCCAGGTCGCCCAGTAGTCCTGGCCACCAAACAACTTACTTAATACAAGGAGAATCGTGGCTCAGAACGAAGAACTGACCACCGAGGCCCCCGAGGCCGAGGAAAACCTGACCAGCTACACCTCTGAGAGCTCCGCTGCTGAAGCTGCTCCCAAGAAGGAACGCCCGGCCCTGACGGTTGCCGGCGCAGCTGTTGGCCGCCGCAAGGAAGCTGTTGCACGCGTCCGCGTTGTGCCCGGCACCGGCAAGTGGACCATCAACGGCCGCGAGCTGGCGAACTACTTCCCGAACAAGCTGCACCAGCAGGACGTCAACGAGCCCTTCAAGATCCTCGATCTCGAGGGCGCCTACGACGTCATCGCCCGCATCCACGGCGGTGGCATCTCCGGCCAGGCCGGCGCCCTGCGCCTCGGCATCGCCCGTTCCCTGAACGAGATCGACGTCGAGAACAACCGCCCGACCCTGAAGAAGGCCGGCTACCTGTCCCGCGACGCCCGTGTCATCGAGCGTAAGAAGGCCGGTCTCAAGAAGGCCCGCAAGGCTCAGCAGTACTCCAAGCGCTAAATCCGCTTGCCCAGAAGCCCGTCCCGCCGTTTGGTGGGGCGGGCTTCTGCCATTTCAGCCCGGTAGTTGCTGCGTTAGATCGTAAACGCGAACGCCGGAAAATTCCTGGTAGGGATAGCGGTCTTGGATCCACGCGACTACCGCTAGTGTGTTTGGACCAGCAGACCAGCTTAGGATTCCTGGCTGGTGAATGTAGTAGTGCACCGCTCCTGCGCGTACATAGTCCTTGAAGGAGTCTAATGACGGGTAAGGGTCCAATGCTGAGAAGCCACCAATGGACATCACGGGCCGCTTCGTGGCGAGTTGATACAGGGCGGCATTCTCGCTTCCCGCAGTAGCAGCCGCCCAACGCGTGCTAGAAGGTGTGCCCTCAATATATGCGGCAATTTCGGCAACCACGGGCTCTCCCCGCGAGAGTGCGTACTTGTCCTTCTCGCCTAGGCGTAATTGTTGGGCGTCGCGTTTGTGCCAGCTTTCAGTGGTCGGAACAGGTCCGGAAATCGGAAATGATCCTTGTTGGGGAGTTGAAATGGACTCCATGATGAACAGGGCTGGCACGATCAGCAGAGCCGTCGCTGCGACCAGGAGCGACGTTGAAACAGCTCGCGGTCGTTTGGTTGCGTGGGGAAGTAGTAGGGCAGCCGCCGAAGCGAGTGCTCCAACTTTCATTCCCACAGCTGCGCAAGGGTTCCAGTCCTGAAACCAGGTGAGGATACCCGATGTTAGGACTGCGCAGAAGAGAGTAAGCACCGCCGCCCCGCGCAGATAGGGCTTCCTGTGGCGGTTCACCCAGAACGTTTCGAAGGCGGCGGCAGCCATCGAGGCCATCGGCAGGGCAAGCATCGACGTGTAGTACGGATGGATGTCACCGGTCATAAAGCTAAGTACAACAAAGGTGGTCAGGAACCAGACGACCAGCAGTGACGCAGCGTAAGCCTCTTGGCGGGACAGCCTGCGACGCCAGAGTCGGATGACCAATATTGCGGCACCGACGAAGGCCATGGGTAGCAGCCATGCCACCTCTGGAGCGTAGTTGATGGTGAAAAGCCGGACCGGACTGGCGTCATACCCCACTACTCCTGAAAAGTCCTTTGGATTAACGGCGCCGAGGTCCGTCTTGCCAGTCAACCGGCCAAGGCCGTTGTAGCCAAAAGTGAGGTCAAGAAAGCTGTTTGTGGATGTTCCACCTATCCAGGGTCTCTGCGATGGTGGGGTGAGCTCAATCAGTGCTATCCATAAGGAAGGCGGGGTGAGCATGACCACAGCGGCGATCACCAGATGACAGAGCCTTGTGCGAATTCGGCCATCCCCGAAGGCCAGGACTGCAAGCACCAGAGCGGGCACCAGGATCCAACTCTGAAACTGCTTGCAAAGGAAGGCAAGACCCAGGATGAATGCGGCGACGTAGATGTACCTCATCTGGTGCCTTACCAGAGCCCTGACAGCAAACAAGACAGTCAAGGACCAAAGGAAGAGAAGCAAAGCATCCGGATTATTGAAGCGAAAAATCATGGACGTTACGGGAATGAGCACGACAAATAATCCGGCGATAAACGCTTGCCGCCGGCTGGACCAGTGAAGCGAAGTTCGGTAAACGACGAGGACTGTTGCTACTCCCATTAATGCTTGGGGTGCCAGAACGGCAAAAGAGCTAAGGCCAAAAATTCGGATAGATAAAGCGATGATCCACAGATGTGCTGGCGGCTTGTCGACTGATAGTCCATTACCTGCATCTGCCGAGCCGTAAAGCAGGCCTTGGAGGCTCTCAGCACCTACTTGCGCCGCAGAAGCATAATAGGGATTTCCCCAGCCATTTATAGTGAGATTGCCAAAGTAAACCAAACCTGAAGCGACCCCAAGGACCAATTCGGGCCAGTATCTACTCCAAAGTTGACGGCTAAGCGCACCTACTTTTCCTGTACTTGGTTCAGTCGGTTTTGACGGGATAGACGTTATTGCCATCGATTTGCTCCGCTTTGAAGTTTGCGCTGACCCAATCGTGTATCGCGATGAGTTCGGGGCTGTTACCGGGTACCTTGAGTTGTTCATGCTGTTCGATTACGTAGCAAACGTGGCCCGCTGATACGGCCGCCTGAAATCGCTCGAGAGTCGGTGCCGGGTCCACTCCAGCGAATCCGCCGACCGACATGACGGGACGTCCCGTGGCGAGTTGAAATTGAGCAGCCGTTTGACCGGGATATGTGGCAGCAGCCCATGTGCAACTTTCTGGTGCCTGCCGAATCAAGTCGACCATTCCGGGTGTTGGCTTCATACCGATCGCTATGCCTGTTGCCCACGCGGGGTCCCGTTGTTTGACCCCTTGAAGAAACCGGCTCAGCGTATTTGGGTTGTTGGTTAGCCCGCCCGACATGGGATTGGACCCTTCCTGGGGTGACTGCAGAGTTAACGCCGAGCAGAAGAGGGGCCCTGCTAAGAGGGCACTGACGGCAAGTGCGCCGGCAAGCCGCGGTATCCACGGTCGAGGAGCCGGAACGGCCATGACCACTGCTGCGGAAACTCCCAGGAGTAGAACGGTGGTTGCCAGCCAGTCCGGGTAGGCGCTGCTCAATTGCCACATCCCACGCGCAAACACCATGCTTGCTACCACAGCGAGGGCAAGGCTGATGCGCCCAGCGTTTGTCTTTGCTGACCTTCTAATGAGGTCGGCACCCAGGCCGAGGCTGAGTGCCATGGGAAGCGCAAGAGAAGCTGTGTAATAGGAGTGAAAATTGTTCCCCATGAAGCTGAGGACCACATAGGTCGTAATAGTCCATGTCCCCGATGCGCAAACCAGAATTGATTGCCGTATTGAATAGATGCCCTTTGCAAGAAGAACAAACGCACCCAGGCAGGAGAGCAAAGCTGGAAGCAGGAGCCAACCTACTTCTTGGCCGTAGTTCGAATTGAATAGGCGGAATAGACCAGCATCAGATTCCACGCTTCGGAACTCGATTGGTATCAGAGCGGTAGTTGGCGCGTCACCATGCTGCATGACGCGATCAAGTCCGTTATAGCCCAGGGTGAGCTCAAGCATGCTGTTTGTCGTCGAGCCTCCGATGTAGGGGCGGTTCAAAGGGGGTCTCGAATCTACGAAAAGTGGCCAAGCCAGCGAACCAAGGCCCAGGCCGATGCCTGAAACGCCCATAGTGATCAAACGCCTGGGCCAGGACATTGGTGCATAGAGCGAATACGCCGCGGCAATGGCGGGAAGCACGAGGAAGGCCTGGAGCTGCTTGGTCAAGAAACCCAAGATCAAAAGGAGAGTTGCCAGGAGCAGATATTTCACTTTGCCGGTTTCGGTCGCGCGAATGCCTGCGTAAAGCGCCGTGACCATCAAGAGAACCATCAGTGGGTCTGGGTTGTTGTACCGAGCCATGAGAACAGTGATGGGGGCGAAGGCATACGCCGTCGCTGCCAGCAAGGCGCTGGAAAAGGAAAAACAGCGCCTCACAAGCCGAAACACCACCAAGGTGCTGGCAAGTGTCATCAGCGCCTGGGGAACCATTATCGACCATGAGTTGAGACCGAAGAACCGGACAGAAATTCCCATCACCCAAAGGCTCAGCGGAGGCTTGTCGACAGTGATGAAGTTACCCCAGTCGGCTGATGCGAAAAGAAAAGCTTCGAGGTTGTGCTGCCCTGCTTGGACTGCGGCGGAATAATAGGCGTTGGCCCAGCCATTTCTGTCTACGGCCCAAACGTAGGCGAGTCCTGCCGCGAGCATCAGGCCGCCAAGGGCCAATCTCTCCAAAGACTGGTAAGGAGGAGTCTCGCCACTACGGGCCGGTGCGCCGTGGTGCCCTTCTGCGAGTTTCACTTGCCAGCCCTTCCGGCATGCGCCATGGCGATGCCGGTCATCCTGTCTGGGGTCAGCCGGACTCGGAAGACCCAAAGCCGAAGAAGCACGAATCGTAGCAGTGTCGCAAGAATGTTTGCTGCGGTCAGAACTAGGAGTTCAACTTTGGGGGCAGCATCAGGCTGCACCCAGTGCAGCACCAACAATGATGAAGATGTGATGCTCCAAGCGACCAGGAACACCAGGAATCCTTGGAACTGTTGAGTGAATAGCTTGTCAGGACCACTAATGCCAAATGTAAACCTGCGGTTTGCAGCCGTATTCACAACAGCCGTGAGAAGGAGTGCAAGAAAGTTGGCTTCCTGGGAACCAAAGGGTCCCTGCATGATGAGGTACAGCAGTGCGAAAGCCAGTGTCGAAGCGACGCCCACCAGCCCGAATCGGAGCACCTGACCGAAGAAACTGGGACGACCCAGAGGGACGATGGGCCGCCGGCCGAGTTCTGCGTAGATCGCCTGGACGGGAACGCCACCCTTAATCAAAGTTCCGGCCACTCGCACCATTCCGCGCAAGTCGTCAAGAGCGGTCTGCTTGATGTCGACGCGACTGTCGGGGTCGTCTATCCAGTCGACTGGAATCTCATGAATGCGTAAACCCGAGCGCTCCGCGATTATCAGCAATTCAGTGTCAAAAAACCAGCCGTTGTCTTCCACGTGAGGCAGTAGCCGACGTGCGACGTCCGCTCGTATCGCCTTAAAACCGCACTGAGCGTCAGAAAACCGCACCTGCATCGTGCGCTGAAGCAGGAAGTTGTAGGACCTCGAAATGAATTCACGTTTGGGGCCCCGGCTGACCCGCGAACTCTGGCCTAGACGTGTGCCTATCGAGATGTCGGAATGCCCGGACAGCAATGGGGCCACTAGAGGCGGAAGGGCCGCAAGATCAGTAGACAGATCCACATCCAGGTAGGCGAGGACTTTTGCGTCTGAAGCGCTCCACGCATCCCTCAGCGCGTAGCCCCGTCCCTTGATCTCAAGGCGCCGATACTCCACGTTCGGCATGTGCTCGCTGAGGCGGGCGGCAATCACCGGAGTCCGGTCGGTGCTTGCATTGTCGGCGATGGTGATTTTCCACGTCGACGTCATTTCATTCGTCAGATATTCGGCGAGCCTTGTGATGCTGCTTTCGAGTACCGCTTCCTCATTGAAGACCGGTACCACAATTTCGAGCGCCAAGCCCCCATAGCTAGGTGTCATGCATGGATCGTAGGGTTCGCGAAATAGGCACGGCGAGGGTTTGAGGTAAAGACAGGTACCCGGACCGTGATCCAAGTAGCCAGGAAGTCCCGCACTCTCGCTGAGGCAGGTAATCGCGATGGAAGACCAAGTAGCCGGTTGGGAGCCTTCTTGCTCCAAAAGGGAGCTCCAATCACCGTTCCGCCTGAAAAGCCCGGATAGAGATTAGGTTGTGGGCCGGGTGGGAGGTGCAACGGCGAAATCAGGTAGTTGCCACTGAGGCGCAGGACCGGGCCGGCTACATACCTTTGACACATGCAAGGGATAGACGTGGCGCGGTACCAAGCCCTCGATGGGTTGAGGGGCATCGCCGCATGCGTGGTCCTGATTCATCACTGTTGCCTGGTCTCCCCGGAGTTGGCGGAAGCGGTGGACAGCAACGGACGCGGCACATTCGAACCGTGGACATGGTGGACCGTCTTTTCGCCCCTTCACCTTTTCTGGGCAGGCCAAGAGGCGGTCTTTGTGTTTTTTATCCTGTCCGGTTTCGTCCTCACGCTGCCACGGCTGCGAGGCCGTCCTCAGAGTTGGCCGGCTTATTACTGCAAGCGATTAGCTCGAATCTTCCCGCCCGTGTGGGCGTCGCTCGGTCTCGCTGTCATTACTGTCTGGATTGCTCCCAGGATCGCAGACCCTGGCCTAAGTTCTTGGGTCAATAAGCATCAAGAACCCACAAATGCCTTCATTGATGGAGCTCTGCTTTTCGGCGCAAGTAGCTTGAACTCACCTCTCTGGTCTCTGAGGTGGGAAGTTCTGTTCTCATTGTTGCTCCCGATGTTTTGCATTGGTGCCTGTCGATTGAGGCAAACCTGGTTGCTGCGCATGGCGGGCCTTCTCATGACAATCGGCATAGGAGACATCCTGGAACAGGACGTACTGGTATTCCTCCCCATGTTTGGACTTGGCGTTCTCATGGCATCGCATCTGGAGGTTCTCAGCGCGTGGGCGGCAAAGTTCCGTTCCAGCACGTGGTGTGGGCTTCTCACCGTCACACTCATCTTCTTGTTGTCGCGCTGGATTCTGCCTGGCATTCCTGCAGCCAATGCACTGTCTGCAGTCGGCGGAGTACTTCTTCTGTTCATGTTCGTCGGGTCGAAGGGGACCAGTACGATTGGGAGTGCTCCAGCTCTCCAATGGCTGGGCAAACTGTCCTTTAGCCTTTACTTGACTCACGAACCTGTGGTTGTGTCCGTCGCCCTTGTGACACATTCTGATGAGCCCGTTGTAGTCGGGCTCATCGCCGTACCGCTTTCTTTCGCCTTGGCCGTGGCTTTCAGCGCCTTGGTAGAGCGACCCAGTCTTCGATTGGCGTCAACCGTAGGTGATCTGGTGGACAAGACAAGCTGGCGTCCACGTCTCTGGAGTCAGGGCCGGGAAAGCCGCATCCAAAACAAGGAGCCATCCAGGAATTAAGCGGCCGGGAGATCCTTCGCCCGAAGCCTGGGATAGTACTGGTGGCGCCTCTTGATCAGGTTGACGATCGACAATGCATGCCCTGGGAGGCGAGGGTTTCCCGTTGCCCCCGAACCCATCCTCTAGACTTGACCGGTGTCTAGATTATTTGGAACTGATGGTGTCCGGGGGCTTGCGAACGGTCTGCTGACTGCGGAGCTGGCCATGCAGCTGGCCCAGGCGGCCGCCGTCGTGCTCGGCCACGACCGCAACTCCAACGGCTCGCGGCCCCGCGCCGTGGTGGCCCGCGACCCGCGCGCCAGCGGTGAATTCATCGCCGCCGCTGTGGAAGCCGGCCTCTCCAGCTCAGGCATCGACGTCTACGACGCCGGCGTCCTGCCCACCCCCGCGGCGGCCTACCTGGTCGCGGACCTGGACGCCGATTTCGGCGTCATGATCTCCGCCTCCCACAACCCGGCACCGGACAACGGCATCAAGTTCTTCGCCCGCGGCGGCCAGAAGCTCCCCGACGACGTGGAAGACGCCATCGAGGCCCAGATGTCCAAGGAGGCCGCCCGCCCCGTCGGCGCCGACGTCGGCCGTATCCAGCGCTTTTCCGACGCCGAGGACCGCTACATCGTGCACCTCCTGCGCACGCTCCCGCACAACCTCGAAGGCCTCAAGGTGGTCCTGGACTGCGCCAACGGCGCCGCCAGCGGCTGCTCCCCCCAGGTCTTCAAGGACGCCGGCGCGGACGTCGTCGTCATCGGCGCCGACCCCGACGGCCACAACATCAACGACGGCGTCGGCTCCACCCACCTGGGCCCCCTCAAGGAAGCCGTGGTCAAGTACCAGGCCAACCTGGGCATCGCCCACGACGGCGACGCCGACCGCTGCCTCGCCGTGGACCACGAAGGCAACGAAGTGGACGGCGACCAGATCATGGCCATCCTCGCCATCGCACTCCAGAAGTCCGGCAAGCTTCGGGACGACGTCCTGGTCGCCACCGTCATGAGCAACCTCGGCCTCAAGATCGCCCTCCGCCAGGCCGGCATCAGCATCCGCGAAACGGCGGTGGGGGACCGGTACGTCCTCGAGGAAATGCGCGACGGCGGCTACAACCTGGGCGGCGAACAGTCCGGCCACGTGATCTTCTCCGACTACGCCACCACCGGCGACGGCGTGCTCACCGGCCTGCAGCTCGCCGCCCAAGTGGCCCTCACCGGACAGCCGCTCAAGGAACTGGCCACCGTGATGACCAAGCTCCCGCAGGTCCTCATCAACGTCAAGGGCGTGGACCGCGCCCGGGTGGGCAGCAACGACGTCCTGGCCCAGGCTGTCGCCGCAGCCGAAGCGGCCCTCGGGGAGACGGGCCGCGTCCTGCTCCGCCCCTCCGGCACCGAGCCCGTGGTCCGCGTCATGGTGGAAGCCGCGGACGAAGAGACCGCCCAGTCCATCGCCGAGCACCTTGCCCAGGTGGTCCGCACTGAACTCGCGCTGGAGCTCGCCTCAAGCTAGGCACACAAGCCAGACCAACAAAAGTGGCCCGCCTCCCCAAGGGGAAGCGGGCCACACCTCTGTGCAAAAACCTATGGGGTGCGGCTCTTCAGCGCATCCCGGATCTCGGTCAGCAGCGCGATCTGCGGGTCCTCGGCGGACACTTCCTTCACGTCCTTGTTGATCCCCAGCCGGCGGTTGCGGCGCTCGATCATGAGGTTCATCGGCATCACCACCACAAAGTAGATGGCGGTGGCGATCAGCAGGAAGTTCACGATGGCGGTGAGCAGCACTCCGAACTCGATGGCGTTGCCGTTCAGGTCCACCTTGGCGAAGCTGTCGAAGTTCGGCGAACCGACCAACCCTGCAACGAACGGCATCAGCACCTTGTTCACCAGCGCCGTGACGACCGCCCCGAACGCGGTACCCATGACCACAGCGACGGCGAGGTCGATGACGTTGCCCTTCATGATGAAGTTTTTGAATCCATTAAGCATGGAAACCAACCTAGCGCACGGCATTACAGGTACGCGGGCGCCGCCTCCAGGCCGAAGTACTCCTCCAGCGTGCCGATGCCCCGGTTCACCATGTCCGTGGCCGCGTCCACGCCCACGTACCGCAGGTGCCACGGCTCGTAGTAATACCCCGTGACGGGGTGCAGCATCCACGGGTACCGCACCACGAACCCGAACCGGTACGCGTTCGCCTTCACCCACACGGCCGCGGGCTGGTCCGCGAAGCACGGCTGGAAGCTGCACGCGCCGCCCCCGTCCCCGATGTCGAACGCCCACCCCGTCTGGTGCTCCGAGTGCCCCGGCCGCGCGCTGGCCGTGTCGGCGTCGGCCTGTCCCCGTGCCGCCACATACCCGTTGTACGTGGTCACCTGCGTTCCGTACGAGCGGTAGCCGCTGGCCAGGACCATCGCCACACCGTCCCGTGCGGCAGCCGCGAACATCGCCTCCGCCGCTGCCGCCGTCGTGGTGTTCAGCAGCGCCGCCTCGCCCGAAGCGGAGATTGCGACGGCGGGACGCACCAAGTCGGCCGGCGCATAGTCCGCCGGTGCCAACGGCCGGTGCTTGTTCACGATGACCCACTGGCTCGCCGGGTCGGTCAGTGAAAACTGCCGCGCCAACGCTGCCGAGGGCGACGCCGCCGGGGACGGCACCTCCGGTGACTGGCCCACGGTGGCGGCGTCCGGCGTCGTGCCCGGCGAAGCTGCTCCGGCGGCGGGGGAAGGGGTGGCAGGGGAAGGAGCAGTGGACGACGACGGCACCGCCACGGGTGCCTCCGGCGTGCACGCTGACAGGACAGTCAGCCCGGCGCCGGCTGCGAGGAAGCGGGCGAAGCTGCGGCGGTTCGGGGAACCGCAGTCGTGGCACACCTGTGCTACACCTTCCGCAGGAGCATGCGGCGGATCGAGTGGTCCGCCTCCTTGGTGAGCACCAGCTGCGCGCGGCCCCGCGTCGGCAGGACGTTCTCCTCCAGGTTGGGTTCGTTGATCCGCTTCCAGATGTCCCGTGCGGTGCTCTCCGCCTCGTCATCCGAGAGCGTGGCATAGCGGTGGAAGTAGGACTCGGGCTGGGCGAACGCCGTGCTCCGCAGCTTCCGGAACCGGTCTACGTACCACTCCTCGATATAGGAGGTCTTGGCGTCCACGTAGATGGAGAAATCGAAGAAGTCGCTCAGCGCCAGGCCCTGCCGCCCGTCATGCCGGGGCCGGGCCGGCGCCAGCACGTTCAGGCCCTCCACAATCAGGACGTCCGGGCGGCGGACCACCACTTCCTTGCCGGGGACAATGTCATACGTGACGTGCGAGTACCAGGGCGCCCGGACCTCCTCCGCGCCGCTCTTGATCTCGCTGACGAAGCGCAGCAGCGCCCGCCGGTCGTAGGACTCGGGGAAACCTTTCCGGTCCAGCAGCTGCCGGCGCTTGAGCTCCGCCAGGGGATAGAGGAAGCCGTCGGTCGTAATCAATTCCACGTTGGGCGTGCCGGGCCAGCGGCGCAGCATCTCCCGCAGCACGCGGGCGATGGTGGACTTGCCCACCGCAACGGAGCCGGCAACGCCGATGACGAACGGGGTGCGCTGGGTCTGCTCGCCCAGGAACGTGGTGGTGGCCGCATGCAGCTGGCCGGCGGCCTCGACATACAGGTGCAGCAGCCGGGACAGCGGCAGGTATACGTCCCGGACCTCGTTGATATCCAAGGGGTCGCCAAGGCCGCGAAGGCGCAGCACGTCCTCTTCATTAAGGGGCTGTTCCATCTGGGCTGCGAGCCGGGACCAGGTTTGCCGGTCCAGCTCCACGAACGGCGAGGCACCCTCCCCGTTCGCTTCGTTGCGTTGCGAAGTCACGCTAAAGATTCTGCCCCGCGCCCGCGCCATCACGAAATGACGCTCCTGTTCAGCGCGGCGGCCCGGGTGGCGAACATGCCGCGCCCGGCCCATGAACACGCGCGGCGCTGACGTGCCCGTTTAGTAGCAACAGGCACGCTCCCGATAGTCTTGTGCCTATGTGTGGAATCGTGGGATACGTAGGCCGTTCGTCTGACGGTGCAATTAAGGGTCACAGTGCTTTGGATGTTGTCCTTGAGGGGCTGCGCCGCCTGGAGTACCGCGGGTACGATTCCGCCGGTGTGGCGGTGGTGTCCGAAGGGACCATCGAATCGCGGAAGAAGTCCGGGAAGCTGACCAACCTGGTGGCCGAGCTGGAAGCCCGGCCGCTGCCGGCAGCCACCACCGGGATCGGGCACACCCGCTGGGCCACGCACGGCGGCCCGACGGACCGCAACGCGCACCCGCACCTGTCCGACGGCGGCAAGCTCGCCGTGATCCACAACGGCATCATCGAGAACTTCGCCGAGCTCAAGCTTGAGCTGCTGGAAAAGGGCGTCACCTTCCTCTCCGAAACGGACACCGAGGTCGCCGCGGCACTGCTGGGCGACATCTTCCGGAACAAGCTCGGCGGCGACACCTCCAACGGCGGCCTGACCCGCGCCATGGAACTGGCCTGCCAGCGCCTCGAGGGCGCCTTCACGCTCCTGGCCGTGCACGCCGACCAGCCCGACGTCGTCGTTGCCGCGCGCCGCAACTCGCCCCTGGTGGTCGGCCTGGGCGACGGCGAGAACTTCCTGGGCTCGGACGTGTCCGGCTTCATCGACTACACCCGCCGCGCGGTGGAACTGGGCCAGGACCAGATCGTCACGATCACCGCGGATTCGGTGGACATCACCGATTTCTACGGCAACCCGGCCTCCGGCAAGGAATACCACGTGGACTGGGACCCTGCCTCTGCTGAGAAGGGCGGCTTCTCCTCGTTCATGGAGAAGGAAATCCACGACCAGCCCGACGCCGTGGCGCAGACCCTGCTGGGCCGCTCGGACATCAAGGGCAAGCTGACCCTGGATGAGCTGCGGATCGATCCCGAGCTGCTGAAGAAGGTCGACAAGATCATCGTCCTGGCCTGCGGCACCGCTGCGTACGCCGGCACGGTGGCCAAGTACGCCATCGAGAACTGGTGCCGGATCCCCACGGAGGTGGAGCTGGCACACGAGTTCCGCTACCGGGACCCGATCCTGAACGAGAACACCCTGGTGGTGTCCATCAGCCAGTCCGGTGAGACCATGGACACCCTGATGGCCGTCCGGTATGCCCGCGAGCAGGGGGCCAAGACCATCTCGATCTGCAACACCAACGGCTCCACCATCCCCCGTGAATCCGACGCCGTGCTGTACACGCACGCCGGCCCGGAAATCGCCGTCGCCTCCACCAAGGCGTTCCTGGCCCAGATCACCGCCGCGTACCTGCTGGGCCTGTACCTGGCGCAGCTGCGCGGGAACATCTTCTCCGGGCAGATCAAGGACGTCCTGGCGGACCTGAACAAGATCCCGGCGAAGATCCAGACCATCCTGGACAACGCCGGCCCGCTGCGCGAACTCGCCCGGAGCATGGCAGACGAGAAGTCCGTACTGTTCCTCGGCCGGCACGTGGGCTACCCGGTGGCGCTGGAGGGCGCGCTGAAGCTCAAGGAAATCGCGTACATCCACGCCGAAGGCTTCGCCGCCGGCGAGCTCAAGCACGGCCCGATCGCCCTGATCGACGAGGGCCAGCCGGTGTTCGTGGTGGTCCCGTCCCCGCGCGGCCGCGATTCGCTGCACTCCAAGGTGGTCTCCAACATCCAGGAAGTCCGCGCCCGCGGCGCCCGGACCCTGGTCATCGCCGAGGAAGGCGACGAAGCGGTCAAGGCCTACGCCGAGCAGGTCTTCTACGTCCCCGAGACGCCCACCCTGCTGATGCCGCTGCTGACCACCGTGCCGCTGCAGATCTTCGCCGCCGAGCTCGCCGCGGCCAAGGGCTACGACGTGGACCAGCCGCGCAACCTCGCCAAGAGCGTCACCGTCGAGTAATCGCTGTAAGACGCAAACCCCGGGCCCAACGGCCCGGGGTTTTCGCGTTTAAGTCCAGCTTTTGCGCTGATGGCGGACACCAGCAGCCACCGGCGCGCGGCGGCTTTCGCCCGGAGGCACCACCGTAGAATAAGCCGCATGATCGTTGGCATTGGCGTAGACGTTGTAGACATCGAGCGGTTCGGCCGCCAGCTTGAGCGGACCCCGGGGCTGCGGGACCGTTTGTTCGTTCCCGCCGAGCGGGAACTGAATACCCGGTCCCTGGCCGCACGGTTCGCCGCAAAGGAAGCCGTGGCCAAGGTGCTGGGCGCACCCGCGGGGATGAACTGGCAGGACTGCTGGATCGGCCTGGACCAGAACGGCCCCACCGTCCAGGTCAAGGGAACGGTGCTTGCGGTCGCGGAGGCCAAGGGCGTCAAGCGCTGGCACCTGTCCATCAGCCACGACGGCGGCATCGCCACCGCCACGGTCCTGGCCGAGGGCTGACCCGGCCGGGGCTGCAGGAGCCAACACCATGATCAGCGCCTACACCGGAACGCAGGTCCGCGCAGCCGAGGGACCCCTCCTGGCCGCCGGACTCGGGGACGTCCTCATGCAGCGGGCCGCGCACGGCCTGGCCAACGCCGTCGTCCATGAACTCAAAGCCCGCGGCGGCCGCCTGAATGGTGCCGGCGTCGTGGTGCTGGTGGGCAAGGGCAACAACGGCGGCGACGGCCTCTATGCCGCTGCTTTCCTCGCCGCCCGTGGAATGCGTACGACGGCGGTCCTCACCGGGGATTCGGCCCATCCAGAGGGCCTGGCAGCATTTGAGCGAGCCGGCGGCCGGGTGCACCGGCTCACCGAAGCGGCACTTCCGGGACTGGCAGCCGAAGCCGGCCAGGCCGACGTCGTCATCGATGCCATCCTTGGCACCGGAGCGAAGGGCGGGCTCCGTGGAATTGCCGCGGACCTGGTCCGCGCCATTACCGGCGGCAACAACCGCGGCCTCGTGGTGGCGTGCGACCTTCCCAGCGGGGTGGACGCCGATACCGGCGAGGTTGCCGCCCCGGTCCTTGCCGCGGACCTGACGGTCACCTTCGGGGGCGCCAAGGCCGGCCTCCTGGCCGACCCCGGGGCAGACCATGCAGGCCGGGTGCTCGTGGTGCCGATCGGGATCGAGGAGCAGCTGCCCCCGCCGTCGCTGCGCCGGCTTGGCGACGAGGAACTGGCCGGCCTCCTGCCGCACCCCGCCCGGCGTGCCCATAAGTACTCGCGCGGGGTGCTGGGGGTGGTGGCCGGTTCCGAGGACTACCCTGGCGCCGCAGTCCTTGCCTGCCGGGGCGCGCTGGCCGCAGGAGTGGGCATGGTCCGGTACCTCGGGCCGCCATCCGTGGCGGACCTGGTGCGCCAGGCCTGCCCCGAGGTGGTCTGCAGTACCGGAACCGTGGCCGAAAACCGCGTGCAGGCCTGGCTGGTGGGCTCGGGCATGGGGCCACGGGACCACGAACAACTGGCCCGCGCACGGGAAGCAATCGTGTCGGAGCTTCCGGTTGTGGCCGACGCCGGAGCGCTGCCCGCACTGCCGGCAATGCTCGCCCCGCACGTGGTGCTGACCCCGCACGCCGGCGAGCTCGCCTCGCTGTTCCAGCGCCTGGGCCACGGGGAGGACCGGGAAGCAGTGGAAGCAGGCACGCTCGCCGCTGTCCGCCATGCGGCCGAACGCACCGGCGCCACTGTCCTGCTCAAGGGCGCCACCACGCTCGTGGCCGCGCCCTGGGGCACCACCTTCAGCCAGGCGGACGGCACCCCCTGGCTCGCCACGGCCGGCAGCGGGGATGTGCTGGCAGGCGTCATCGGTGCGCTGCTCGCCCAGGCGGGGCACGACGTCGAACCTTTCCGGGCCTTGGGCATCGACGACGACGACCGCTGGGCTGCGCTTGCCGCGCTGGGAGCGGCCCTGCACGGGCGTGCCGGAACGGCGGCGTCCGAGAAAGCCGCCGGCGGCCCGATCGCCGCCAGCGGAATCGCCGAAACTATACCCGAAACGTGGGGTAAGGTCAGCATGCTTAGTAACTCTGGAGCCCGGAAACGTAAAAGTCACAGCCAACCGCTACGGTAGGCATTAGTTCGCACCAGCAGCAGGGGCGTTCCGATGCCATCGGCTGCTGACCAACAATGAGGAGCACGATGGAAGTCTGGCCTGGAACTGCCTACCCGCTGGGAGCTACCTTTGACGGCACCGGCACCAATTTCGCCCTGTTCAGCGAACAGGCGCAGCGGGTTGAACTCTGCCTCCTGGCCGACGACCTGACCGAGACCCGGATTGAACTCACCGAGGTGGACGGGTACGTCTGGCACTGCTACCTGCCCCACATCCAGCCCGGCCAGAAGTACGGCTACCGCGTGCACGGACCCTACGATCCCGCAAACGGAAGCCGGTTCAACGCGAACAAGCTGCTGATGGACCCCTACGCCAAAGCCATCCAGGGCCAGATCGACTGGGATCCCGCCCTCTTCTCGTACGAGTTCGGCGACCCCGACTCCCGCAACGATGCGGACTCGGCGCCCCACACCATGCACGGCGTGGTCATCAACCCGTTCTTCGAGTGGGACGGCGACCGCCAGCTCAAGATTCCCTACCACGAGTCCGTCATCTATGAGGCCCACGTCAAGGGCCTGACCGAGCTGCACCCGGAGATCCCCGAAGAGCAGCGCGGCACGTACGCCGGCGTGGCGCACCCGGCCGTCATCGAGCACCTGAAGAAACTCGGCGTCACGGCGATCGAGCTCATGCCGGTGCACCAGTTCGTCAACGACGGCACCCTCCAGGAGAAGGGGCTGAGCAACTACTGGGGCTACAACACCATCGGCTTCTTCGCCCCGCAGAACACCTACAGCTCCACCGGCGACGTGGGACACCAGGTCCAGGAGTTCAAAGCCATGGTCCGCGACCTGCACCGCGCCGGCATCGAAGTGATCCTCGACGTCGTCTACAACCACACCGCCGAAGGCAACCACCTGGGCCCCACACTGTCCTTCAAGGGCATCGACAACCAGGCCTACTACCGCCTGGTGGACAACGACCTGAAGCACTACATGGACTACACCGGCACGGGCAACTCGCTCAACGTCCGGCACCCGCACTCCCTGCAGCTGCTGATGGACTCCCTGCGCTACTGGGTGACGGAGATGCACGTTGACGGTTTCCGCTTCGACCTCGCCTCCACCCTGGCCCGCGAGTTCTACGACGTTGACAAGCTCTCCACCTTCTTCGAACTTATCCAGCAGGATCCGGTCGTCTCCCAGGTCAAGCTCATCGCCGAGCCATGGGACGTCGGCCCCGGCGGCTACCAGGTGGGCAACTTCCCGCCGCAGTGGACGGAGTGGAACGGTAAATACCGCGACACCGTCCGTGACTTCTGGCGCGGAGAGCCCTCCACCCTGGGCGAATTCGCCTCCCGCCTGACCGGCTCCGCCGACCTCTACGAAAGCTCCGCGCGCCGCCCCGTGGCCTCGATCAACTTCGTCACCGCCCACGACGGCTTCACCATGCGGGACCTGGTCTCCTACAACGAGAAGCACAACGAGGCCAACGGCGAGGGCAACAACGACGGCGAATCCCACAACCGTTCCTGGAACTGCGGCGCCGAAGGGGACACCGACGACGAGAAGGTGCTGACCCTGCGCGCCCGCCAGCAGCGGAACTTCATTGCCACACTGCTGCTGTCGCAGGGCGTTCCGATGGTGCTGCACGGCGACGAACTTGGCCGCACGCAGCAGGGCAACAACAACACGTACTGCCAGGATTCCGAGCTGAGCTGGGTGCACTGGGAGGCCATGGACCAGCCCCTGGTCGAATTCACCGCCTTCGTCAGCAAGCTCCGGCACGACCACCCCACGTTCCGCCGCAGCCGCTTCTTCGACGGGCGGCCGGTGCGCCGCGGCCAGGGCGAAAAGCTGCCGGACATCGTGTGGCTGAAGACCGACGGCACCGAAATGCTGCCCGAGGACTGGGGGAGCGGTTTCGGCCGGACCATCGGCGTGTTCTACAACGGCGACGGCATCCAGGAGCAGGATTCACGCGGCCGCAGGATCACCGATGACAGCTTCATCATGGCCTTCAACGCGCACGACGACGAGGTGGACTTCTGCCTTCCCTCGGACGAGTACTCGCAGTACTGGGAGGTCCTGATTGATACCGCAGCCCAGGCCGACGCCTACGAACCGCTGAAGGCCGGTGCCACGCTGACGCTGGACGCCAAGTCCATGGTGGTGCTCCGTGCCTACTCCGGCCCTGAAGCCGAGGTGGACGTGTCCGCGGCCGCATCCCTGGCCTCCATGGTGGAGCAGGAGGAAGCCCAGGAGGAGATGGTGGAAGCCCAGACCAAGGCCGCTGAGGCAAGCGAGGCAAGGGCAACCAAGGCGGCGGAAGCAAGCGAGGCAAAGGCGACCAAGGCATGAGGACGCCCGCCTCCACCTACCGGCTGCAGATCCGCCGCGGTTTCACCCTGTTCGACGCCGCCGAAAAAGTGCCCTACCTGAAGGACCTCGGCGTGGACTGGGTGTACCTGTCGCCCATCCTCACCGCAGAAAAGGGCTCGGACCACGGCTATGACGTGACCGACCCCTCGGCCGTGGACCCGGACCGCGGCGGACCCGAGGGCCTGCTGGCCCTGTCCAAGGCCGCCCGCGAACACGGCATGGGCGTCCTGGTGGACATCGTCCCCAACCATGTGGGCGTCGCCACGCCAGCCCAGAACCCCTGGTGGTGGTCCCTGCTGAAGGAAGGGCAGGGCTCGCCCTACGCCGAGGCGTTCGACGTCGACTGGGACCTGGGCGGCGGCAAGGTCCGGCTTCCCATGCTGGGCTCGGACGCCGACCTGGACAAGCTCGAGATCAAGGACGGCGAGCTCCGGTACTACGACCACCGGTTCCCGCTGGCCGAGGGCACCTACGCGGAAGGGGATTCCCCGCAGGACGTCCACAGCCGCCAGCACTACCAGCTCATGGACTGGCGCCGTGCCGACGCCGAGCTGAACTACCGGCGCTTTTTCGCCGTCACCACTCTCGCGGGAATCCGGGTGGAGGAACCGACGGTCTTTGATAAGGCCCATGCCGAGGTGGGCCGCTGGTTCACCGAGGGGCTGGTGGACGGGCTCCGGGTGGACCACCCGGACGGCCTGGCCGATCCTGCCGGGTACCTCCGCTGGCTCAAGGACCTCAGCGGGGGTGCCTACATCCTGGTGGAAAAGATCCTTGAACCGGGTGAGGTCCTGCCGCAGGAGTTCGCCTGCGAAGGCACCACCGGGTACGACGCGCTGGCGGACGTCGACCGGATCTTCATCGATCCCGCGGGCCAGCAGGCATTGGATGCGCTGGACGCTTCATTGCGGGGGGCGTCCGGGCCTGCGGACTACGCCGAAATGATCCGCGGCACCAAGCGCATGATCGCCGACGGCATCCTGCGCTCAGAAGTGCTGCGGCTGGCCCGGCTGGTCCCGGAGTCCTACGGGCTCGAACTCAACCAGGCGGCAGACGCGATCGCGGAGATCATCGCCTCTTTCCCGGTGTACCGGTCCTACCTGCCCGTGGGCGCGGAGATCCTCAAGGAAGCGTGCGAATCAGCGGCTGCGCACCGTCCGGACCTGGAGGTTGCCGTGGGAACGCTCCTTCCCCTGTTGCTGGACCCCGCCAACCCCATCGCCATCCGTTTCCAGCAGACCTCCGGCATGGTCATGGCCAAGGGCGTGGAGGACACCGCGTTCTACCGCTACACCCGGCTGGGCACCCTGACCGAAGTGGGCGCCGAACCCACCGAATTCGCGGTGTCCCCCGAAGAGTTCCACCAGCGGATGCAGCGCCGGCAGCAGGACCTGCCGCTGTCCATGACCACGTTGTCCACGCACGACACGAAGCGCAGCGAGGACGCGCGGGCCAGGATCTCGGTCATCGCCGAACTGCCGCAGGAGTGGGCGGACGCGCTTGGGACACTGCGCGAGCTGGCGTCGATCCCGGACGGCCCCTACGAAAACCTGCTGTGGCAAGCGATCGTCGGAGCGTGGCCCGCAAGCCGGGAACGGCTGCAGGGGTACGCATCCAAGGCGGCGCGCGAGGCCGGGAACTCCACCAAGTGGACCGACCCCAACGAGGACTTCGAAGCCAAGGTGAAGGCCGCCGTCGACGCGGTCTTCGACGACCCCAAGGTCGGCAGGGTGGTGGAGGACTTCGTGGCCCGCATCGACGCCTTCTCCGCCGCGAACTCGGTCTCCGCCAAGCTGGTCCAGCTGACCATGCCAGGCGTGCCGGACGTGTACCAGGGCAGCGAGTTCTGGGAACGCTCGCTCACGGACCCGGACAACCGCAGGCCTGTGGACTTTGGTGCCCGCCAGGCTGAGCTGGCAAAGCTCGACGCCGGCACGTTGCCCGCCGCGGGCACAGAGGCCAGCAAGCTCCTGGTCACCTCCCGCGCCCTCCGCCTCCGCCGCGACCGGCCAGAGCTGTTCCAGGGCTACGCGGCGATGGCGGCCACCGGGGCGGCCGCCGGCCACCTGCTGGCCTTCTCCCGCGGCACGGGCACGTCACCCGGCGCTGTCACCCTGGCTACGCGGCTCCCCGCCGGACTGGAAGCCGGCGGCGGCTGGCGGGACACCGCCGTCGAACTTCCCACTGCCATGCGCGACGAACTCACCGGCGCTTCGTATGGGCTAGGCCCTGTTTCCGTGGCCGAGGTCCTGGGAACCTACCCCGTGGCACTGTTGGTACCCGTGGATGGAGAAAAGGCATGACCCTCGTCAACACCGGAGCCGAACGTTTCGACGTGTGGGCTCCGGACGCCAAGTCCGTGATTCTGCTGGCCGGGGGCCGGCAGTACCCGATGCGGCAAAGGGAGGCGGCACCGGGCTCGGAAGGGTGGTGGACCGCGCCGGACGCGCCGGGAGAAGGCGAGGTGGACTACGGCTACCTCCTGGACGGCGAAACCCACCCGCTCCCTGACCCGCGGTCCCGCCGGGTTCCTGCCGGGGTCCACGAACTCTCCCGGACCTACGACCCCGCAACCTATGCCTGGCAGGACGCGGGCTGGCGCGGCAAGGACCTGCAGGGTTCGGTGATCTACGAGCTGCACGTGGGCACCTTCACCCCCGAAGGAACCCTCGACGCGGCCGTGGAGAAGTTGGGCTACCTGGCGGACCTGGGCATCGACTTCGTCGAACTGCTGCCCGTCAACGGCTTCAACGGCACGCACAACTGGGGCTACGACGGTGTCCAGTGGTACGCCGTGCACGAAGGCTACGGCGGCCCGGCTGCCTACCAGCGCTTCGTCGATGCCGCGCACGCGGCAGGACTGGGCGTCATCCAGGACGTGGTCTACAACCACCTGGGCCCCAGCGGCAACTACCTGCCCAAGTTCGGGCCCTACCTCAAGCAGGGCGACGCCAACACCTGGGGCGACTCGGTCAACCTCGACGGTCCCGGCTCCGACGTGGTGCGTGAATACATCCTGGACAACGCTGCGCTCTGGCTGCGGGACTACCACGTGGACGGGCTCCGGCTCGACGCCGTGCACGCGCTGCGCGACGAACGCGCCGTGCACATCCTCGAGGACCTCGGTGCCTTGGGAGATGCGATCTCGGCGGAAACCGGGCTGCCCAGGACGCTTATCGCCGAATCCGACCTGAACAACCCGCGGCTCATCTACCCGAGGGACGTCAACGGATACGGCCTTGCCGGGCAATGGAGCGACGACTTCCACCACGCCGTCCACGTCAACGTCAGCGGCGAAACCACGGGATACTACTCGGATTTCGAATCCCTCGGCGTCCTGGCCAAGGTGCTGAAGGACGGGTTCCTGCATGACGGCAGCTACTCCAGCTTCCGCGTCAGGCACCACGGCCGGCCCATCAATGCCGCGCTGGTGAACCCGGCGGCGCTGGTGGTCTGCAACCAGAACCACGACCAGATCGGCAACCGGGCCACGGGGGACCGGCTCTCGCAGTCGCTGTCCCATGGGCAGCTGGCCGTGGCCGCTGTCCTCACGTTGACCTCACCGTTCACGCCGATGCTGTTCATGGGCGAGGAGTACGGGGCGTCCACGCCGTGGCAGTTCTTCACGTCCCATCCAGAACCTGAGCTGGGCAAGGCGACAGCGGAAGGGCGCATCAAGGAATTCGAACGCATGGGGTGGGATCCCGCCGTCGTGCCTGATCCCCAGGACCCGGAAACGTTCCGCCGGTCCAAGCTGGACTGGGCCGAGGCCGGCAGCGGCGAGCACGCGCGGCTCCTGGAGCTTTACCGGTCGCTCACCGCGCTTCGCCGCTCGCACCCGGAGCTGGCCGGGCTCGGGTTCGGTGGGACAGAGGTGTCGTACGACGACGATGCCGGCTGGCTGCGGTTCCGGCGCGGATCCGTCGAGGTACTGGTGAACTTCACCGACGCCAAAGTCCGTCTCGACGCCGCCGGGGATGTCCTGCTGGCAACGGACGAGGCCGTCGGGCTGGACGGCGGGTCGCTCTCCCTCGCACCCTGGAGCGCAGCAATCCTCACGTCCTGACCATCCACGCTTCCTGGCTGAAAGTTTCGCCGCGGATCCTGCCCGCGGCGAAACTTTTTCGCTGGCACCTGTCGCGCGGGTCACAGCTGGCAGGATGGAACGTATGACTTATTCAGCAGCGGAGAACCGCTACGAATCCATGCCCTACCGCCGCGTCGGCCGCAGCGGACTGAAACTCCCGGCCATCTCGCTGGGCCTGTGGCACAACTTCGGGGACGACAAGCGCTTTGACGAACAGCGCGCCATCCTGCGCCGCGCCTTCGACCTGGGCGTCAACCACTTCGACCTCGCCAACAACTACGGTCCGCCGGATGGCTCCGCCGAAACCAACTTCGGCCGCCACCTCCAGGAGGACTTCAAGCCCTACCGCGATGAACTGGTGATCTCCACCAAGGCCGGCTACTACATGTGGCCCGGCCCCTACGGCGAGTGGGGCTCACGCAAGTACCTCATTTCCAGCCTGGACCAGTCGCTGCAGCGGATGGGCCTGGACTACGTGGACATCTTCTACAGCCACCGGCCTGATCCCGAAACCCCGCTGGAAGAAACCATGGGAGCGCTGGACTACGCCGTCCGCTCCGGCAAGGCACTGTACGCAGGCATCTCCTCCTACACGCCCGAACAGACACTCGAAGCCGCCCGGATCCTCAAGGAGCTCGGAACCCCGCTGCTGATCCACCAGCCCAGCTACTCCATGCTCAACCGCTGGACCGAGGACGGAGCGCCCAACCTGTACGAGGTGCTGGACCAGGTGGGGGCCGGTTCCATCGCGTTCTCGCCCCTGGCGCAAGGCATGCTCACCGACCGTTACCTCAACGGTATTCCCGCCGACTCCCGTGCAGCCAAAGCCCGGTTCCTCTCCGAGGATTCCATCACCGAAGAGAAACTCGACCGCGTCCGCGGACTGCGCGAAATCGCCGAAGGCCGCGGGCAGTCCCTGGCCCAGATGGCCATCGCCTGGATCCTGCGCGACCAGCCCAAGGGCTCGCCTGTCGCGTCCGCCTTGATCGGGGCCTCCAGCGTCCGGCAGCTGGAGGACAGCCTCTCTGCCATCAACAACCTCGGCTTCACGGACGAGGAGCTCAACGCCATCGATGAGTTCGCCGTGGAATCGGATATCAACCTCTGGAAGCAGAACGCCTGACGGCTGTTCCGTTACGGACGCTTTCTGACGCGGGACGCTTTCTTACGGGCGGGACCGGGCGCACCGCGCCCGGTCCCGCCGTGGTTGGGTAGTATGAAAAGGCGCCGCGCGGCGCCGTGCCAGCCGGCCGCCGTCGTACTTCCCTGCGAAGCCTTACCCGGCCGGCTGACGTTCGTCACAAAGGAGTACCGTGTCTTCACATCCGATTCGTGTTGCAATCGTTGGCGTGGGTAACTGCGCTGCCTCGCTGGTCCAGGGCGTTGAGTATTACAAGGACGCTGACCCGAAGGCCACCATTCCCGGCCTGATGCATGTTGAGTTCGGCCAGTACCACGTGGGTGACGTGGAGTTCGTTGCCGCGTTCGACGTCGACGGCAAGAAGGTTGGCCATGACCTCGCCCACGCCATCAGCGCAAGCGAGAACAACACCATCAAGATCGCTGATGTCCCGCCGACCGGTGTCACGGTCCAGCGCGGCCACACCCTGGACGGATTGGGCCGGTACTACCTGGAGACCATCGAGCAGTCCACCGAGGAGCCGGTCGATGTGGTCCAGGCTCTAAAGGATGCCCAGGTGGACGTGATGGTCTGCTACCTGCCCGTCGGGTCCCAGGAAGCGGCCGAGTTCTATGCGCAGTGCGCCATCGACGCCGGCGTGGCGTTTGTGAACGCACTGCCGGTGTTCATTGCCGGGACGAAGGAATGGGCGGACAAGTTCACGGCCGCCGGTGTCCCGATCGTTGGTGATGACATCAAGAGCCAGATCGGCGCCACGATCACGCACCGTGTGATGGCGAAGCTGTTCGAGGACCGGGGCGTCACCCTGGACCGGACGTACCAGCTGAACGTCGGCGGGAATATGGACTTCAAGAACATGCTCGAGCGGGACCGGCTGGAATCGAAGAAGATCTCCAAGACCCAGGCCGTGACCTCCAACGTGGAGGCCGAACTGGCAGCGAAGGATGTCCACATCGGCCCGTCCGACTACGTCCAGTGGCTCGATGACCGCAAGTGGGCCTTCGTTCGCCTGGAAGGCCGGAACTTCGGTGACGCCCCCGTCTCGCTGGAGTACAAGCTGGAGGTCTGGGACTCGCCGAACTCCGCCGGCGTGATCATTGATGCCATCCGCGCAGCCAAGATCGGGCTGGACCGCGGCATCGGCGGCCCGCTGCTGTCCGCGTCCAGCTACTTCATGAAGTCCCCGCCGGAGCAGTTCAACGACGACCTCGCCCGCGAAAAGGTCGAAGCCTTCATCCGCGGCGACCTGGAGCGCTAACCCCCCGCACAGTTCTTACCGGAAGCGCTCCCTCACCTCCGGGTGGGGGAGCGCCTCCGCTTAACACCCCCGCTCACCTTTGACAGGTCATCAACTCACCCGCGCTCGCCTTTTACGCGTTTTCCTCGAACCCCCGCTCGCTTTTGGCAGCTTTCGGGAGAACGGGCGCTCACTGGAGTGGGATTTGTCCGGTTCCATCTAGTGCCTGTTGGCGAATCCCGAATTGACGGTGGGATCCGCTACGGAACTCCTCAAAGCCTGCTTGATCTTCTTGATGGCGGGGGCGAAATCGTCCTCCTGATCCGCTTTGTCGATGATGACAACGGTCCACCCGGCCGCATCAAAGGACCTGTCCCTCCTCCGATCGCTTATTCGCTGCCGTTCGCCGAGGTGATGCCCGCCGTCGTACTGGATGGCAATTCTGCGGAGCCGAAAGCCGAGGTCGCAGGAAGGCGATCGGGAGTCCTCAGAACGAAGTTTTAGCTGCAACTCCGGCTCGGGGAAGCCTGCATATAACATGGCCAGTCGAAGGAACGTTTCAGGAGCAGAGTCGGATCCTACGCGCATCAAGTCCAGTGCGTTTCTGGCGCGGACTACCCCTTGCAGGTTCGGATGTCCGTCAATGAGCGCCTGAAGTTCCTCACGTGTTGCGTAGGGGCTCTCCCTGCCTTCTTCGAGGTCAGGCCGGGGCTGGCGAATCAGTTCGTCTCCCATCGCCACCAAGTCACCCAAGGGCAACTGTCTTGCCATGTCCAGCCACGTCCGCGCCCGGGTGCTGAGCCAAATCCCCTCGACAAACTCAACTTCGCCAGGCTTCACGATGACTCGATGACCATGAATTCCTTTCCTGCGTGCTCCTGGAAGTGCAGCAGGCTTGCTGAGATGCAGTTCGTTGGAGTCGGATAACCCAGGGGGCAGGACCGAACTGCGGAGTCGAGCCGCCGTTATATGTGAAATCCATGCTCCTGGCGTTGCCTCCGACAATGCGCGGGCGGCGTCCTCAAGATGGAAGTTCCATGCGGCGGGGCGATAGAGTCCCCGACTGACGTGTTCAACGTCAACGCGCCGCAAGCGGTTGTGGTTCAGGCCAGCGCTCTTGGATCTCTCGACTGTGAAAGGCCTGCTGGCCAAGTGCGCGGGCAATGGCGGATGGGGTCGCATACTGCATTCTCATGCAATCAGCCGATAGCCGCGTGAAGTTATCCACAAGCCCCTGCTGTCCAAGAACGGGAACTGCGGTTGACGTCGGCCAGAGGTGAAGCCGGGTTTGGGGAATGGGTGTCAGAGGTGAGCCGGGGTTTATAAAAGGCCTGCCAAAGGTGAGCGGGGGTTCCGAAAAGAGGTGTCAAAGGTGAGCGGGCGTTCCGAAAAGAGGTGTCAAAAGTGAGCGGGGGTTAGGTGAGGCCGACCGGGTTTCCTTCCGCGTCCACGTCCATCCGGAGGGCTGCCGGGTCGGCGGGGAGGCCAGGCATGGTCATCACCGCACCCGTCAGGGCGACGATAAACCCCGCGCCGGTCTTGGGCAGCAGGTCTCGCACGTGGATGGTGAAACCCTTGGGGGCGCCGAGGCGGGAGGCGTCGTCGGTGAAGGAGTACTGGGTTTTGGCCATGCAGACCGGCAGCGAACCCCAGCCGTTCCGCTCGATCTCGGCCAGCCGCTTCAGTGCCGGCACGGAGAAGTCCACGCCGTCGGCACCGTAGATCTCCTGCGCGATGGTCCGGATCTTGTCTTCCACGGGCAGCTCCAGCGGGTAAAGGTGCCGGAAATGGGTGGGCCGCTCCACCGCCTGCGCCACCAGCGCGGCAAGCTCGTTACCTCCGTCACCCCCGCCGCCGCGTCCCCACACATCCGCGACGGCGGCCTGCACGCCTTCGCCGGCGCACCAGGCCAGCAGCCAGTCGAGTTCCTCCGGCGTATCCGAGGAGAAACGGTTGATGGCCACCACCGGAGTAACCCCGAACTTTTCCACGTTCCGCACGTGCCGGCGCAGGTTGGCCACGCCGGCCTCAAGCGCGGCCATATCGGGCTGGCCCAGCCGGTCCTTGGCCACCCCGCCCTGCATCTTCAACGCCCGGACCGTAGCCACCACAACGATCGCCGAGGGTGCCAAACCGCCGACCCGTGCCTTGATGTCCATGAACTTTTCCGCGCCCAGGTCGGCCCCGAAACCGGCTTCGGTCACCACAATGTCCGCCAGCCGCCGGGCCGTTTGCGTGGCGGTCAGCGAGTTGCAGCCGTGCGCGATGTTTGCGAAGGGTCCGCCGTGCACCAGCGCGGGAGTTCCGGCGATGGTCTGCACCAGGTTGGGCTTGATGGCCTCCTTGAGCAGGAGCGTCAAAGCCCCCTCCACCCCAAGATCCGCGACGGTGACGGGGGCGCGGTCGTAGGTGTAGCCGAACGTGATCCGGCCCAGGCGCGCACGGAGGTCCGCCAGGTCGGTGGCCAGGCAGAAGACGGCCATGACCTCGGACGCCACTGTGATGTCGAACCCGTCCTGCCGGGGCACGCCCTGGGTGGGCCCGCCCAGGCCAATCACCACCTCCCGCAGCGCCCGGTCGTTCATGTCCAGGACGCGTTTGAAGGTCATCCGGCGCGGATCGATGTTCAAGGCGTTGCCCTGGTAGATGTGGTTGTCCACCAGGGCCATGAGCGCGTTGTTGGCCGAGGTAATGGCATGGAAGTCACCGGTGAAGTGCAGGTTGATCTCATCCATGGGAAGGACCTGCGAATAACCCCCGCCGGTGGCTCCGCCCTTCATCCCCAGGACCGGACCGAGCGAGGGCTCGCGCAGGGCGATCATCACCTTGTGCCCGGCCCGGGCCAGGGAATCGGCCAGTCCCACGGTGGTGGTGGACTTCCCTTCGCCGGCCGGGGTGGGGGACATGGCCGAGACCAGCACCACCTTGCCGTGCGGGGCCGGCGCGGCGAGGCGGCCGGGATCGATCTTGGCCTTGTACCGCCCGTACTGTTCCAGCGCGTCAGGATTAATCCCCGCGGCGGCCGCGATCTCTGCGATGGGCTGGATCCTGGCGGCCCGGGCGATCTCGAGATCAGTGGGAAGAGCAGACATCCTTGTCCTTTCGTGCGCAGTCCTGTCCTGCGCCGTCCTTTCCGGCGCAGTCCGGCGCCGGAGACCTGCCCCTAAGCTAACAGCAGGCAGGCGGTGGACGGAGAAAATCAGGAAGCCGGAACGGCCCGGGCGAGGCGGGGTGCCACGTGGTTGTCGACGGCGGCATGGTAGCTTTCCAGCGTGATGGCCGCTGTGCGCTGCCAGCCGGAATTCTGGGCGCGGATGGCGGCGGCCCGCCCCAGGTCTTCGCGGGTGGCGGGGTCGTCGTACAGCGCTTCCAGCGCATCGGCCCAGTCGGCGGCGTGGTGGCCGTCCACGAGGAGCCCGGTGCGGCCGTGGAAGATGGCACGGGAAAGCCCGCCCACGCGGGTGGCCACCACGGGCGTGCCGCAGGCCTGGGCCTCAAGCGCCACCAGGCCGAAGGATTCGCTGAAGGAAGGCATCACCACGACGTCGGCCGCGCGGAACCAGGACGCCAGCTCAGGTGCCTTCACCGGCGGCAGTTGCGTGACGACGTCGTCCATTCCTGCCTCGGCGACCAGGCACCGAAGGTTGAACTCCTTGTTGCCGCTCAGCGATCCCAGGATGGTGACCCGGAGGTCGATGTCGGGACGGCGCTTGCGCAGCAGCGCGGCGGCCTTGACCAGGACCTGTGGCCCTTTCAGCCGCTGGATGCGGCCGGCGAACACCAGGTGGAAGGTGTCGGGGCTGATGCCGTGCTGCGCGCGGGACCTGGCCCGGAACGCCGGGGTGAAGGTGCCGAGGTCCACGCCGGGCGGCGCGATGTCGATGCGGTCGTACGTGGCGCCGTAGTGCGATACCAGTTCCGCCGCTTCGGCGCTGGTGTTGGCGATGAGCCGCGCGGCGCCGTCCACGATGCGCTGTTCACCCAGCTCACGACGCCGTGGCTCAGGCTGTTCGCCGGATTCCAGCAGCAGGTTCTTGACCTTGGCCATGGTGTGCATCGTGTGCACCAGCGGCACACCCCACAGTTCGGACAGCTCCAGTCCTGCAATCCCGGACACCCAGTAGTGCGAGTGGATCACGTCGTAGCGCCCGTGCGGCTGGCGGCTCCGGATCTGTTCGATTTCCGCCACCATGGCGTGCAGCAGCCCGGGAAGCTCCTCCTTGGGGATCTTCTTCGGCGGCCCGGCCAGGACGTTGTGCACGCACACACCCGGATCGGGGTGTTCGACGGCGGGCTGGCTGGCTGAGGTGGCGCGCGTAAAGATTTCCACCTCCACGCCGGCCTCCGCCAGTGCCGAGGCGAGTTCCCGGATGTAGACGTTCATCCCGCCGGCGTCACCGGAGCCCGGCTGCTCCATCGGGGAGGTGTGGAGGGAGAGCAAAGCGACCCTGCGGATCAGTGCCACGGGACCTCCTTCCGGCCACCGGCGCGCGTCAGCGGAACCGGGCGAGTGCACATTCGAAAAAACTCTACTCCTTCCCCTAACGCCCGCCGCCCTGCCAGATCTTCCCCAGCTCCGGGTGCACCTCCTCGTAGCCGGAAAGGAGCTGCGCGGCAAGGTCCTCGGAGTCCACCAGGGGATGCCGGGCGAAGGCCGCCAGGGCAGCGTCGCGGTGGCCCTCGCACGCGGCCTGGACGGTGAGCCGCTCCACTTCCTTCACGCGCCGGAGCAGTCCAAGCTGCGGTTCGGCCGGCACGTCCTGGGGCAATGGGATGGCGCCATTGTGGGTGACCGTGCAGGGAACTTCGACGACGGCGTCCGCGGGCAGGCCGGGAATGGCCGGTTGGGGAGCAGGCGGGCGGGTCGTGGCCGGCGGGGCTGCCTCTCCACCGGCGGGCGGCAGGGTGTTGCGCGTGTTGAGGACCAGCTGGGTGCCGCCGGCCGGGCTTTCCTCGGCCCTTCCGGAGAGCGCGCGCATGGCCGCCAGCGCAACCCGCTCATAGCCGCCGCCGGCCAGGTCCTCCTCATTCCGCCGTTCGCCGTCATGACGCGCCTCGGCCAGGTACCCCTCTTCACGGGACCGCCGTGCCTCCTCCCACAGCCGGTACGCGTCCGTACCGGCTGCAGCGAGCCGGGGGTACAGCTCCTGCTGCTGGACGTGGATGGTCTCGCCGCGGGTCCGGGACATCGCCCCCATCGCCTGGCGGGCGGCCGCGGCCTGGTAATAGTAGAAGAGGTACTCGTTGGGCAGCAGGCCGAGGTTTGCCAGGAACTCCTGCGGGAACAGCCTGCCTTCCTCGAAGGACTGCAGGGCGGCGCCGTCCGAAAGCAGGTCCGGCAGCACGTCCCGGCCCCCGGACTCCAGCCGGTACAGCCAGCCCAGATGGTTCAGGCCGTAGTAGCCCACGCCGTCGAGCGATCCCTCCGGCAACGCGACCCCGGCAGCCTGCGCCGCGCGGTGCACCAGGCCGCCCGCGGAGTCGCAGATCCCGATCACCTGCGGGCCGAGCAGGGGAATCAGCGCTTCGGTGACCATCCCGGCGGGGTTGGTGAAGTTGATCAGCCACGCGTCCGGGCACAGTTCCCGCATCAACCGGGCCAGGTCCAGCATGGGAGGGACGGTCCGCAGGGCGTAGGAAATTCCGCCGGCCCCCGTGGTTTCCTGGCCCAGCAGGCCGAGTCGCTGCGCCACCTTCTCGTCAGCGACGCGTCCCGCCGTGCCGCCGGGCCGGATGGCGGCGAACACCACTTCTGTTCCCGGCAGGGCTTCGCGAAGGTCGGTGGTGGCGTGGATGCGCAGGGGCGCGTTCTGCCCGCCGGGCATGCTGTGCAGCACCGCGGTGACCGCATCCAGCCGGCCCGCATCGACGTCGTGCAATACGAGTTCGGTGACCAGCCCGGCATAGCGGCCGGACACCAGTGCCCGGTATATCAACGGCACCCGGAAACCTCCGCCGCCGGCAATCAGAAGCCGCATACCCAGCAGTCTAGGCCCGCCCGCCGCTGGCCTGCCCCTGCGTGCCCCCGGCCCCTACCGAAGCCTCCCGGCACGGCGTATTGTGCCGAACATGGACGCGATTCCCGCCCGCCCGTTCGACCCCCTGGCCGCCGTCAGGTCACCTGCCGAGCCGGGATTCGATGTGCTGCTGGCCGGCACGGTCTTCCAGGACATCATCTTCACCGGCTTGCCCCACGGGCCCGAACCAGGGACGGAAATCTGGAGCGAGGGAATGGGCAGCTGCCCGGGCGGGGTGGCAAACCAGGCCATCGCCGCAGCCCGGCTGGGCCTGCGCACCGGGCTGGCCGCCGCGTTCGGGGATGACGGCTACGGCGACTTCAACTGGAAGATCCTCTCCGGCCAGGAGCATGTGGACCTCAGCCTGTCCCGCCGCGTCCCGGGCTGGCACTCCCCGGTCACCGTGTCGCTCTGCGTGGACCAGGACCGCTCGCTGGTGACCCATGGCCACTCCGCCCCCGTAACCAACTCGGAGCTGATCGGAAAGCCGCCCCGGGCGCTCGCGGGCATCGCCGAGGTGGGCCTGGAAGTGGAACCGTGGGCCCGGTCCGCCCAGGCGGCGGGGGTCAAGCTGTTCGGCGATGTGGGCTGGGACCCCAGCGGGGAGTGGGCCCCGGTGCGGCTCGAAAACCTGCAGTATTTCTATGCCTTCCTGCCCAACCAGCGCGAGGCCATGGCATTGACCGGCAAGGACAACCCCTGGAGCGCCCTCTACGCCCTGGCGGACCGGGTCCCCGTAGCCGTGGTGACCCTTGGTGCGCAGGGCGCCATGGCTGTGGATTCTGAAACCGGGGAGGAGGAGTGGGTTCCGTCGCTGCCGGTCAAGGCACATGATCCCACCGGTGCGGGCGACTGCTTCGATGCTGCCTTCATCGTGGGGACCCTGGCGGGCTGGCCGTTGGGGAACCGTCTGCGGTTCGCCAACCTGTGCGCGTCGCTGGCCGTGCAGGAGGTGGGCGGATCCTTGGCTGCCCCGGGCTGGGGCGACATCGCCGACTGGTGGAAGCGCGCCAACGCCCGCCCCGAACGGCAGATGAGCCAATGGCTGCGGCGCTTCGCGTTCCTCGCTGACATCCTCCAGGATGTACCCCAGGCAGCCCAGCGCCGGGCGGCCGCTACCATCGCGCACCTTTCGGACGCGTGAGGGCCGGCTGGCACGGCGATTATTCGGCCGGAAGTGCCCGGACTAGAATCAGTTAGGTGACCTACCCCGCAACAACCGGTGATTTCAGCGCTGCCCCAGGGCCGGACCCCCGCCACGAACGGTCCGCCGTCATTGACCTGGACGCCATCCGCCACAACGTCCGCCGGCTCGCCGCCGCCGCGTCTCCCGCGAAAGTCATGGCCGTCGTCAAGGCCGACGCTTACGGCCACGGCGCCGTTCCTGTGGCGCGCGCAGCGCTCCAGGCGGGCGCCTCCTGGCTGGGGGTCGCCCACATCTCCGAAGCCTTGGCGCTGCGCGCCGCGGGCATCGACGCACCGCTGCTCGCCTGGCTGCACACCACGGACAGCAACTTCGGCGCCGCCGTGGCCGCCGGCGTCGACATCGGATGCTCCGGGTGGGAGCTGGAACGGATCGTCGCTGCGGCCCGGGAGCAGGAGCGCCCGGCACGGGTGCACCTGAAGGTGGACACGGGGCTGGGTCGCAACGGATGCACGCCGGAAGACTGGGACCGCCTGGTGGGTGAAGCCGTGGACTACCAGGACCAGGGCCTGCTGCGGGTGGTGGGGATCTTCTCCCACCTTGCCGTCGCGGACGAACCCGAGCGGCCCGAGACGGACCAGCAGGTGGCTGCTTTCCGGGAAGCGGTGGCCATCGCCGAAGATGCCGGCGTGGACCCGGAAGTGCGCCACCTTGCCAACACCCCGGCCACGCTCTCCCGGCCGGACACGCACTTCGACCTCGTCCGCGCGGGCCTGGGAATCTACGGGCTCTCGCCGTTCGAGGGGCAGACGTCCGCGGAGCTCGGCCTCCGCCCCGCCATGACGCTGCGCACCCTTGTCTCGCAGTGCAAGGAGGTGCCCGAGGGGCAGGGCGTCTCCTACGGCCTGCGGTACCACACCAGCGGTCCGAGTACGCTCGCCCTGATTCCGGTAGGTTATGCCGATGGTGTTCCACGCGTCGCCACCGGTGGTCCCGTCCGCGTGGCGGGAAGGACGTACCCGGTGGTGGGGCGGATCGCCATGGACCAGATGGTGATCGACCTCGGGGCTGAGCACGCCGGCGAGGGGCTGCTGGGCGTCGAGGCGGTGCTGTTCGGCGACGGTGCCGACGGCGGGCCCACTGCCGATGACTGGGCCCGCGCGGCCGGGACCATCAACTACGAAATCGTGACGCGGATCAGTCCCCGGGTGCCGCGGCGCTTCATCAACGAGGACGATCACGCCGCCACGGGCGCCGGCCTTGCCCGGGTTCACGGCGGGGCGGGGGCGGCATGAGCTCAGCGCAACCAGGCGCCCGGCCTGCTGCAGCCAACTGGGAAAAGACGCTGACGGCGACGACGGCGGACCAGACACAGGCGTTCGGCGAACGCCTGGCGGAGGTACTCCGGGCCGGGGACCTGCTGGTGCTCTCGGGCGAGCTCGGCGCGGGTAAGACGACGTTCACGCAGGGACTGGGGCACGGCCTGGGCGTCCGCGCCGGCATCATTTCGCCCACCTTCGTCCTGGTCCGGATCCACCCCAACCTGCCGGACGGTCCGCGCCCCGGCGGCCCGGACCTGGTGCACGTGGATGCCTACCGGCTGGGCTCGGCGGCAGAAATTGATGACATCGACCTCGAAAACACCATGGACTCGTCCGTGACGGTGGTGGAATGGGGCCACGACCGCGTGGAGCACCTCAGCGAGAGCAGGCTGGAGATCGACTTCCTCCGCGCCATCGGCCTGGGCGCCACGAGTACCGGAGGGCAGCCCGGAAACCTGGACTTCGACGCCGAAGACACCGACGAGCCGCGCACCATTGTGATGCGCGGGTACGGCCCCCGGTGGACGGCCGCCCCGGACCTCGACGGCAGCGAAGGGAACGCTCCATGCTGATTCTCGCCATCGACACGTCGGCGGTGGCCAGTGCAGCATTGGTCTCCGATGACGCCCCCGAGGCAGTGGTGGCCAGTTTCTCCACGGAGGACACCCGCAGCCACGCCGAGGTACTCGCCCCCGGGATCCACGAAATGCTCGCTGCGGCAGGCGTTACGGGCCAGGACATCGATGCGCTGGTGGTGGGGGTGGGGCCCGGACCGTTCACCGGCCTGCGCTCGGGCATTGCCACGGCGCGCACCCTGGCCTTCGTGTGGGGCAAGCCGCTGCACGGACTGGTGAGCCTGGACGCGGTGGCGTTGGAGGTAGCCGAATCCACCTCGGCAGTCCCCGAATTCCTCGTGGTCACCGATGCCCGGCGCAAAGAGGTCTACTGGGCCCGCTACAGCCTCAGCGACGGCCAGCTGCCCCTGCTGGAAGACGGGCCGCATGTGGGCTTCGCCGCGGACCTGCCGGGATTGCCTGCGTTCGGCGCGGGTGCAGGCCTCTACGCCGGTGCCCTCAAAGCCGATCCGGACTTCGCCCAGGAGCAACCCGACGCCCTGTACCTTGGCCAGTTCGCGCTGGCCCGGCTGGCATCCGGCGGCACCCTGCTAGATTCCACACCCTTGTACCTGCGTGAATCCGACGCCCAGGTGCCCGGACCCCGGAAGCGCGCCCTGTGAACGCGGCACCCGAAACCCGCCCCGCAAAAGTCACCGTCCGCGATATGACAGTGGACGATGTCCCCGCCGTCGAAGCCCTTGAGCGGCGGCTCTTCCCGATCGACGCCTGGCCGCTGCAGATGTTCCTGGACGAACTCGCCCAGCCGGAAACCCGCCGCTACCTCGTGGCCGAAGCCGATGGCGGCATTGTGGGCTACGCCGGGCTGATGTGCATCGAGCCCATCGCCGACGTCCAGACCATCGCCGTCGTGCCCGACTACGAGGGCCGCGGCATCGGCAGTACCCTGCTGACCGAGCTGATCAGGGAGGCCCGGCGCCGGTGGGCATCGGAGGTCCTCCTCGAGGTCCGCGCCGACAACCCCAGGGCGCAGAAGCTGTACGTCCGGTTCGGGTTCGAACAGATCCATGTCCGCCGCCGCTACTACCGGGACGGGGTGGACGCCCTGATCATGCGGCTCCGGCTCGCGGACGCCCCGAATGCAGGGGCCATTGATACCGGGGAAACAACGGAAGCAGGCAAACAATGAACCGCACGCAGCCGCTGGTGCTCGGCATCGAATCGTCCTGCGACGAAACCGGCGTGGGCATCGTCCGCGGCACCACCCTCCTGACGAACACCGTCTCCTCCTCGATGGATGAGCACGTCCGTTTCGGCGGGGTTATTCCCGAGATCGCCTCCCGGGCGCACCTTGACGCGTTCGTCCCCACCCTGGAGCAGGCGCTTGCCGAGGCGGGCGTGGAACTGGCGGACGTGGATGCCATCGCCGTCACGTCCGGCCCCGGCCTGGCAGGCGCGCTGATGGTGGGCGTGTGCGCCGCGAAGGCCTTGGCGGTCGCCACCGGAAAACCGCTTTACGCCATCAACCACCTGGTGGCCCATGTCGGCGTCGGACTCCTGGACGGCCGCGTGGACGGCCGCAAGCAGGAACTGCCGGAGAACCTGGGCGCCCTGCTGGTGTCCGGCGGACACACGGAGATCCTGCAGATCAACAGCATCACCAGCGACGTGGTGCTGCTGGGCTCCACCATCGACGACGCCGCGGGCGAGGCCTACGACAAGGTGGCCCGCATCCTGGGGCTGGGCTATCCGGGCGGCCCCGCCATCGACAAGACGGCCCGCACGGGCAACCCGAAGGCCATCCGCTTCCCGCGGGGCCTGACCCAGCCCAAATACATGGGGACCGCGGAGGAACCGGGCCCGCACCGCTACGACTGGTCCTTCAGCGGGCTCAAGACCGCTGTGGCACGCTGCGTGGAGCAGTTCGAGGCCCGTGGGGAGGAGATCCAGGTGGCCGACATCGCCGCAGCGTTCCAGGAAGCCGTGGTGGACGTTATCTCGTCCAAGGCCGTCCTGGCCTGCCGGGAGCGCGGCATCAAGGATGTCCTGCTGGGCGGCGGCGTGGCAGCCAACTCACGCCTGCGGGAACTGACCGGGCAGCGCTGCGCGTCCGCCGGAATCCGGCTGCACGTTCCGCCCTTGGACCTGTGCACGGACAACGGAGCCATGGTGGCCGCCCTCGGCGCCCAGCTGGTGATGGCCGGCGTGGAACCCAGCGGCATCGGTTTCGCCCCGGACTCGTCGATGCCCGTGACGTCGGTGTCGCTGCCGGCCTGATCGCCCCGAAACACGCAGCAAGTCAGGCGGTGGGGCCGTTGCGCATCTGCTTGACCAGGTCCAGGACCACGGCCTGCAGGTTCCCGCCGTTCTCTGCGGCCACCCGGCGCTGCCGCTGGTAGCCGGCGCCGCGTCGGATGATCTTCTCCACATCCGCAAGCTCGTCGGAGCAGCGCAGCTTCGCCGCCACCGGCTCCAGCCGGTTCAGCGTCTCCAGCAGGTGGTCCGTGACCAGCTGCTCCTTGCCCGCCGCGTCAAGGATGATGATCGCGTCCATGCCGTACCGGGCCGCGCGCCACTTGTTCTCCTGGACGTGCCAGGGCGGCATGGTGGGAATGGTCCCGCCGTTGTCCAGGATGGTGGAGAACTCGTCCACCAGGCACTGGGTGAGGGCGGCGATGGCGCCCACTTCCTCCAGGGTGGCCAGGCCGTCGCAGATGCGCATCTCGATGGTCCCCAGCGCGGGCACCGGCCGGATGTCCCACCGGATCTCCGAGATGGTGTCGATCACGCCGGTGGTGAACATGTCCTGGACGTAGGACTCGTATTCCTCCCATGACCTGAACTGGAAGGGCAGCCCGGCGGTGGGCAGCTGCTGGAACATCAGAGCCCGCTGCGACGCGTACCCGGTGTCCTCGCCGCCCCAGAACGGGCTGGACGCTGAGAGCGCCTGGAAGTGCGGGAAGTAGTTGACAAGGCCATCCAGCACCGGGAGGGCCTTGTCCCGGCTGTCGAGGCCCACGTGCACATGCACGCCGTAGATCACCATCTGCCGGCCCCACCACTGGGTCCGGTCGATGAGCTTGGCGTACCGCTCCTTGTCCGTCACCGGCTGCAGCTGGGGCGGGCTGAACGGGTGGCTGCCGGCGCAGAACAGCTCAACACCCATGGGGTCCGTGATCTCCCGGACCGCAGCCACTGAACGGCTCAGGTCCTCCTTGGCCTCCGCCGCGGTTTCGCAGATGCCGGTGACCAGTTCCACCGTGTTCAGCAGCAGTTCCTGCTTGATGTGCGGATGCTCGTCGTCTTCGTTGAGTTCGGGGTGGCGGGAGGCGACGCCGCGGAGCACCTGGTTGGCCACGGACGCGAGCTCGCCCGTCTTCCCGTCCACCAGCGCGAGCTCCCATTCAACACCGAGGGTTGACTGCCTCGATGACGCGAAGTCGATCTTCACACGCTTCCTAACTGTCCGGTTTGCCGCTGGCTGGTGCCGCTCACAGGCTGCGCCGGCTGGCGAACGGGTGGTTCAAGTCTAGTGCAGGGGTAGCATCGTATTGATGGCTTCGTTCCAGTACCTGCGTCACAGCCCGGCCCCACCCCTCCCCGTTATCCTGGCCCTCTCAGCCCTGGCGCTGGCCTCCTGCACCGCCTCCCCAAGCGCGGCCCCGCCGTCGTCCGCGCCCTCCACCGGCGCGTCGCCCACCCCTTCGGCAAGCACGACGCCGGCACCACCTTCCGCCTCCCCGTCGCCTGATCCCGGTTCCCGGCCCCTGGGGTGGGGACCCGAGCAGCGGGACGAGGACGCGGCCGCCGCGGCCGTGGCAGCCATGACGCCCGAGGAAAAAGCCGGGCAGGTCCTGCTCCCGTTCTTCAAGGGAAACCAGGTGGAGGCCCAGGCGGCGCTCATCCGGCGCCTGCACCTGGCCGGCTCCATCATCATGGGCGACAACGTGCCCCGCGACACGCAGGGGCAAGTGGACATGGCCGCCATGGCTGCCCTGAACCAGCGGCTGCTCCAGGCAGTTGCCGCCGACGGCCGCCGCTGGCCCGGGATCATCGCCGTGGACCAGGAAGGCGGCATGGTGGCGCGGCTCGGTGCGCCGCTGACCGAATGGCCGGCGCCGATGAGCTACGGGGCGGCCGGCGATGAGGCACTGACCCGGGAAGCCGGCAAGGGCCTGGCCGGAGAGCTGGTGCCCCTGGGCTTCAACCTGGACTTCGCACCGGACACCGATGTCACCGCCGGACCCCAGGACCCCACGATCGGCGCCCGCTCCATGTCGGCCGATCCGGCCGCCGCGGCGCGCCAGGGGGTGGCGTTCTCCCAGGGAATGCTGGCCGCCGGAGTGATGCCCACCGTGAAGCATTTTCCCGGGCACGGTTCGGTCACCGCGGATTCCCATCTCAGCCTGCCCGTCCAGCCTGCCGGCGTCGACGCGCTCCAGGCAAGGGACTGGAAACCCTTCCATGCGGCGGCCGCGGCCGGACTGCCCATCGCCATGACCGGGCACATCGCCGTGCCCGCGCTGGAACCCGGCGTGCCGGCGTCGCTCTCGGCGCCAAACTATGCGGCACTGCGCAGCCTGGGCTTCAAGGGCGTGGCGGTGACGGACGCCCTGAACATGGGCGCAGTGGACAAGCAGTATCCGGCGGGAACGGCCGCGGTGAAGGCCCTTGCCGCCGGCGCCGACCTGCTGTTGATGCCCGCCGATGTGGAGCAGGCCCACGCCGCCATCCTCCAGGCCCTCGCGGCCGGCAGCCTCCCCGCCGCGCGCCTGGACGAGGCGGCCCGGCGGGTGGCGACGCTGATGACCTGGCACGCCCGGACCACGCCGGCGGCGGGGACGCCGGGCGCAGGCGCCCCGGCCGGCAGTGGAGCGGCCCTGTCCACCCGGGTGTCGGCGTCGGCCGTCACGGTCCTGGCCGGTCCCTGCAAGGGGGCGCTGGTCCCCGGCTCGGTGCGCGTGGCCGGCGGGGGACCGGGGGACCGGGAACGCTTCGAGGCCGCCGCCGCCCGTGCCGGGCTCACCGTCGGTTCCGGCCCGCTGGTGAGCCTTATCGGCTATGGCGGGAAACCTGCGGGCGGGGACATCGCCGTAGCCCTCGACGCGCCGTGGCCGCTGCAGGATTCCACCGCGCCCGTCAAACTGGCGCTCTACGGCCGCAGCGACGCCGCCTTCGACGCGCTGGCCGCCGTGCTGGCAGGAAAGGCGCCCGCGCCCGGGAAGCTGCCCGCCGCCGTCGGGCCCTATGCAGCGGGAACCGGCTGCGCCTGACCCCTTGGGACCGCCAGTGCCGGCGGGAGCGCTTTAATGGTCAGGTGCCCATTCTGAATAAAGACATGACCCTCTGCATCTCGCTCTCCGCCCGTCCCAGCAACAACGGGACCCGGTTCCACAACCACCTGTACGAACAGCTGGGCCTGAACTGGATCTACAAGGCGTTTGCCCCCACCAACCTGGAACAGGCCATCGCCGGCGTGCGGGGCCTGGGCATCCGCGGCTGCGCCATCTCCATGCCGTACAAGGAGGACGTCATCGCCCTGGTGGACGAGATGGATCCTTCCGCCAAGGCCATCGATTCCGTGAACACCATCGTCAACACGGACGGGCACCTCAAGGCGTACAACACCGACTACACGGCTATCGAGCAGCTCCTGGCCAGCAACGCGGTCCCCACCAACTACTCCGTGCTGGTGCAGGGTTCCGGCGGGATGGCCAAGGCGACGGTGGCGGCCCTGCGCGACAGCGGCTTCGCCGACGTCACCGTCATCGCCCGGAACGAGGCGACCGGGCGGGCGCTCGCGGACCAGTACGGCTTCACGTGGCGTCCAGCGCTCGACGGCGGGACGGCGGACTTGATCATCAACGTCACGCCTGTCGGTATGGCAGGGGGAGCGGAGGCTGAGAATTTGTCTTTTCCGGCCGAAGCGATCGAGGCTGCGAAGGTGGTCTTCGATGTGGTGGCGCTGCCCGCCGAGACGCCGCTGGTCAAGGCGGCCCGTGCCGCGGGCAAGCCGGTCATCACAGGAGCCGAGGTGGCCACCATCCAGGCGCTGGAGCAGTTCGTCCTGTACACGGGGGTGACGCCCACGCCGGAGCAGGTGCGGGCGGCCGAGGAGTTCATGCGCGCCCAGTAGGGGCTACACGGGTTCCACCACGACGGCTACCCGGTCCTCGCCGATGCGGGTCAGGACCAGGGTGGCCGTCTTGCCGCCCTTTTTGGCGTTTTTCCCGCCGTTCTTTCCGCCGGGCAGCAGTTGCTTCCGCAGTTCCTCCGGCGTCACCGCCGTGCCGCGTTTCTTGATGTCCAGCACGGTGATGCCCTCCTGCTTGACCCAGGCTTTGAGCGCCTTGACGTTGTACGGCATGACGTCCAGCACTTTGTAGGCCCTGGCGAACGGCGTGTCCCGCAGCTCCGGCGCGCAGATGTAGGCGATGTGCTCATCCACCAGGTGCCCGCCGAGTTCCAGCGCGACGTCGGCCACCAGGCCGGCCCGGATGACGGCGCCGTCGGGCTCATACAGGTAGCCTTCCACAGGGCCCACCGGGGCCTGCGGGCCTGCGCCGAAGTCCTCACCGCTGGTGAGTTCCGCGGGCCCTTGGGGGCCCAGGACCAGGGCGGCCCGCCGAACGCCGGGCCTGCGCACCGCGTTGAACCACAGCGTCACCTCGGTGACGTCGCCCGCCACGGACACCCACTGCGCCTCGCAGCCCTGGGGGACGGAGTCGTGCGGCATGCCGGGGCCCATCTTGACGCCCACGGCCTTGCCCTGCGCAGCCAGCGCCTCTACGAAGGACAGCGGCGGGGAGAAAGCCTCGGGGTCCCAGATCCGCTTGGTGCCGGAGGTGGAGGTGACGCGGCGCGCGGGGTCCAGCCAGACGCCGTCGATGCCGTCCAGCGGCACCGCCGCGGCGTCGGCGTGGACCACCGTGGCGTTGGGGAACGGAATGAGGTTCACCGTGGCGCAGGCCGCGGTGGTTTCATCCATTTCGACGGCGGTGACGGCCACGTCCAGGGAGGCCAGTGCCAGCGAGTCGGCGCCGAGGCCGCAGCCCAGGTCCGCCACGTGGCTGATCCCCGCGGCGGCGAACCGCTTGGCATGGTGCGCCGCCACATTCAGCCGTGTGGCCTGCTCCAGGCCGGCCTGGGTGAAGAGCATCTGGCGGGCGAACTCGCCGAACTTCGCCTCCGCCTTGGTCCGGAGCCGCGACTGCGTCAGGACCGCCGACACCAGCCCGGCCGGATGCCCGGCCTTCCGCAGGGCCGCATTGAGAGCAAAGGAGTCCCCGTCCCGGTAAGGGCCCAGGGACGCCAGCAAATCCCACCCTTCGGGGGTCAGCAGCGGTGCAATCTGGTCCTGTGCGGTCTGGTCCTGTCCAACCTGGTCATGGGGAGCGTGAGCCATGGGTTCCAGCCTAGTGGAGGAGCACGCACCGGGATGCCGATAGGGTTGACAGCATGGAAGAGAGCGCAGCCTCCGGGCCGTCCGGCGAACAGCAGCCCAGGACCCAGGGGTTCGCCAGGTACGCCCGCCCGGTGCTGATCGCCGCATCGGTGGTGGCCGTGGTCTGCGTCGCCCTGCTGGTGATTATCCTCCTCCTGGACACCTTCAACGCCACCGTCTATTCGGTGGGCGGCAACAACATCTCCGATGACACGCAGGAAGCCCGGGACATCCGCGGGCTGTACGACGGCGCGCGCGCAGGGAGCATCTTCTTCCTCGTCACCGCGGTGCTCGCCGCAGCGGCGGCCGGCTGGGTGCTCGTCCGCGGACGCAGCCAGGGCGGCGCCGGGGCCGACGGCGGCGAGGACGTCGGCTTCGACGACCTGGGCCGGTAGGAGCGCCGGTCCCGGGCCCCGCCGCCCGTCGTCGTGCGTTCCCGAACCCGTACGCCCACGACGAAACGTTGGCACTCGCCTTGACCGAGTGCTAACCCTTACATAGAGTCTTCATTAGCACTCTCCCTAGGAGGGTGCTAACACATGAAGAGCTGCCAGCCAGGCTGCTGCCGGCACCGCGACGACGGTTTGCCAGCTACGGCGGAAAGCTTTCCAGTCCACGAATTTGCTGACGAAAAGGAGAGGTCCGAGTGTCGGTCTCTATTAAGCCTCTTGAGGATCGTATTGTTGTCCGCCCGCTCGAAGCCGAGCAGACCACGGCTTCCGGCCTGGTCATCCCGGACTCCGCCCAGGAGAAGCCGCAGGAAGGCGAAGTTGTTGCAGTAGGCCCCGGCCGCTTCGAAGACGGCAACCGCGTTCCGGTCGACGTAGCCGTCGGCGACGTCGTCATCTACTCCAAGTACGGCGGAACCGAAGTCAAGACCGGCGGCACCGAGTACCTCGTGCTGTCCGCCCGCGACGTCCTGGCGATCGTCGTCAAGTAACTCTTTCGGATCCCCGTGCTGCCGGCCACGCTTATGCTGGCCGGCGGTGCGGGGTTTCTGTCTTTGAAAGGACAAAACCATGGCAAAGCAGCTTGCGTTTGACGACGCTGCCCGCCGGTCCCTCGAGGCCGGCATCGATAAGCTCGCCAACACCGTCAAGGTGACGCTCGGCCCCCGCGGCCGCAACGTCGTCCTGGACAAGAAGTGGGGCGCTCCCACCATCACCAACGACGGCGTCACGATCGCCCGCGAAGTGGAACTGGACGACCCCTACGAGAACCTTGGCGCGCAGCTGGCCAAGGAAGTAGCCACCAAGACCAACGATGTTGCCGGTGACGGCACCACCACCGCCACGGTCCTGGCCCAGGCCCTGGTCAAGGAGGGCCTGCGCAACGTGGCAGCCGGCGCTGCCCCCGGCCAGATCAAGCGCGGCATCGAGGTTGCGGTTGAGGCCGTCGCCGCCCGCCTGCTGGAGAACGCCCGCCCCGTCGAGGGCACCCAGGTGGCCAACGTTGCCGCCATCTCCGCCCAGAGCGACGAAATCGGCGAACTGCTCGCCGAGGCCTTCGGCAAGGTGGGCAAGGATGGTGTCATCACCATCGAGGAGTCCTCCACCACCCAGACCGAGCTGGTCCTCACCGAGGGCATGCAGTTCGACAAGGGCTACCTTTCCCCGTACTTCGTTACCGACGCGGAGCGCCAGGAAGCAGTCCTTGAGGACGCCCTCATTCTGATCAACCAGGGCAAGATCTCCTCCATCCAGGAATTCCTGCCGCTGCTGGAAAAGGCGCTGCAGGCTTCCAAGCCGCTGTTCATCATTGCTGAGGACGTCGAGGGCGAGGCACTGTCCACGCTGATCGTCAACCGCATCCGCGGCACCCTCAACGTTGTTGCCGTCAAGGCCCCCGGCTTCGGCGACCGCCGCAAGGCCATGCTGCAGGACATCGCCACCCTCACCGGTGCGCAGGTTGTGTCCCCCGAACTGGGCCTGAGCCTGGACACCGTTGGCCTGGAGGTGCTGGGTACCGCCCGCCGCATCACCGTCACCAAGGACAACACCACCATCGTGGACGGTGCCGGTTCGGCCGAGGACGTGTCCGCACGCGTTGCCCAGCTGCGCGCCGAGCTGACCCGCACCGACTCCGACTGGGACCGTGAAAAGCTCCAGGAGCGACTGGCCAAGCTGGCCGGCGGCATCGGCGTCATCAAGGTCGGCGCTGCTACCGAGGTTGAGCTGAAGGAAAAGAAGCACCGCATCGAGGACGCCGTGTCCTCCACCCGCGCTGCCCTCGAAGAAGGCATCGTGGCCGGCGGCGGTTCCGCCCTCATCCACGCCCTCAAGGCACTGGACGAGGACGCTGCCGTCAACGCGCTCGAAGGTGACGCCGCGGCTGCCGTCGGCATCGTCCGCCGCGCCCTCGTGCAGCCGCTGCGCTGGATCGCCCAGAACGCCGGCTTCGACGGCTACGTGGTCACCTCCAAGGTGGCGGACCTCGAAACCAACAACGGCTTCAACGCCAAGTCCGGCGAGTACGAGGACCTGATCGCGGCGGGCGTCATCGACCCCGTCAAGGTCACCCGTGCAGCCCTCCGCAACGCGGCCTCCATCGCCGCCCTGGTTCTCACCACCGAGACCCTGGTCGTGGAGAAGCCCGCCGATGAGGACGAGCACGCAGGCCACAGCCACTGACATCCCCGCCGTCTCCCTCACCTCGCTTCGCTCGGTCAGGGAACCCTGACGGCGTGGGCCCTGCAGTCGAAAAACCGGTCCAGCATCCGCTGGGCCGGTTTTTGTTTTCCGGACGCTACGTAGCGTCCATCTCCTGCGTCTGCACATCTCCGGCACGCTCGTATACCAGCGACACCGATCCCTTGGGGAAGCTGCGCGCGGGCTCGGTGAGGCGGAAGCTGGCAGGGACGGTTCCGGCATCGAAGAGGCGCTTGCCCTGGCCGAGGACCACCGGGTAGAGCCAGAGGTGGAGACGGTCCAGCACATCGGCCGCCAGCAGGGACCGGATCAGGGCGCCGCTGCCGAACATGTGCACCTGCTGGTACTGCTCCCGTAGCCTGCCCGCTGCCTCGGCGTCAGGGAGGACTGTGGTGCCGGCCCAGTCCGGGTCTGTCAGGGTGCTGGAGACAACGAACTTGGGCACCCGGTTGAGGGCGTCGCCGATCTCGCCGGACTGGTGCGGCCAGTAGGAGGCAAAGATGTCGTAGGTCTTCCGGCCAAGGAGCAGCGCATCGATCCGGCTGATCTCGGCGCCGATGGAGGCGGCGGCTTCGTCGTCGGACACAGGCGCCTGCCAGCCGCCGAAGGAAAACCCGTCTTCCGTGTCTTCCTCGCGGCCGCCGGGGGCCTGGTAGACGCCGTCGAGGGTGATGAACAGGTTGGCCACGATGATGCCCATCCGCCCATTGTGGAACTGGTCCGCGGCCCTGTCCAGTGCTGCTGGCGGGCGTGGCAGACTGGTGGCATGCTGCTCGATGAGCTCGTAAAAACCGCGGAAGCTGTCGCCGCGACCCGTTCCCGGCTGGCGAAGGTCCAGGCCCTTGCCGGGCTGCTGCGCCGGCTCGAGGCAGCGGAGATCCCGACGGCGGTGGGCCTGCTCACTGCCAAGCCGCGGCAGGGCCGGGTGGGCGTGGGCTGGCGGGGCCTTGCAGCGGTCAAGGGGGAGCCGGCAGCCGAACCAAGCCTCACCGTGGGGGACCTGGATGATGCGCTGGACCGGTTGCTGGCCACGGCGGGTGCCGGATCTGCCGCGGAGCGCGCAGCCATCCTCCGTACATTGATGGCCGCGGCCACGGCACGCGAGCAGGCGTTCATCGCCGGCGTGCTGCTGGGTGAACTGCGGACCGGCGCCCTGGAGGGGGTGTTGACCGATGCCGTTGCCCGCGCCGCAGACCGGCCCGTGGACGCCGTTCGCCGCGCCGCCATGCTTTCCGGCGACCTCGGCGGGACCGCCCTGCTGGCGCTGACCGGCAGCGCAGACGAGCTTGCCGCCGTCGGCCTTGTGGTCGGACGGCCCGTGCAGCCCATGCTTGCCGCGACTGCCGGCAGCGCGGAGGAAGCCCTCGTGGCCACGGGGGAGGCCTCCGTGGAATACAAGCTCGACGGCGCACGCATCCAGGTGCACCGGGCAGGGGACAATGTCAGCATTTACACCCGCAACCTCGCCGAGGTGACCCACCGGTTGCCGGAGGTGGTGGAGGTGGTGCGCGGACTGCCCGTGCGCGACGTGATCCTCGACGGCGAGACGCTTGCCCTCGACGAGGACGGCGGGCCACGCCCGTTCCAGGAGACCATGTCCCGGTTCGGGGCGGACGCGGCGCGCGCCACGGTGCTGCATCCCTGGTTCTTCGACGTGCTGCACATCGACGGCCGAGACCTGCTCGACGAGCCGCTGTCCACCCGTATCGGGGTGCTCGAAGGCATTGCGCCCGGGCACCGGATTCCAGGGGAGATCACCGCTGATGCGGCAGTTGCCGAGAAAGTGTCGCGTGATGCGCTCGCGGCCGGGCACGAGGGTGTGATGGTGAAGGCTATCGGATCGGCGTATGCGGCGGGCCGGCGCGGGTCCAACTGGCTCAAGGTGAAGCCCGTCCTCACCTACGACCTTGTGGTCCTCGCCTGTGAATGGGGCTCCGGCCGGCGCACCGGGCTGTTGTCCAACCTGCACCTTGGCGCCCTCGACCCGGAGGGGGAGTTCGGCGAGGCCGGCGCCTACGTCATGGTGGGCAAGACCTTCAAGGGCCTCACTGATGAGCTGCTGCGCTGGCAGACGGAAAGGTTCCAGGAGCTTGAGGTGCGGCGGACGGCGGGGACCGTCTGGGTGGAACCCGTCACGGTGGTGGAGGTGGCAATCGACGGGGTGCAGCAGTCTCCGCGCTATCCGGGCGGCATTGCCCTCCGGTTCGCGCGGGTGAAGCGCTACCGCGACGACAAGCCCGCGGCGGAGGCAGACACCATCCAGACCCTCCGCGCGCTGTTGCGCCCCTAGCTCCTCCGCGAGCCAGGGCGTTGTCACTGCTGTTCCGCGGGCGTAGCGTGGCGCTTAGGCAAGTCCGCAAGCAATGACGGCGGCGGGCCGGCCGGGGGTGGTATCCACAGAGGAGGCCAGGTGACAGCTGAGACGGGCCTGGACCAGGGCCGGTCGGCGTTCCGCGAGCAGCGTTGGACCGAAGCCTTCGAAAGCCTCCGGGATGCCGACCGGCAGGGCGGGCTTCCGGCCGCTGACCTCGAGCGCCTGGCCACGGCGGAGATCCTGACCGGCAACGCCGCCACTGGGATTGAATCGCTCACCCGGGCCCACGAGGAGTACCTGGTGGTAGGCGACATCGTGGGGGCTGCCAGATGTGCCGCTTGGATGGCCCTGCACCTGATGAACACCGGCGAAAGTGCACGGGCCGGGGGATGGCTGGCACGGGGGCAGCGGCTGGCCGATGAACTTCCCGAGCCGGATGCCGTCCAGGGCTTCCTGCTGATCCCGGCGTGCCTGGGCAAGCTTTACGGCGGCGACCCAGAGGGCGCCCTGATGCTGTTTTCCCGGGCCGCAGAAATTGGCCAGCGGTTCCAGGACAGGGATCTGTCCGCGCTCGCCCTGCTGGGCAGGGGCCAGGCCACCCTTGAACTGGGCCGTCCCGAGGAGGGGCTGCGGATGTTCGATGAGGTGATGGTGGCTGTCACTACGGGGGAATTGTCTGCCGTGCCGTCCGGGATTGCCTACTGCGCCGTGATCGGGAACTGCCAGGTGGCATTTGACTTGGAACGGGCCATGGAGTGGACGGCTGCCCTGGACCGGTGGTGCTCGGCCAGGCCTGACATGGTTCCCTTCAGCGGTCAGTGCCAGGCCCACAGGGCAGAAATCTTCCGGCTGCATGGAGCCTGGGCAGAAGCACTCGCCGCGGCGGGAACGGCCCAGGAACGCTCCGGCAGGGGTGATCCGCAGGCGCTGTACGGAGGCTACTACCAGCAGGGGGAAGTGCAGCGGCTCACGGGCAATCTGGACGCGGCACAGGTCTCTTTCACCCAGGCGGCGGGCAGCGGGTACGAACCGCAGCCGGGCCTTGCCCTGCTGATACTTGCCCGCGGGGACGCGAAGCAGGCCCAAACCATGATCCGCCGGGCCGCCGGTCTGGCGAACACTGCCACCCGCCGGCATCTGTTGCCGGCACTCGTGGACATCGAACTGGCCGTGCCGGACGTCCAGGCGGCCCGGGAGGCCGCAGAAGAGTTGGCCGCCTTTGCCCGCGACTGCCCCAGGCCGATGGTGCGGGCCGTCGCGAGCCAGGCGGATGGCGCGGTGAAGCTGGCAGAGGGTGATTCGGGAGGTGCCGCGCAAGCGCTTCGGCAGGCCTGGCAGCTGTGGCTGGGGCTCGCGGTTCCGTATGAGGCTGCCCGGTGCCGGGTGCTGATCGGCCAGGCCTGCCGGGATCTCGGCGACGAAACGTCGGCCGGAATGGAGTTCGAAGCGGCCCATGCTGAATTCCTGGGGTTGGGGGCTGTGCCCGCCGCCGCCTGGACGGCCTCGCTGATGCGGAAGGACGACGCCGGTACTCCCGGGCGGCTGACCGCCCGGGAAGCGGAGGTGCTGAAGCTCGTCGCCTCGGGGCAGGGGAACCGTGCCATCGCTGCCGCGCTGTTCCTCAGCGAGAAGACAGTGGCCCGGCACATCAGCAACATCTTCCTGAAGCTGGATCTTTCCTCGAGGGCTGCCGCCACCCGGTATGCCTTCGAGCACGGCCTGGCCCCCTGAACCGACTGCGCAAAATTACCCATTCGCTCCGCCCGGCAAATGCATGGTTTGCCCGACGCGGACCGTGCAGCTGCGCCCATAGCCTCAAAGCATGAACATTCCCCTCCTTGCGGGCACCCTCTCCACGGTGCTGTTTGCCGTGGGGATGCTGCCGATGCTGGTGAAAGCAGCACGCACACGGGACCTCGCTTCCTACAGCCTGGGGAACCTGGTCCTCAGCAACCTGGCCAACGCGGTGCACTGCGTCTACGTCTTCAACCTCCCGGCCGGGCCCATCTGGGTCCTCCACCTCGCCTACGTCCTCGCCTCCGCGCTGATGCTGGCATGGTGGCTGCGCTACAGGGAAACGGGCGCCGGTACCGGGAACTCCAGGGCAGGGCAGCGGGAAGGTTCAGCAGCAGGCATCCCAACCAGTACAACAGGAGCACAGCCATGAACAGCAACGACGTGACCGGCATGCTGGACACGATCATCATTGGTGGTGGCCAGGCCGGCCTGACCCTCGGCCACCACCTGAAGGAGCAGCACCGCAACTTCCTGATCCTCGACGCCAACCAGCGCTCCGGCGACGCATGGCGCCAGCGGTGGGACTCCATGCGGGTGTTCACCCCCGCCAAGTACGACGGCCTGCCGGGCGAACCGTTCCCGGCGGATCCATTGTCCTTCCCCACCAAGGATGAGGTGGCGGACTACCTTGAGGGCTACGCCGAACGGAACGGCCTGCCCGTCATCCATGGCACGCGGGTGGAACGCCTGTGGCGCGAAGGAGGCCTTTATGTTGCTGCCGCCAACGGCCACCGCTGGGAAGCACGCAACGCCGTCGTGGCCACCGGGGTGAGCCAGGCGCCCAAGGTTCCCGGCTTCGCAGCGGAGCTGGCACCGTCAACGGTCCAGCTCCATTCCAGCCAGTACCGGAATCCCGGGCAGCTGCAGGACGGTCCAGTGGTGGTGGTGGGGCTTGGAAATTCCGGGGCGGAGATCGCCCTCGAGGTGGGCCGGAGGCACCCCACGACGGTTGCAGGGAAGCCGTCCGGTGAACTTCCGGTGAAGCACGGCCGGGCCGCCGCCCGCTATGCCCTCCCCGTGGTGCGCTTCCTCGGCTTGCATGTGCTCACCCTCGGGACCCCCGTGGGCCGGAAGGTTGCGCCCACCTTCACCACACACGCCACGCCCCTGATCAGGACCAAGACCAAGGATCTGGCCGCCGCGGGCGTACGTCTCGTGCCACGGATGGCCGGCGTGGAGGATGGGCAGCCCATCCTTGCGGACGGCACCAGGCTGGAGGCAGCCAACGTCATCTGGTGCACAGGCTTCCGGAACGACTTCAGCTGGATCGATCCCGGGCTGCTCGACGGCGGCGCGCTGCCACGCCAGCACCGCGGCGTCGCCCTTGATACGCCCGGGCTGTTCTTCCTGGGCCAGGAATTCCTGTACGCGGCGGCGTCCGCCACCCTGCCCGGGGTGGGCCGGGACGCACGGTACCTCGCAGGGGTAATAGCCCACGCCGGACAGACGGCGCAGGGCGGGATCAGCCGCGGGTCCGCCGCAGCTGCCGCCTAAGCGTCCGGGCCGTCGATTCAGGCAGCCGCCGGGTGACCAACCGATAGAAAAGGAGGACCGCCACGGCGGCTGCAACGATGCCCACCAAATTCAGCAGCAGTTGCAGCGCGGAACCGGCCGCCTTCTGGAACTCACCCAGCACCAGGGCCACCGCGACATACCCCGCCGCCGGGACAGTGGTGACCGAGATGAAAACGCCGATGAGTGCCGCGGAACGGCGGCCGATGACCGACAGCATTCCGGCGGTTCCGGCCAGCACCGCGACGATCAGCGAATACGGCCCGGGATGGTAAATGAATTCGACGGCGGATCCGGTGTCGAGGGTATTGCGGGGAAAGAGCCCGAGGGGAACCGAGAGCCATGCTGACAGCGCCGCGAGCAGCATGGCGACCGGGAACCCCACAGCCAGGGCCAGGGCGGCGCGCCGGCCCAGCGCCCATTGCCGGCGGGCGAGCGCCACGGCGAGGGCAGCCAGCGGACCGAATTCCGGACCCACAGCCATGGCGCCGACGATCGCGATGGGGGAATCGTTCACGATGCCGATCGCCGCCAGTTGCGTGGCCAGCACCAGGAACGCCAGATAGGACCAGGTCAGCCGCGAGTCCTCACCCGTTTGGCGGGACACCTCATCCCAGATCAAAGCGTCCGCCCCGTCGCCCGGGGCGGCCCGCTCCGCATCGTCCGCCCGGCGGGACAGGACGAGTTCGGGCATCGAAACGACGATCGAGCCCGCCTCCTGCACCTTCAGGACCTCGAGTTTCTCGAGCAGCTCCTCCACTGACTCCCGGGGGAGGTGGACCTCGATCAGGTCGCCCTCCGGTACCACCGAGCCGCCGCGGAGCAGCGCCACTTCGGCCGTTCCCGCCTGCTCCCGGCACGTCCGCAGCGTCACCTCCGACAGTTCCGCGGGGACGCAGATGCGCACCTGGACAATCACTCCGGCTCCCTTCGCTGGTTGGGCCCAGCATAGTTTGATTCGCCTTGGCTGCAGCCGGTGCGTAGGCTTAAGGCTTTGGCCAGCCGGGGATTTGAGGGGTTTAAGTGTCGATTGTGGAAACCCAGGAGACACCCGGCCAGGCCCGCAACGCTACCCGCCGCCCACGGAAGGCCACGTTCCGCCCCGAGGTCCAGGGCCTGCGCGCACTGGCCGTGCTGATGGTGGTTGCCTACCATGTGTGGCTGGGCCGGGTATCCGGCGGCGTCGACATCTTCCTGCTGGTATCGGCCTTCCTGCTCACACTGTCCTTCGTGCGGAAAGCCGAGGCCGGGGCTCCCTTCGGGCTCCTGGCGCACTGGCTGCACCTGTTCAAGCGCCTGCTGCCCGCCGCCGTCGTGGTCATCCTCGGTGTCCTGGCCGGCACCTGGCTGATCCTGCCCCAGGGGCGCTGGCCCGAGGTCCTCGACCAGGCGTGGGCGTCCCTCCTGTACCGCCAGAACTGGCTCCTGGCAGACGCTGCCGTTGACTACTACGCGCAGGACCACGCCGGGGCGAGCCCGCTGCAGCACTTCTGGTCCCTGTCCATCCAGGGGCAGGTCTTCATCCTCTGGCCGTTGATCTTCGCGGGTACCGCGGGGGTACTGGCGGCTCTGCGCGGGTTTCGCCGGCTTAACGGGGTGACCTACCGGGGCCTGCTGGCGCTCGTCTTCGGCGCACTGTTCGTTGCCTCACTGGCGTATTCCGTGGAGCAGACGGCCACCAACCAGGCCTATGCCTACTTCGACACCCGGGCGCGGCTTTGGGAGTTCGCCCTGGGGTCGCTGCTGGCCCTGGCGCTGCCCTACCTCAAGCCCGGCAAGGGAGTGCGGGTGGTGCTGGGCTGGGCCGGGCTCGTCGCCATGGTCTCCTGTGGGCTGCTCCTGACGGTGGACCGCTCGTTCCCGGGCTACGTTGCCTTGTGGCCCACGCTGGCCGCCGCCGCCATCATTGTCGCCGGGCAGACCGGGAGCCGGTTCGGCGTGGACAGGATCCTCAGCAGCCGCCCCGCCGTCGCCCTCGGCGACAACTCCTACGCCCTGTACCTCTGGCACTGGCCCGTCCTGGTGCTGGCGCTCGCAGCCACCGGCGTCGAGGCGCCGAACCTCACCCAGGGCCTCGGCATCGTCGCAGCGTCGATTGTCCTGGCCGTCCTCACCACCCGCTTTGTGGAAAAGCCGC
>NZ_JBYQFR010000049.1:0-286 GCF_058266945.1 Arthrobacter sp. E70 | reverse complement strand
TCTCGGTCTGGAGCTGCGGTCTTCAAGGCCGTCCCAGCCATGGGCCCGGTACCGGCTGATCCAGCGGTGGGCGCAGGTCCTTGAGATACCCATTTCCTTGGCGACATGGGCCACAGGACGGCCGGCAAGGACGCGCTCGATGATGATGCGCCTACCGTTCGGAGTCAGTCGGGCATTACGGTGGGACATGAAGACCTCTTAGTCGTTGGCTGTGTGTGGTAACCACCAACCTAAGAGGTCTTCACCTATTCACGCTGTAACCAACGTCCTGACCCAGTACAGCTAG
>NZ_JBYQFR010000048.1:0-302 GCF_058266945.1 Arthrobacter sp. E70 | reverse complement strand
GCCGGCGAAGGCCTCCAGCACGCCGACGGACACTCCCCCCTGCTGGCCTCCACCAACCCCGCCGTCCTCACCTACGACCCCGCCTACGGCTACGAAATCGGACACATCGTCCGCTCCGGCCTGGAGCGCATGTACGGTCCGGAGTCCGAAGGACACAACGGCGACAAGAACGTCATGTACTACCTCACCGTCTACAACGAACCGATCGTCCAGCCCGCGGAACCGGAAAACCTCGACGTCGAAGGCGTCATCAAGGGCATCTACCTGCTGAACCCGGCGAAGGCCGCAGGACTGAATGAAAG
>NZ_JBYQFR010000047.1:0-316 GCF_058266945.1 Arthrobacter sp. E70 | reverse complement strand
GGGAAAGGCGCCGGCATGCTCGCCGGCGCCGGCGTCGGCGGACACTTCGTCCTGACCTTCCTCTCCCTGGCCCTGATGTTCGCCCTCGGCGCCCTCATGCCCCTGGGCTGGGCCGCGCTGATCGTCGCCGTCATCTGGGCCATCATCGCCGCGATCCTGGCCAGCATCGGCCGCAAGGAACTCAAAGAAATCAAGGGCCTGCCCCAAACCAGCGAAACACTCTCCGAAATCCCCCCAACCCTAAAACCAGGTGAGGTAAACCGATGAGCGAGAACCCGGACGTCATCCGCGCAGACATAGAAGCCACCCGTGCCCG
>NZ_JBYQFR010000046.1:0-433 GCF_058266945.1 Arthrobacter sp. E70 | reverse complement strand
TGTCGGGTTGTAGATCTTCGCCGTCGGGAAGAACGCATCCATACCGAACGTACGGGACTCGTCCGGCACGATCGGCACAATCCGGCTCCCAAACTTCTTGTCGCGAAGCAAATCCTTGAGCAGGCGAACAAACGCCATGGTGGTGGCGGCCTGCTGCTTGCCCGAGCCCCGCTTGGCCACCTCGTACGACTTCGCCTCCGGAAGTTCCACTGCCTGATGCCCGCTGCGCCGCTCGGGAACAGACCCACCAAGTGCCCTTCGCCGTTCGAGGAGATAAGCAATCTCGGGCGCATCGGCACCCGGGTGGTAGTACGGCGGACGGTAGTTGTCGTTCTCAAGCTGCTCATCCGAAACGGGAATACGCAGGTAGTCCCTGAACTCCTTGAGATCCCCGAGGGTCAGCTTCTTCATCTGGTGGGTCGCGTTGCGGCCT
>NZ_JBYQFR010000045.1:0-433 GCF_058266945.1 Arthrobacter sp. E70 | reverse complement strand
GGGCCGCAACGCGACCCACCAGATGAAGAAACTGACCCTGGATGACCTGAAGAAGTTCCGCGACCACCTGCGCATCCCCATTTCCGATGAGCAGCTTGAGAACGACAACTACCGTCCGCCGTACTACCACCCGGGTACTGACGCGCCGGAAATCAAGTACATGATGGAGCGCCGCGCCGCCCTGGGCGGGTCGGTGCCGGAGCGCCGGTCCACGCACGCCGAGATCGTGCTGCCGGACGCGAAGTCGTACGAGGTGGCCAAGCGGGGCTCGGGCAAGCAGCAGGCCGCCACCACCATGGCGTTCGTCAGGCTCCTGAAGGACCTGATGCGGGATAAGGACTTCGGCAAGCACATCGCCCCGATCATCCCCGACGAGGCACGCACGTTCGGTATGGATGCGTTCTTCCCGACGGCGAAGATCTACAACCCCAAG
>NZ_JBYQFR010000044.1:0-445 GCF_058266945.1 Arthrobacter sp. E70 | reverse complement strand
GGCGCGGGTGGCTGACTGTTTGGCTTCGGCCTTGGCCAGTTCCACTTCCTGGCGCATCAGTGTTGACAGGTCGCGGGTGACGTCCCCGAGCAGCTCGCCCAGCGACGCGGTATCGGCCTTCACGTGCGCCGCGCTCGGCGGCGTCTCAGGAATCTGGCTGCTCACAGCTGGCGTCCTTCCCTCGTCCCCCCGGTGCCGAACGGCTCTTCGCCGGGGGCGTAGACGCCGTTCTCGGCGCGGTAGGGATCGTCCTCGTAGCGCAGCGGCGTATCTTCGGCGGTGCCGGCCGGCAAAGTGCTGGTGGACACCGGCGTGGCGCTGCCAACGACCGGTTCGTTGAAGAGGTCGTCCGTACCGGCCGCGTAGACGGTTTCATTGTGGATGGGAGCCACCGGCGCGGAGTGCCGGGGCTGCTGCGGCCGGCCGGCCTGGACCTGCCCCTGGG
>NZ_JBYQFR010000043.1:0-491 GCF_058266945.1 Arthrobacter sp. E70 | reverse complement strand
AGCATTCCACGACGTTGACGGCGAGGCCGCCCATCGCTGTTTCCTTGTACTTGTCGCTCATGTCCTTGCCGGTTTCGCGCATCGTGATGATGACCTCATCCAGCGAGACGCGGTGCGTGCCGTCACCCCAGAGCGCCATCTTCGCGGCGTTGATCGCCTTCGCCGCGGCGATCGCGTTCCGCTCGATGCACGGGACCTGGACCAGCCCGCCGATCGGGTCGCAGGTCAGGCCCAGGTTGTGCTCCATCGCGATCTCGGCGGCGTTTTCCACCTGGGCAGGGGTCCCGCCCATCACCTCGGCCAGGCCAGCAGCGGCCATCGACGACGCCGACCCCACCTCGCCCTGGCAGCCCACCTCGGCCCCGGAGATCGAGGCCTGCTCCTTGTACAGCACGCCCACGGCGCCGGCGGCGAGCAGGAACTTCACCACTACATCGTTGCGGTCCTCCTGCGTGGCGGACTCCATCCCGGGCGCGAAATGCAGCGCGTAG
>NZ_JBYQFR010000042.1:0-506 GCF_058266945.1 Arthrobacter sp. E70 | reverse complement strand
ACGGGCAGGTGCCGTTCGGAGGGGCGCAGGTACTGGGTGATGGTGATCAGGTCGCAGCCGGCTGCGTGGAGGTCGCGGAGGGCTTCGGAGATTTCTTCGCGGGTTTCGCCCATGCCCAGGATGAGGTTGGATTTGGTGACCATGCCGTGGCGGCGGCCCTGGGTGATGACGTCCAGGGAGCGGTCGTAGCGGAAGGCGGGGCGGATCCTTTTGAAGATCCGGGGCACGGTTTCGACGTTGTGGGCGAAGACTTCGGGTTTGGAGTCGCAGATGGCCTTGATGTGGTCGGGGTTGCCGGAGAAGTCGGGGATGAGCAGTTCGACGCCGGTGCCGGGGTTCAGTTCGTGGATCTTGCGGACGGTTTCGGCGTAGAGCCAGACGCCTTCGTCTTCGAGGTCGTCGCGGGCCACGCCGGTGACGGTGGCGTAGCGCAGCTGCATGGATTGGACGGAGCGGGCCACCTTGGTGGGTTCGAACCGGTCCAGGGGGGAGGGTTTGCCGGTGTC
>NZ_JBYQFR010000041.1:0-514 GCF_058266945.1 Arthrobacter sp. E70 | reverse complement strand
TGCGCGGGTGGCTGACTGTTTGGCTTCGGCCTTGGCCAGATCCACTTCCTGGCGCATCAGCGTTGACAGGTCGCGGGTGACGTCCCCGAGCAGCTCGCCCAGCGACGCGGTATCGGCCTTCACGTGCGCCGCGCTCGGCGGCGGCTCAGGAATCTGGCTGCTCATCAGAGCCCTCCGGCCTGGCCGCCCCGCGTGCGGTCCTGGGTGAGGGGGTCGTTGGCCATCGGATCGTCCGCGAGGGCGCGGTCGCGCAGGGGGTCATCGGACAGCTGGTTGCCGGACCACGGTTCCTCCACCAGTTGCGGGCTGTCGAGCCCGCTGGCCGTACCTGCAGTCTCCGGGTAGCTGCTGCCGGGCGCTCCGCCGTCGTAGCCGGCCGTTGTGGTTGCTGGCCCGGGGAGCTGGACCGGCGGGGGCGGGACTGTCCCGCCAGCCGGAGCATACGTGCCGCTGTACTGGTCCCCGTAGGGCGTACCGGAGTACAACCCGGCCGTACCGGTGTGGGAAGTGGAAC
>NZ_JBYQFR010000040.1:0-538 GCF_058266945.1 Arthrobacter sp. E70 | reverse complement strand
TCAAGAAACTAGGCCGGATCCCGGACGGCGGCGGTTGGCGGGCCGACCCGGCGCAAAGCCGCTCAAACCACCGCAAATCACCTCAGAAGGTCGGCTTCGACTACGTCCACGTCGCCGTGGACGACTACACCCGTTTCGCCTACGCCGAGGTCCTGCCGGACGAGAAAGGCCCGACCTGCGCCGGCTTCCTCACCAGGGCAGCGGCCGCCATGGCAGCCAACGGGGCCCCCGTGCGACGGGTCATGACTGATAACGCCTTCGCCTACCGGCTCTCCCGCGATTTCCAAGAAACTTTGGCCGAGCTGGGAGCTAAACACATTCTGATCAAACCCCGCCATCCCTGGCAGAACGGCAAAGCAGAACGCTTCAACCGCACCCTCCAAGAAGGCTGGGCCTACCGGCAACCCTTCACCTCGAACCAAGCCCGGACCGACGCCCTGCAACCATGGCTAAACTTCTACAACAACCACCGGCCACACGGCAGCCTCGGAGGCAAACCCCCCATCAGCAGGTGCAAACAACCTACTGACTGAGTACA